>NZ_CP051630.1:2401989-2712631 GCF_012848855.1 Pyruvatibacter mobilis
AGACGCGAATTCCGGCCAGAATGTGAAGCAGCGCCTAGACGAGCATCCCCTTCCGCCCCAACCAGTCGATAGTGAGGCCCACGGCCTCGGCCATCTTGTCCGGCTGGCCGATGTAATAATGCGTCGCGCCCTTGATGGTGTAGCGCTCCTTGTCGTCATGGCCGATGCTGGCATAGATGCGGTCCGCATGGCTCGGCGTGCAGGCATCATCGGCTGAGTTGTCGATCACCAGGAACGGCACATTGATCGCGCCTGCGCATTTCGGCCCGTCGGCACGGCTTTCCGTGTACGACCATTGCGACAGCCAGCCGCGCAGGGAGCAGAAGCGGGCAAGGCCCGCCGGCATCATGTTCACCACGCGCGGTTCGCCCATGTAGCACCAGTTGGGGCCCTTGCGGTCATTGGCGTCGATCGTGGGGTCGAGCCAGCGCGGGTCGGCCATGGTGCCGTAGACGACAAAGCAGTGCTCCTCGTTTTCGCGGCCGGTGCGCTTCAGATGCGCCAGCTTCTCGCGCACCCAGTCATCGATGCGCCGGGACCGGGCAATCTGCGCGGCCCGGAAGGTTGCCAGGAACTCAGCTGAATATGGCGGCTGGTTGGGCGCCTCCGGGTCATAGAGGTCCAGCTCGCGGATACGCTTTTCCGGGTCCAGTTCATCGGCCACCGCCGGGTCCATCCACTCGGTCAGGGTGATGGCGCGGCTGACATGGGCGGCAAGCTGCAGCACAGCGTCCGCCGGGATCAGCCCCGCGCCTTTCACATCCACCGGATCGCCCGCGGGCGTTGCCTCGATGGTGGGGTTCTCCGCCTGCGACTGGTAGAACATGGACAGTGACCCGCCGCCGGACCAGCCGGCCAGGATCACCTTTTCATAGCCGAGCTTCTCTTTTGCGTAGCGGATGTAGTGACCCATATCGAGGATCACCTTTTCCATGATCAGCGCCGTGTCGTTATGCGGGTAGCGGCTGCCGCAGGTGAGACAGGGAATGCCCGATGCCGCCAGCGCGTTGGGCATGGGCAGCAGGTTCATCGTGCCCGTGGGGTGCATGAAGATCAGCACGGTCTTTGAGGCTGACCCCTTGGGCTTCAGGTGCTGGCCTTCCACCACCACCGTATCCATGGCCCCGGCATAGGTTTCCTTGAAGGCGGCCTTTTCCTGCCAGTGCAGGAAGAAGGGAATGCGCTCGACCTCATACGCACGCTGTTCGGCCATCGGATGCTCCGTTCTCTGATGATTATTCAGCTGCCTGCGCACGCCTGCGGGCTGCCGCGGCCTTGAAGTCCGGCTGGCGCTTGTTGAGGAAGGCATCCACCGCCTCATGGTGCTCGGCCATGGACCAGCACTGTTTCAGCGCCTCGGTCTCGCGCCGCTGCACCAATGTCAGGTCATGCTCGGCCAGGTTCTGCGACAGGAGCTGCTTGGTCATGCGCATCATCGGCTCGGGGTTGTTCTCGAACAGCGCCGCCACCTCGCGCACCTTGTCCCACAGCTGATCTGCCGGCACGGCGTGGTCGGCGAGGCCAAACTCCGCCACCTCACGGCCCGTATAGAGATTGCCGGAGAGCATCATCTCGCTCGTCTTGCCGAAGCCCATGCGGGCGGTCGCAAAATGCGATGACGCCAGTTCCGGCACGATGCCGACCTTGACGAAGACGAGCCCGAACTTGGCGTCCTCGGCGGCAATGATGACGTCGAATGGCAGGATCTGCGTGACGCCAATGCCGACGGCGGGGCCGTTGACGGCGGCGATCATCGGCTTGGATGAGCGCACCAGCCCGATCCAGTCGAGGCCTTCCGGCAGGCCGCCGGAGCCGCCCGCGGTGTTCGAGCCGGGATCGGTGCCGTCGAGCCGCGATTTGAAAGTGTCTTCCATGTCGGCCCCGGCGCAGAAGCCGCGGCCCTCGCCGGTGAGCACGATCACCGCCACCTCGGAATCATCATTGGCGGTGCGGAAGGCATGCGCCATTTCCTCCGCCATGCGCGGGGTCCAGGCGTTGAGCTTGTCCGGCCGGTTCATGGTGACGACGCCGAGCGTGCCGTCACGCCGATAGGCGATCTGCGTGTAGTCCATGTCTTCCTCCCGTCACGGGCCCTGTTCTGAGCGGGCTCTCGTGTGCTTGATCAAAAGTCTAGCAAGCAGGAAGGCGGCGGCAAGCCTTGTTCCCCGGCGGGCCGGTTGCCGCCGGGGAAACGGTCATTTGCGGCGGCAGGAGACGCTCCTAGTGGTCGTCCGGGTGGCTGTGCGGCTTGACGATGGGATCGTCCGTGAACAGACGCTCCTTCATTTCCCTGGCGAAGGTCTCGTTGTTGCGGCGCAGCCATTCCATCACCATCACCGCATGCTCGATTTCCTCGTTCATATTGTGAATGAGGATCGCCTTGAGATCGGCGTCCGAGCAGCCGTCGGCCCGCTGGCCATACCAGTCCACAGCCTCGAGCTCCTCCATCAGCGACACGATGGCACGATGCATGTTGAGCGTCTTATCGCTCAGTTTCTCGATGGGTTCGTGCAGGCCTTCACTGGACATAGGGCACTCCGTATTCAGTCAGGGGAGATTGATGCCGTCACTATGCCAGAACCGTCTTGAAGTTTTTACGGGTAATTCGTGGATAATCCGGCAGTGCGACAATGCCGCCCAGCCCGGCGCGTGCGAGAAGCCTGTCCGCTGCCTCTTTCGCGTCGCCCTCAAGCCCGCGATAGAAATCAAGCGGCCGCTGCAGCATCCACAGGTCAAAGGTGAAGATCGCCCGCTCGGCGGTAACGCCGCCCAGGGTGAATTCATGCATGCCCAGCGCGCGGGGGATTTCCGTGCCCGGCGCCTGGTCGTGCGCCCAGGCGGTGAACGCTGAAACCGTCTTTTCCAGCACCGGCAGATATTCCACAGCAAAGCGCGCCAGCAGCGGGACCAACGTCTCCGGCACCACGTCGTCGGGTAGGAAGTCGCCGCCGCGCGGGGCGGGCGGCGTCACCATGCGCTCCACCCAGCGGGCAACGCGCGGGGCGGTCGCCTTCATCATCTCGCCGGATTTGGGGTCGCGGTAATTATGCGCGTAAAGCGGGCCGATGAGGCCGTAATCACCGACGGAGGGCCGTGAACCGAACAGGAAGTCATGGGTCTCGAAATGCGCGGACAGCTCTGCCAGCAGCCCCTCGTAGCTTTCCTCCACCGCGCCGCGCGTTTCCGGGTGGACGCCGAGGAAGGGCAGCGCCCCGCGGAAAGGGCCGGCGCGCTTTTCGCCAATCTCACGCTGGTCTTCGGGCGACGCGTCCGGTGCCGACAGGGCGCCGAACTGGGTGAGGATCCAGTCCTCATTGTAGTTCCAGCGATAGTGCATCGCCGGGATCTTCATCCATTCATCGCCGAAGACTTCAATCAGCAACGCGGCCAGCTTCTGCGCCGGGCCGGACGGGTAGACGGACGGCTCGGGCTCTTCGGCCTCGAAATGATCGATGATCTCGGTCGTGTCCTGCAGGGTCTCGTCATCCGCCGTCACCACAACGGGGATCACCGGCCAGCCAACACGCGGCAGGATGATCTCCTTGTAGACCTCCGCCGTTGACAGAACTTCCGTATACGGAATCTGCTTCCAGTCGAGATAGGCCCGCGCCTTGCCGGTATAAAGCGAGATCGGCCCGCCATAGAGCGTGTTGGTCCGCATGTGATCCTGGTTCCTGTTCGTCAGTATGTGGTGCCCCGGGCATCAGGGATTGCCCCATACCCTGTCACCCCGTGGCTTGACCACGGGGTCCAAAGCAACATGGCTCACCGCCCGCCGCCCTGGCTTCCGCGGTCAAGCCACGGAATGACAGGACGGGGACGGCACAGCTTTTTATTCCGCCGCGCTGGCGGCTTCGACACCCCATTTGATGCGGAAGAACTCGCCGATGCGGCGGTTGGCTTCAGCGGCTTCGGGCATCATGAAATGGAACATGTGGAAGACGTGCACCATCTCGTCCCAGATCTCGAGCCGCGTTTCCACGCCGGCGGCGCGGGCACGCGTGTCGAGTTCTTCGGAATCACCCAGCAGCGTTTCATGATCGCCGACCTGAATCAAAAGCGGCGGCAGGCCCTTGAGGTCGGCAAACAGCGGGGAGACCCGCGGGTCCTCCGCAGGCAGATCACCGCGATAATGCGCTGCCATGGCGAGCAGGCCCTCCTTCTGCACCATCGGGTCCACATCCTTGCGGGTTTCCATGGTGGGCGAGTTGCCCGTGAGGTCCACCCAGGGCGAGATGGGGGCTGCGGCCGCGGGCAGGGCCACGCCCTTGTCGCGCAGGGCCACCAGCGTGGCAATGGTCAGCCCGCCGCCGGCGCTGTCGCCCGCAATGGCGAGGTTGGCTGCGTCATAGCCTTCGGCCAGCAAAAACTCATAGGCCGCCACCGCGTCGTCGATCGCCGCCGGGCAGCGGTCTTCCGGCCCCATGCGGTAGTCGATCACCAGGAGCTTCGCGCCCATTTCCGTCGCCAGCGCGGCCGTCAGAGAGCGGTGGGTCTTGGGCGAGCCGATGACATAGCCGCCGCCATGCAGATAGAGCACCGCATGCTTTTCTGACGCGCCGGGCATGGCCACCCACTCGCCAGGCACGCCATTGGCGGTGACGGGGGTAATGGTCGCGTCCTCGGGCACCGGAAAGGCAGCCGTGGCCGCTTCCATATTGGCCCGCTGCTGCGCCACAGTCGGCGGCTCCGCCGGCGCCGGGGTGGATGCGAGCAATTCCAGAACCTGCTTTGCGCCTTCGCTGGCCATGGGTGTCTCTCCCTGTGTGAGTGATAATTGTGTTTTTTGATGGCGTGATGGGAGCACCTTACAGCCAGATCGTCCCAGGGGCGACGGCAAATGGCTCGCCCCATTTCGCCGAGAGCCGCTCCCAATCTCCCTCTCCCCTGGCGGGAGAGGGAGGGGCCCGCGGCCGTCCGGCCGTGGGAGGGTGAGGGGGAACAGCGCCCGCGATCCAATTCCGACGGTCGCGACGGCTGACAGGCTCACCCCCCTCACCCGGTGCTCACGCACCGACCTCTCCCGCAAGGGGAGAGGTGCCGTTTCGCGCCTGCCTCGCACCACCCCCCGTCGCCCCGGACCAGATCCGGGGCCTACTCGCCTCAGCCCCCACCCGCAGCAGCCGCGAGTGGACCCCGGGTCAAGCCCGGGGATGCGGGATGGGGGGGGGTTGGCTGGACGCTCCAACTCCCCCCCGCCTTCCCTCCGGCTTGACCGGAGGGTCCATGGGAGTCCGCTAGTCAGGTGGGCCCTCCGGTCAAGCCGGAGGGAGAGCGGATAGAAACAACTCTCCAGAGCCCCCCCACGAAAACCGGCGCAGCCGTGACCGATTTTGCTTTCCCGGTACCGCGCGTCTCCCCATATCCAGTCCGTAGCGAGACCCGCTCAGCCAGAGGAGATGCCTGCCGCTTCCCGATGCCTCCCGGCCCCGAAAGCCCCACCCACACATCCGGAGACCCGTCATGTCCTATGCCGCCCGCACCCTTGCGCCCCGCGAAGTCATTCTCGCGGAAGGCCGGTTCCACTGGACATACAACCTCATCTCCTGGCTGTGGCTGCTGCTGGCCGGCTGGGCGCTGATCGGCATCGCGGTATTCCTGTCGCGGCAGATGCGCAAATGGACGACGGAGCTCGTCATCACCAACCGGCGCTTCATCTACAAGCGCGGCTTCATCTCGCGGCATACGGATGAATTCACCGCCAGCCGCATCCATGCCATCACGCTGGAGCAGAGCCTGCTGGAACGCCTGTTCGATTGCGGACGGCTCAATATCCGCGGCGAAGACATCGGCGATTTCGGCCTCCCCGCCATCGCCGACCCGCTCGCCTTCCGCCGCGCACTGATCGAGAGCCTTGATGTCGATGCCAATGCCGGTGTCGTGGCAGTCCCTCCGCTGCTCCTCACCGACAAGGCCCCGCCACAGGCCGCCTCCGCCGCGGCCTAGCAGCAGACAGCAAAAGTATCAGACGGCAGCGGAGCAGACGGTTCTGACATCACGCCCGGCACGCCCACTCCCCCTCTCCCCTTGCGGGAGAGGGAGGGGCCCGCGGCCATCAGGCCGTGGGAGGGTGAGGGGGCAACAGCGCCTGTGACCCAATTCCGACGGTCGCGACGGCTGACAGGCCCACCCCCCTCACCCGGTGCTCATGCACCGACCTCTCCCGCAAGGGGAGAGGTGAAATGTCGCGCTTCCCTCACGCCACCCTCCGTCGCCCCGGACCAGATCCGGGGCCTACTCGCCTCGGCCCCCACCCGCAGCAATCGCGACTGGACCCCGGGTCAAGCCCGGGGATGGGGGATGGGGTCGGCTGGAGGTCCCAACTCTCTACCTACCCCGCCCTCCCTCCGGCTTGACCGGAGGGCCCATCTGTCTCGCGGCTTCCTGCTTGCACCGCCTCCACAACCCCGATCTACTTACCCGGGAACACTTGAACAAAAATATCATTTTTGCTATATGTCCTGGCGTGTCGAATTTCTGGATGACTGTGTTGTCGCCGAGATTGAGGCCCTGCCTGCGGATATGCAGGCGCGGTTTCTGCGGATCGCGGAGCTGATTGAAAGTGTCGGCCTGCCTGCCGTCGGCGCGCCGCATATAAAGCATCCCGACGGCAAGCTGTGGGAGATGCGGATGAAAGGCCGGGACGGCATTGCCCGCGCCATCTACGTCACCGCGACCGGCCGGCGCGTGATTGTGCTGCACGGTTTCGTCAAGAAGACGCAGAAGACCCCGCGCCGCGCCCTGGAGATAGCCCGCACGCGGGCCGAGGAGGTGAGATGACCAAGACCCTTGAGGCCTATCGGAAAAAGGCACTGCGCGACCCGGCGGTGAAAGCCGAGTATGAGCGGCTCGGTCCTGAGTTCCGCATCGCCCGCGCCATCATCGACGCGCGCAAGACGGCCCGCCTCACCCAGGCCGACCTCGCCACCCGCATGGGCACCACCCAATCCGCCATCGCCCGCATGGAAAGCGGCCGCCAGATGCCGAGCACGAAGACGCTGATGAAAGTGGCCGAAGCAACGGGTACAGAGCTCTTGGTGGGGTTTGGGTGAGTTTGTCTCTCTCAGGCCTTGCGATGATGTTCGATGTGCACAGGCTTAACCCAGAACGGCCGCATACAGGACTTACGAAATGACTACCTGGTTGGATGAACACTTTAAGGACTTAGAAGCCGCAGCACACGCTAATCATGAAGAACTAGCTTGGGTAATGCTCAAGCACTTAGTTTCAAACGAAAAAAAGGGACAAACGGCATGCCTCACTAACTTAATCAATGATCTGGAGCGTGAATACAGATCACATGGTCATTCGGAAGACCTGATGGTCGCAATCTCAGAGGCTTGGTCATGGCTGGTATCTGAGTGCTTGATTGTCCCGGACCCTCGGCAAGCATCAACCGGAATTTGGTACCGACCAGCAAGACGCGCACGTAAGGCCGCGGAGGAAGCCACTCTAGAAGCATACATTAGATCAAGCGCATTGCCCGCCGAACTCCTTCATCCGAGAATTCAGGAACGTGCACTCCCGATTTTTCGCCAGGGTGATTTTGATACGGCCGTGTTCTGTGCCTTCAAGCAAGTGGAAGTCGCCGTTCGAGAGGCATGCGGTTACTCGGAATCAGACTTTGGACGACCAATGATGCGAAAGGCTTTTGCGAAAATCGATGGCCCGTTGACTGACGCAAACATGCCAGTCGCAGAGCAAGAATCGTTGGCCGAATTGTTCGCTGGAGCGATTGGCTCCTACAAGAACCCATCTAGCCATCGCACAGTGACAATAATCGAAGCTAGCGAAGCTGCGGAGATGATTTTTCTCGCAAGTCATCTAATGCGAATTGTGGACGCTCGCACCGACAAGCAATAGCAATGCAAGGTGGTGCTAATTCCCTTAGCGAAGCTTAGTTCATCCTGTTGTTAGCCCCTCCCGGTCGCCCCGGACTTGATCCGGGGCCTACTCGCCCCCGCCCTCACCCGCAGCAATCGCGAGTGGGCCCCGGGTCAAGCCCGGGGATGCGGTCGGCTGGAAGTCCCAATTCACTCCCTCACTCCCCCTCCGCCCTCCCTCCGGCTTGACCGGAGGGTCCATGGGAGTTCGCGAGTCAGATGGGCCCTCCGGTCAAGCCGGAGGGTGAGCGGTTTGGGTTTTCTAACCCCAGCCCAAACAAAAAGGGCCGCTGAGTTTCCTCAGCGGCCCTTTGTCGTCTCGTTGTTCAGGCGCCCCGCTTATTCAGCAGCAGCGGCCTGTTTGGCTGCCGGGTTAAAGCGGCTGTAGAAGGTGTCGCCCTTCGAGGCCATGTCGCGCAGCAGGGCGTTGGGCTTGAAGCGGTCGCCGTATTTCTGGGCGAGCGCGTCGCACTGCTTCACGAACTCTTCCGTCCCCGTCATGTCGATGAGCGACAGCGGGCCGCCGGACCAGGGGGCGAAGCCCCAGCCGAGGATGGCGCCGACATCGGCGTCACGCACGTCCGTCACCACTTCTTCCTCGAAGCAGCGGGCGGCTTCGAGCGCCTGGATGAAGAGGAAGCGGTTGCGCAGCTCCTCGGTATCCACGTCCTCGATGCCCTTGGTGTGCTCCACGACCTTGTGCAGGTCCGGCCACAGGCGCTTGGTGCCGCCCTTCTCCGCCGGCCAGTCGTAGAAGCCCTTACCCACCTTCTTGCCCAGGCGGCCATGGGTGACGACCATGTCCTCGATGATCTTGTCGCCGGGACCTTCGACATATTTGTCGCCGAGGTCCTTCTTGGTCTGCTGGCGCACCTTGTAGCCGAGGTCGAGCGACACTTCGTCGTTGAGCGCCAGCGGCGGCATGGGCATGCCGGTCATCTTGCCGACATTCTCGATGATGGCGGGCTCGATGCCCTCTGCCAGCATGGAGATGCCTTCGGACACATAGGTGCCGAAGCAGCGCGAGGTGTAGAAGCCGCGGCTGTCATTGACGACAATCGGCGTCTTCCGGATCTGCGCCACATAGTCCATGGCCTTGGCCAGCGTCTCATCATTGGTCTTTTCGCCCATGATGATTTCCACCAGCTGCATCTTGTCCACCGGCGAGAAGAAGTGGATGCCGATGAATTCCTGCGGCTTGGAATAGGACTCGGCCAGGCCGGTGATCGGCAGGGTCGAGGTGTTGGAGCCGTAGATGCCGCCCTTGGCGATCTTCGGTTCGGCCTTCTTGGTGACCTCGGCCTTGATCTCGCGGCTTTCAAACACCGCCTCGATCACCAGGTCGCAGCCGTCCAGATCGTCATAGTCAGTGGTGGCCGTGATCTTGGAGAGAAGCGCCTGCTTCTTTTCCTCGGTGGACTTGCCGCGCGAGATGGCCTTGTCGAGCAGGCCCTCGGAATAGGCCTTGCCCTTGTCGGCATTCGCCTGATCCGTGTCGAGCAGCACCACATCCATGCCGGCCTTGGCGGAGACATAGGCAATGCCCGCGCCCATCATGCCGGCGCCGAGGATGCCGAGCTTCTTCACTTCCCACTTGTCCACGCCCTTGGGACGGCGCGCGCCCTTGTTGAGTTCCTGCATGGAGAGGAACAGGGAGCGGATCATCGCCTTGGAGCGCGGGTCCATCATCAGCTTGGTCATGTAGCGCGATTCAATGCGCAGACCGGCTTCGATGGGCACCTGCAGGCCTTCATAGACGCAGGAGAGGATGTACTGCTGCGCCGGGTAGTTGCGATGGGTGGTCTTGTTCAGCATCGCGTTGCCGATGGTGAAGGTCTGCCCGCCGCCCTTGTCGTGCGGGCCGCCGCCGGGGATGCGGTATTTCGGCATGTCCCAGGGCTGCACGGCTGCCGGAAGACGCTCCGGCCCGCGCTTGCCAAGCTTGATCGGCTCGGCGGTGAGGCCTTCCTTGATCCACGCCTTGGCTTCGTCCACCAGCTTGTCCGCCGGAACGACCTTGTTGACGATGCCGGTGGCCTGCGCCTTTTCCGGCGACAGGGCCTGGCCCTGCAGGATCAGCGGCAGGGCGGCTGCGGCGCCGATCATGCGCGGCAGACGCTGGGTGCCACCACCGCCGGGCAGCAGGCCGACCTTGGATTCCGGCAGGCCGAGCTGGGCCTTGGGGTTGTCGGCCACAAAGCGCGCGTGGCAGGCCAGCGTCACTTCAAGGCCGCCGCCGAGCGCCGTGCCGGTGATGGCGGCCGCAATCGGCTTGCCGCAGGTTTCCATGCGGCGCAGCTGCATGTTGAAGGCGATGTTGCCTTCATACAGCGCCTTCACCTTGTCCTGTTCGGACCCGCCGGCGCCCCCGCCGGCATTGGAGCCCATCATGGACAGATCAGCACCGGCGCAGAACGCGCCCTTGCCGGAGGTGAGGACGAGGCCCTTGATGGCATCGTCCGTTGCCACCTTCTCGATGATGTCGGCCAAATCCTTCATGGAGGACTGGCTCAGCACGTTCATCGAGCGGCCCGGCATGTCCCAGGTGGCGACCGCAATGCCGTCGCCATCCACTTCAAATCCGAAATTCTCGTAGTCTGACATTTTCAAAATGCTCCGTTTGCGGAGGACAGTTTCTGGCTGGCCCCGTGGGGCGTCACCCCACCCCCGGCCCCTCCCCATCAAGGGGAGGGGTGAGAGATGTCCCCCTCCCCCTTGTGCGGAGGGTTGGGGTGAGGGTCAGCGGGCGACAGCCCGCCAGCCTTCGAAACAGCCTCGCCTTAGACGCGTTCGATGATGGTGGCGGTGCCCATGCCGGCGCCGACGCACAGGGTGGCGAGCGCCGTGTTGAGGTCGCGGCGCTCGAGTTCGTCGAGCACCGTGCCGAGGATCATCGCACCGGTGGCACCCAGCGGGTGACCCATGGCGATGGCGCCGCCGTTCACGTTCATTTTCTCATGCGGGATATCCAGCGCCTGCATCATGCGCAGCACGACGGAGGCAAACGCTTCGTTCAGCTCGTAGAGGTCGATGTCACCGACTTCCATGCCGGCCTTCTTCAGCGCCTTGCGGGACACGTCCGAAGGGCCCGTCAGCATGATGCAGGGCTCGGAGCCGATCGACGCCATGGTGCGGATCTTGGCGCGCGGCTTGAGGCCGAGGGCATCGCCCATTTCCTTGGTGCCGAGCAGGATGCCGGCGGAGCCGTCCACGATGCCCGAGGAATTGCCCGCGTGGTGCACGTGGTTCATCTGCTCCACTTCCGGGTAGCGGTCGGTGGCCACACCGTCGAAGGCGAACTCGCCAAGACCGGCGAAGGACGGCTGCAGGGCGGCCAGGGACTGCATGGTGGCGTCCGGGCGGATGTGCTCGTCCTTGTCCAGGATGGTGAGGCCGTTGATGTCCTTCACGGCCATCACGGACTTGTCGAAATAGCCGTTGTCCCAGGCGTTGGCGGCGCGCTTCTGGCTTTCCACAGCATAGGCATCCACGTCATCGCGGGAGAAGCCGTACTTGGTGGCGATCAGGTCGGCACCGATGCCCTGCGGGGTGAAGTAGGACTTGAGCGCGATGGACGGGTCGGACGACCAGGCACCGCCCGAGGCACCCATGCCGACGCGGCTCATGCTCTCGATGCCGCCGCCGATGGCCATGTCGGCCTCACCGGACATGACCTTGGCCGCTGCCATGTTGGTGGCTTCGAGGCCCGAGGCGCAGAAGCGGTTGATCTGCACGCCGGCAGTGGTTTCGGCATAGTCGGCGTTCATCACGGCGATACGCGCGATGTTGGAGCCGGCTTCACCCACCGGGTCCACGCAGCCCAGCACCACGTCGTCCACCTTGGAGGTGTCGAGGTTGTTGCGGTCGCGCAGGGCCTTCAGCACCTGGGTGGACAGCTCGAGCGCGGTCACTTCGTGCAGCGCACCGTCGGACTTGCCCTTGCCGCGCGGTGTGCGCACGTGATCGTAGATATAGCATTCAGCCATAGGTCGTTCTCCCTGTTGGCAAAGTAACTGCTGTTAATCCGTAGTCTGACTTTTTATGGCGGCTAGAGCGTGCGCGCGATGAGCAGCTTCTGCACCTCGTTGGTGCCGCCATAGATCTTCTGCACACGGCTGTCCCGATACAGCCGTGCAATCGGGTATTCGTTCATGTAGCCATAGCCGCCGAAGAGCTGGAGGCACTCGTCCACCACTTCGCACTGGGCATCGGAGACCCAGTATTTGGCCATGGAAGCCGTTGACGCATCGAGCTTGCCCTCGAGCAGAAGGCCCGTGCAGTAATCGCAGAACACCTTGGCGATGGTCGCCTTGGTCTTGCACTCGGCGAGCTTGAACTGGGTGTTCTGGAAATCGAGGATCGACCGGCCGAAGGCCTTGCGCTCCTTCACATAGGCGATGGTTTCGTCCAGCGCGGATTCCATGGCGGCAACGCCCTGGAGGCCGATCTGCAGGCGCTCGGAGGGGAGCTGCTGCATCAGCTGGATGAAGCCCTGGCCTTCATCCGTACCCAGAAGGTTGGAGGTGGGCACGCGGACATTGTCGAAGAACAGCTCGGAGGTGTCCTGGGACTTCTGGCCGATCTTGTCGAGGTTGCGGCCGCGCTTGAAGCCTTCCACCTCGTCGGTTTCGACGATGATGAGCGAGATGCCCTTGGCGCCCTCGTCCGGGTTGGTCTTGGCAACCACGATGATGAGGTTTGCCGTCTGGCCGTTGGTGATGAAGGTCTTGGAACCGTTGATGACGTATTCGTTGCCGTCCTGCTTGGCGGTTGTCTTCACCGCCTGAAGGTCGGAGCCGGTGCCCGGCTCGGTCATCGCGATGGCGCCGACGAGTTCGCCGGTGGCCATCTTCGGCAGCCAGCGCTGCTTCTGTTCCTCGGTGCCGTACTCGTTGATGTAGGGAGCGATGATGGCGTTGTGCAGCGAGGCACCGAAGCCGCCGATGCCCTGCTTGCCCATCTGGTGGATGATCACCGCCTCATGGGCAAAGGTGCCGCCGCCGCCGCCATATTGCTCCGGCATGGAGGCGCACAGGATGCCGGCCTCACCGGCCTTGGTCCAGGCGTCGCGATCGACGATTTCCTGCTTTTCCCACTTGTCCACGTGGGGCTTCAGTTCCTTTTCAAAGAACTTGCCCACGGCGTCGGAAAAGATCTGGAGATCTTCGGTCATCCAGTCCGGGGTTTCGACCTGTAGTGCCGACATCTTGATTGCGTCTCCCTGTCGTCTTGTCTGTATAGGATGCGTGTCAGAAGGCGTCTGCCGTCAGGGCCATCACATCATCGGCACCGGCCTTGATGGCGGCGAGATGGGTTGCGGCCTGGGGCAGCATGCGGTTCACGAAATAGCGGGCGGTCACGAGCTTGGTCTCGTAGAAGGCGTCGCCCGCCGCGTCGCCTGCGAGGCGCTGATGGGCGATCTTCGCCATCTGGCCCCACATCAGGCCAATGGCCGTGAGGGCGAAGAGGTGCAGGTAATCAGCCGCACCCGCGCCTGCGTGATCCGGGTTCTTGAGGGCGTTTTCCATGAACCACATGGTCGCTTCCTCGAGCTGCTTCCGGGCCACGCCGAGGGGTGCGATGATCTCGGCCAGCGTCTCGTCGTCCTTGTTGGCGGCGATGAAGTCGTCCACCTCCTTGAAGAAGGTGAAGACCGCGCGGCCGCCATTGGCGGCAAGCTTGCGGCCCACAAGGTCCAGCGCCTGGATGCCGTTGGTGCCCTCATAGATCATGGCAATGCGCGCATCGCGCACAAACTGTTCAGCGCCCCATTCCCGGGTGTAGCCGGAGCCGCCATAGACCTGCTGGCTTTCCACCGCATTGGCAAAGCCCTTGTCGGTGCAATAACCCTTGAGGATGGGCGTCATCAGGCCCATGAGATCATCCGCCTTCTGACGGGTTTCCTCATCCTCGGCCTTTTCGGCGAGGTCGCCCCACAGGGCGGTCCACACCAGCAGCGCACGGGCGCCTTCGTTGAAGGTGCGCACATTGAGCAGCATGCGGCGCACATCCGGGTGCACGATGATCGGGTCGGCCGGGCCGTCCTCGTTTTTCGGCCCGGTAAGCGCGCGCCCCTGGATGCGCTCAAGCGCGAAGTCGCGGGCGTTCTGGTAGGCGACTTCCGACTGGGAGATGCCCTGCAGGCCGACGCCGAGGCGCGCTTCGTTCATCATGGTGAACATGGCGCGCAGGCCCTTGTTCTCCTCACCGACCAGCCAGCCCTTGGCGCCGTCATAGTTCATCACGCAGGTGGCGTTGCCGTGGATGCCCATCTTCTCTTCGAGGCCGCCGCACTGAAGCGTGTTGCGCTCGCCCAGTGAGCCGTCGTCGTTGACGAGGAACTTGGGCACGATGAACAGCGAGATGCCGCCGACACCTTCCGGTGCGCCCTCGATGCGGGCGAGCACCAGGTGGATGATGTTGTCGGACATCGAATGCTCACCGGCGGAGATCCAGATCTTCTGGCCGGAGATCGCGTAGCTGCCGTCGCCATCGGGCACGGCCTTGGAGCGCAGCAGGCCCAGATCGGTGCCGCAATGGGGTTCGGTCAGGTTCATGGTGCCGGTCCACTCGCCGGAGACGAGCTTGGGCAGATACATGTCCTTCTGCTCGTCGGAGCCGTGGTGGATCAGCGCGGAATAGGCGCCATGGCTCAGGCCCGGATACATGCCGAAGGCCATGTTGGCGGAGGACACCATCTCGTTGAACAGCACGCCCACCGTGTTGGGCAGGCCCTGGCCGCCATAATCCGGGTCGCACACCAGCGCCGGCCAGCCGCCGTCCACCAGCTGCTTGTAGGCATCGGCAAACCCGTCGGGCGTGGTGACTTCGCCGTCCTTCAGGGTGCAGCCCTGCTCGTCGCCCACCTTGTTGAGGGGCTGGAGGACTTCTTCGGTGAATTTCGCCGCCTGCTCCATGATCTGGTCGAGCAGATCAGGCGTCGCCTCGGCGAAACCGGGAAGGTTGGAAAAGCGGGACAGGTCCAGCAGCTCATGCAGCAGGAAACCATATTCACGCGTGGGGGCCTTGTATGTGGGCATGGGGATCTTGCTCCTGATTGCGCGGGTATGCCGGGGGTGGATGTGGGGCCGGCCCTCTCCTTGCGGGAGAGGGGCCCGCTGCAATCTGAAATAAGTTGATCACTGGGATGCGACAGCCGCATCCCGCCAATCTCCCTGAAACTTACGCCTGAGGCTGCTCGGCGCTTGTGATTTTTGGGCTCTTTGCGGCCTTTGCGCACTCACCTGCGCCCTTGCGCTTGGTAAGCTCGCCGTCGACAAACTCAAGGCCGGTCCGAAGGAGCTTGATGGATTCATCAATGTCCTTGCGCTGGGATTCGAGCTTGGCAATCTGCTCTTCATATTTGCCGCGCGCATGCACCAGCTGCTTGGTGAGGCCGTCGCGCAGGTCATACATGTCGATGATCTCGCGGATTTCCGACAGCGAGAAGCCGACGCGCTTGCCGCGCTGGATCAGCAGCAGGCGGGCGCGGTCGCGGGCGGAATAGATGCGCGTCTGGCCGTCACGGGCCGGGTGCAGCAGATCCTTGTCCTCGTAGAAGCGGATCGCGCGGGTGGTGACGTCGAATTCCTCGGCCAGCTGGGTGATCGAGAAGGTGGGGCCGTCGGCGTCATGGCCGGGCTCGCCCGGGCGGGCGGCGTGGGCCGGCAGGGCCGCATTGGCGGCTGAACTGTCCTTGTGGGCGGTCTGGGTATCCATGGTGCTCTACCTTTCTTCCTGGTCCGTCCGTTGTGAACGGGGCCGTTTCATCAAAGCGGGCCGCGCGGCGCTTGCCGCTGCGGGTGCCGCCCCTCCCTGAATGGCCGGTTAGAGGGGTGCCAGGCCGGTTGATCGCAAAAACTGAACACAGTGTCCAGTTTTCACACAAGAACTCTAGGTTCCGTTGACGTAAACGTCAACACTGAGTTCTTTTTCAGAACCTGTCAATTCATCATGCGGCGCAGCCCGCCTTCCGCCGCCCGGCCGGCTGGGCCATAGTGCGCCGGAGCGGGGACCTCAGGGGCGGACCAGATGGCCGGAAAGCATAATAAATTCAACGACCTGACCGGCACCTGCCGTGGCCTGTCCGCCGCGGCGCTGGGCCTTGCCCTGCTGCTCGGCTCAACCCTCGCGCTGCCTGCCGCCGCCCGCGACGACGACCGGTCACGGGGGAGTGATGAAAAAAAATTAACCGCCGAGGCCACCGAAAGCGCGTCCGGCGACTCAGATATCTCGTCCGTGCTGGACAGCGAGACCGAGGCCATGCGCGCCCTGCGCCTGGCGCTCTACAAACAGGTCAACAAGGCCCGCGGCGGGGTCGGCGCGCGCCGGGTGGAGCGGGATGCGGGCTTTGAGGCCATCGCCATCGAGCATGCCCGCGACATGGTAGAACGCCGCTACATGGCTCACCGGTCACCGGAAGGGGACGGCCCGCGCGAGCGGGTAATGGCCAAGTTCCCGGACTTCATCGGCATTGCGGGCGAGAACATTGCCATGCGGACGATCCGCCCCCGCGAGGATGCCGACGACACGGCGCTGGCAGCCGTCGAGGCCTGGATCGACAGCGCGCCGCACCGGCGCAACCTGTTCGACCAGCGCCACGGCCATGTGGGGCTGGGAGCGGCTGAGAATGGCCGGGCGGTCTATATCGTGATGCTGCTGGCCAGTGAGCCGTCGCTGCGGCCCCTACCGGAGCCGGAGCCGGAGCCCGATACAGAGGCCGGGCCGGGGCCTGAAACGGACGGTTCCGCCGACGCAGATCCGGATGCGGACGGTCTGTCCCCACGCCCCTGAGCCGCCGCACCGCGCCGAACCCCGCCAAAATCCGCAGAAAACAGCGGAAATGATCCACAGGGGCGGGCCCGCGTTAACCGCTTCTTTACCCCCTCTTAACTAGCCTTAACGAATTCACCGGCCGGGGGGCCCGTGTGCGCCCCGCCATTAACCTTGAATCGCGCGTGTTTGGCCCAGATTTTGGGGCTGGCGCGCAGCTTTACACAAGACTCACCCATGGATACGTTCCGAATCAAAGAGGGCGGATGCGATTCGGATGAGACCTGGGGTTCCCTGGAGCGTAAAAGGCATAGAGCCGGAAGCTCGCGAAGCGGCCAAGAGTGCAGCGCGTCGCGAGGGGAAAACCCTTGGGCAATGGCTCAACGAAAAGATCATCGACGCGTCGGACGCGGATATGCCGGACATGCCCGGCGCACCCGCCTCCACACCGCCTGCGTCGCCGACAGGGACCCCCATGCCCCAGCAGGCGCTACAGATCGACTTCAGCCCCGTGACTGACGCGCTGCGAGACCTCGTCCATCGTCTGGAACGGTCCGAACGGCGCAGCGAGACGGCCCTGTCCGGTCTTGACGACGCGCTGGCGGACATGTCCGCGCGGCTGGACCAGACCGAGCGCCTGAGCCGCGACGGCGGCATGGGCGGTAACTCCGGCCTTGAAACCACCCTGTCCGAATTGCGCGAGCGGCTGGAAAAGTCCGAGCGCGGGCTTGAGAAGGCCGAGATGCTCAACACCGATGCCATGCGCACGGTGGAGCGCGGCCTGCGCGCCATCTCCAACCGGCTGGAGGAAACCGAGCGCCGGGCCGAGGAAGCCGCCACGCGGGCGCGCTCCGTCGATACCCAGACGCCGGAAGTCGTGCGCAGCCTGCAATCTTCCCTGTCCGACCTGTCCCGCCGCCTCGACAAGACCGAAACCGCCGTTGATGCGGCGCGCGAGCAGGCCATGCAGGCCGCATCTGCCGCCACGGCGCGGTCGACCAGCAATGACGACGCCGTCTCAGCGCTCGAGCGTGCCATCGGCAATGTGGTGGACCACATCGAAGCCTCGGATACGCGCACCGCAAAGGCGCTGTCGGGCCTGCGCGGTGATCTTGAGAAGCTCGAGAAGGCCGCTGCCGACACCAAGCCCGGCGTCAGCGTGGAGGCGATCCAGTCTCTTGAAGGCACCATCGCCGCCCTGCAGCAGAACCTTGCCGAGGTCACCGGCCGCATCGGCCAGGTGGAGACAAATGCCCAGCGCGACGTGGACCAGATCGCCCGCGCCATCGACGACATGGGCGGTCGTCTGGACGGTATCCGCGAAGGCGCCATTGCCGCTGCCGCCGAGGCGGCGCGCAAGGAGACCAGCCCCACCGCCCAGCTCGTTGCCCAGCTTGAAGAGCGGGTGGAAGCCACGCGCCAGCAGGCAGCGGATGCCAGCGAGAAGATCGAGGCCACCAACAGCCGCATCGCCCAGGCCGAGCAGCACAGCGCCGACGCCATCCAGACCATCGAGACCAGCGTCAGCGACATCGCCGGCCAGATGCGCCAGATCGCCGACCTCACCAATGGCGGCAAGAGCGTGTTTGCCGAGCCGCTGGCCGCGCTCGAAGCCGCCATCGCCGATATGGGCGAGCGGCTGCAGACGACCGACCAGCGTTCCGCCCAGGCCCTGGCCAAGGTGGAAGAGGTGTCCGACGAGCTGCTGCGCAAGATCGACAGCAACCAGGCGTCGGACGACATCCGCGAGATCAAGGCCAGCGTCGAAAATGTGGATGCGCGGCTGAATCTGATCGAGGCCAGCGCCAAGACCGACACGTCAGCGCCCGCCGCGCCGGAAATGGGGTTCATGGCCAGCGCCCCGCAGGCCGATACCGCCGTCGCGCCGCCGCCGCCGCCCCAGGGCGACTGGACCGGCACCCGCGAGGACGGCCCCTTCACCTCCGGCTTCGGCCCGATGCCGGAAGCAGGCACCATGGGCGCCCCGCCCTTCGACGGCGCCCAGGGTGCGGGCGAACCGCCCTTCCCGGATTTCGGTCCCCAGCAGCCGGACGCCCAGGCAGCCCAGCCGGACGCCGGCGGCCGCAACAGCTTTCTTGAAAGCGCCCGTCAGGCAGCCCGCGCTGCTGCCGGCGCGCCGGGCAGCGAAAGCGCCCGCTCTCCCTTTGCGGATCCCGCCGCTGCCTATGACGACACCCAGTCCTCCTCCAGCCGCAAGCCGCTGGCGCTGATCGCTGCGGCCCTTGCCGTGGTGGCGGTGGCGGGCCTTGTGGTCACGCTGATGGGCGGCGGCCAGAAAGATGTCGCCGGGCCGCCGGACGATGTGGCCATCCCGTCAGACGTGCTGGCGGAGATCGACGGCGATGCCACCGACATCACACCCGCCGCCACTGGCAGCGAGCCGATGATCGTCGAAGGCACGGTGACGGACCTCACGGCGTCTCCGGACGGAGCCTCCCCCGCTGACAATGCCGGCGGCACCGATGGGGCGGATGCAGCCGCACCGGACACGACGGATGTGGCCGAGGCCGCGCCCGCGCCAACACCTGCGCCGGAACGCGCCCCGGCGCGCGAGCTGCCGGATGTGGTGACCGACGCGCAGGCGTCCGCGCCCGCCGATGTGCCGCGCTCCGCCGAGCAGGCCGTCGCTGGTGAAGCGATCAACGGGCCCAAGGCAATTACTCCGCGCAAGAACGTGGATGTGGCGTCGCTGGAGCCGGGGGCAACGTCTCCCGCCCGCCAGACCCTGCGCGAAGCGGCCACCAATGGCGATGCGGCCGCGCAATATGAAATCGGCCAGCGCTATGCGACCGGCTCCAGCGGCCTGCCGCAGGATGACGATCAGGCAGCCTACTGGATCACCCGCGCCGCCGAGCAGGGCCTTGCCCCGGCGCAGTACCGCCTCGGCACCATGTTCGAAAAGGGCGTGGGCGTGCCGGAGAACCCGACCAAGGCCCGTAGCTGGTATGAGCGTGCAGCCGGTCAGGGCAACGTCAAGGCCATGCACAATCTGGCCGTGATGCTGGCGGAAGGGGCCGGGGGCCCGCAGGATTTCGCTGCTGCCGCGCGCAGCTTCACCGCCGCCGCCGACCGTGGCCTTGCGGATTCCCAGTACAACCTCGCCATCCTGCATGAGCGCGGCCTGGGCGTGGAGCGCAATCTGGCGGAAGCCTACAAGTGGTTCTCGGTCGCCGCCGCCAATGGCGACGCCGATGCGGGCGCGCGGGCTGAAGCGCTGAAGAACTCGGTTGATGCGGCGAAGCTGGTGGATGCGGAGCTTGCCGCGCGCACCTTCGCCCCCAAGGCCTCCGACCCTGCCGCCAACGAAGTGGCCTGGGCGCCGAAGCTCACCACGGCTGCCATGGTGCGCGAGGCCCAGCGGCTTCTGGGCGCGCTTGGCTATGACGCGGGCCCGGCAGACGGCCAGCCCGGCTCCCGCACGCTGGATGCCGTGCGCCAGTTCGAGCGCGACAAGGGCATGGCCGTCACCGGCCGGATCGATGCCCGCCTGCTGGACGCGCTTGAGCGCGCCGCCATCTGATCCCCTTCCCGCCCGGATCCTGGCCGCGCGACGGGTTTCCGTGGCAGCGGCGTTTCTTGTGTGATAGCAAGGAAGCACTTCAGCGCTGCCCGCCACGAAGGCAGACACATACTCAAGTAACGGTCGATAATCAGGGTGCAGATTTACCTCCCCATTGCTGAGCTTTCGGTCAACGCGTTCGTGTTGCTCGGGCTCGGGGGTGCGGTGGGGTTCCTGTCCGGCATGTTCGGTGTCGGCGGCGGCTTCCTGATGACCCCGCTCCTCATCTTCACCGGCATTCCGCCCGCCGTCGCGGTGGGCACTGAAGCCGTGCAGATCGTCGCCACCTCCATGTCCGGCGTTTTGGCGCACTGGCGGCGCAAGGCGGTGGACTTCAAGATGGCCGGCGTGCTGCTGGCAGGCGGTGCGGTCGGGTCCGTCACCGGTGTCCTCATCTTCTCCGCCCTGCGCAATGAAGGGCAGATCGACCTCTTCATCTCGCTGGCCTATGTGGTGTTTCTCGGCGTCATCGGCGCCTTGATGATGAATGAGAGCCTGCGTGCCATCCGCGCCCAGCGGCAGGGCCGCTCGGTGGCGGTGCGCAAGCCCGGCACCCATGGCTGGATCCACGGCCTGCCGCTCAAGGTCCGGTTCCGCCGGTCGCGGCTCTACATCTCCGCCGTGCCGCCGCTGCTGATCGGCCTGCTGGTCGGCATCCTCTCGGCGATCATGGGCGTGGGCGGCGGCTTCATCATGGTGCCGGCCATGATCTACCTGCTCCGTATGCCGACAAATGTGGTGGTGGGCACCTCGCTGTTCCAGATCATGTTCGTGACGGCCCTTGCCTCCATCATGCATGCGACCCTGAACCAGACCGTGGACATCGTGCTGGCGATGCTGCTGCTGGTGGGCGGCGTGTTGGGCGCACAGATCGGTGTGCGGGTCGGGCACAAGCTGCGCGGCGAACAGCTGCGCGCGCTGCTGGCCGCGATGGTTCTGCTGGTCTGCCTGCGGCTTGCGTGGGACCTGGTGGCAACGCCGGAAGACCTCTTCACGGTGATGATCGGGGGTGGCGCATGAGCCGTGCCCTCTCCTTTCCGCTCTCCGGCCTGACCGTTGCTGCCCTGCTGGCGCTGATGCTGCCCGCCTCCGCGCAGGAGCCCCTCTCGCGCGGGCCGGAGGCCGGCCGCGGCGAAGCGGTGGTGGCTGATCTCAGCGAGAAGCTGATCGCCATCACGTCCAATTTCACCGGGGCGGAGCTTCTGCTGTTCGGCAATGTGGATGCGCCGGACATGGTGACGCCCGCCCTGCAGCGCGACGTGGTGGCCGTGGTGCGCGGGCCCTATGAGCCGCTGACCGTGCGCCGCAAGCAGCGCGTGGCAGGCATCTGGGTCAACAGCGATGCCGAGGAAGTGCCCGCGGCGCCCGGCTTCTATCACGTGGCCAGCACACGGCTTCTTTCAGAGATTGCCGATGCGGATGTCTATGCGGACGCGCAGATCGGGCTTGAGGCCATCGAGCTGAAGGGTGACGGCAGCGCAGCGCTGCCGGAGGCGTACCGGGAGGCGATCCTGCGCGCCAAGACGCGCGAAGGGCTTTATGCCCAGGCGCCGGGCTCGATCACCTTCGTCGGCCCGTCGCTGTTCCGCGCCGAGATCGCCCTGCCCGCCAATGTGCCGGTGGGCTCCTACATCGCGACCGTCTATCTGCTGCGCGACGGGCAGATCACCAATCAGCGCTCGATCAATCTCATCATCAACAAGAGCGGCATCGAACGCTTCATGTACAATTTCGCGCAGAAGACGCCGTTCTTCTATGGCGTGGCGTCGGTGCTGGTGGCGCTGCTGGCGGGCTGGATCGCGGGCACCGTGTTCCGCGAGCGCTAGGGCGTTAACCACGCCTGCTCCCGCCCATCCTGCCCCGCGCGGTTTTTTCGCACGCCTCACGCGGCTTTGACGGGCCTATGATGCGTGCCGCCCCATATGATCGGGCACGGACACATTCTCCCCATCCCTCGGACACAGCCTTCATGGATACCGGCAGCATTTCCTATTTCGCAGCATTTCTGGGCGGGCTCATCAGCTTTCTGAGCCCCTGCGTGCTGCCGCTGGTGCCGGCCTATCTGAGCTACATGGCGGGCACCACCTTCGAGGCCCTGTCCTCGGAAGACGAAGATGTCACGCGCCGGGCGCTGGTGGGGTCCTTCGGCTTCGTGCTCGGCTTTTCCACCGTCTTTGTTGCGCTGGGGGCCACGGCCTCGGCCATCAGCCCGCTGATCCTCGCCAACAAGGTGGTGATCGGCTATGTCGCCGGCAGCGTCATCATCATTCTCGGCCTGCATTACATGGGCCTGTTCCGCATCCGCCTGCTGGACAGGGAAATGCGGCTGATGCCGGCGACGCTTGGGCCGTCGGGCAGCGATGACGCAAGCCCTTCCCCGGTCATGCAGGCGCTGGCGCCCTATGGCATCGGGCTGGCCTTCGGTTTCGGGTGGACGCCGTGCATCGGGCCGATCCTGGCAACCATCCTCTCCATCGCCGCCAGCCGGGACGATCTGGGCTATGGCGTGTCGCTTCTCAGCGTCTATTCCATGGGGCTCGGCCTGCCCTTCATCCTGGCGGCGCTCGGCATCCGCTCGTTCCTGGCGTTCTCCGCCCGTTTCAAGCGGCACATGCACAAGGTCGAAATTGCGGCGGGCGTCCTGCTGGTGGGCACGGGCCTGCTGATCTTCTTCGGGTCGCTTGAGACCATCGCCTATTGGCTGATCGACGCCTTTCCCGGTCTGGCCAAGCTGGGGTAAGACTGTCGGCAGGGGATTTTGACGGGGGACGGGACGGCGCGTGTCGCCGCCCTGCGACGGGGGATATCTGCCATGACTGACGACACCGCCCAGACGCCTGCGGCCGCTGATCCGCGCGACCCGCTGGATCCGCCGCGCGCAGCGGCGCTGCTGGGCTATGCAGGCGCCATTCCCTTCATCACGGCGGCGGTGATCGTTTTCTTCCTCTATCCGCGCGACGAAGCGCAGACCGTGCTGGCGATCCAGATCGGCTATGGCGCTGTGATCCTCTCCTTCCTCGGCGGCATCCGCTGGGCGCTGGCGATGCTGTTTCCCGAAGACGAGGCGCTGCTGAAAAAGCTGGCACTCTCCACCCTGCCCGCGCTGACCGGCTGGGTGGCGCTGATCGTGCCGCCGGCCTGGGGCCTGCCGCTGCTGATCGCGGCTTTCTGGGCGCAGGCGTCGTCGGACGTTGCGGCGACCAAACGCAATCAGGCCCCGCGCTGGTATGGCGGCTACCGCGTGCGGATCACGATCCTGGTCGTGGCCGCCCTGCTAGTGAGCGCCGCGGGTATGCTGCTGCGGAGCTAGCGCGCGCGGGCTCCAGCTCGTCCGGCACCAGCCGGGCGGCGGGCATGGGATAGACCTGTGCATCCCCCATCAGCCAGGCATTGAACCGGCCGTCGAAGACAGGGCCGAAGGCCCGGTCGAGCACGTTGAGGCCGCCCGTATACGCGCCGAAGGCGGGCATCACCAGCCGCGTGCCGTCGGAGGCAAAGCAGCGCCTGCGCAGGCGGCGGCCGCGCTGGCGCACCACCCCGCAGGGATGCAAATGGCCGGCGATCTCGCCGGTGGCGGGCGCGGGTGCAGGCTCATGGCGCAGGATCAGCCGGCCCAGCTCCATTTCCTCGATCGCCGTGCCGCCCAGGGCATTGCCGTCCACCAGCCCTTCATGGTTGCCCGCGATCCACAGCCAGTCATGGGCGCGCGTCAGGGCAAGGAGCGCGTCACGGTCGGCCTGCGTCAGCCGTTCCGGCCCTTCGGGGTCATGGAAGCTGTCGCCCAGCGACACCACGCGGGCGGGCTTGTATTTGCGGATCACGCGGGCAAGCGTTTTCAGGGTCGTGCGCGTGTCATAGGGCGGCAGGTTGATGCCCCGGCGCGCATAGGACGAGCCCTTCTCAAGGTGCAGGTCCGAGACGATGAGGGTGTTGTGGGCGGGCAGGTGCAGCGCGCCTGAGGCGTCCGGCACCAGGCGTTCCCCGCAGATCGAAATCATATGAGCCTCATCGCCTCGTCAATCAGTTGCTCGGACGCTTCGGCCAGCAGCGCCTCATTGGCTTCGCCCGCCACCTGCTCCTTGCCGATCTCCAGCATCACCGGCACCGCCAGCGGTGACACCCGGTCCAAGCGCTTTACCACGATTCTGTTTTTCACCCGGGCGAGCAATGCGGCCAAACGTTTCAGGTCCAGAAGCCCGGCGGACGCATCCGCCCAGGTCGCCTGCATCAACAGATGATCCGGCTCGTGCTCGCGCAGCACGTCATAGATGAGATCAGACGAGAAGGTGACCTGGCGGCCTGACTTTTCGTGGCCGGGAAACTTGCGCTCGATCAGCCCCGCGATCACCGCGCAATTGCGGAAGGTGCGCTTGAGCAAATAACTCTCGGCCAGCCACGCTTCGAGGTCATCGCCCAGCATGTCCTCGTCGAACAGATCGCCGAAGGTAAAAAGCCCGCGTTCGGCCATCAGGCCCGGGTCGCGCAGGCACCAGACGGCGAGCGCATATTCGCTGGCGACAAAGCCCATGGGGCGCGCCCCGAAGCGTTCCAGCCGCCGGGTCAGCAGCATGCCGAGGGTCTGGTGTGCCAGCCGCCCCTCAAAGGGGTACATCACCATGTAGAACTTGTCCGCACGCGGAAAGATTTCCACCAACAGTTCGCCGGGCTTGGGCAGCACCGAGCGCCATTGCTGGATCGTCAGCCATTCGGACACCTGCCCCGGCAGCGCCGACCAGTGTTTGGGGTCCGACAGCATTTCGCGCACGCGCTCGGCCAGATAGGTGGAGAGCGGGAACTTGCCGCCATAATAGGCGGGGATGGCGGGCGTATCGTCCTTGGTCTTGGACGCCAGCGCTTCCTGCTCGTGAATGCCCTCAAAGCGCAGGATGTGGCCGGCAAACATGAAAGTGTCACCCGGTGCCAGCTGCTCGATGAAATACTCCTCGATCTCGCCCAGATAGCGCCCGCCGCGCGACGCGCGGCCGCCTTTGCGCACCAGCTTCACCTTCAGCATCGGCGCTTCAACGATGGTGCCCACATTCATGCGGAAGCGCTGGGCGATGGAAGGATGCGCCAGCCGCCACAGCCCTTCCGGCGTTTTGCGCAGGCGGGCAAAGCGGTCATAGGCCTTGAGCGCGTAGCCGCCGGTGGCGACGAATTCCACCGCGCGGTCGAAGGTATCGCGCGGCAGCTCGCGATAGGGCGCCGCCGAAATGACATCACGGTAGAGCGTGTCCGCATCAAACGGGGCCGCGCAGGCAATCCCCAGAATGTGCTGGGCCAGCACGTCGAGCGCGCCGGGGCGGTCGATATCGCCGTCCTGGGTGCCCGTCAATGCCGCTTCGCGCGCGGCCTCACATTCCAGCACCTCGAAGCGGTTGGAGGGCACCAGCAGGGCGCGGCTTGGATCATCCAGCCGGTGGTTGGCGCGGCCGATGCGCTGCAGCAGGCGGCTTGCACCCTTCGGTGCGCCGATATTCACCACAAGGTCCACGTCGCCCCAGTCGATGCCGAGATCAAGCGTCGAGGTACACACCACCGCGCGCAGCTCGCCTGCCGCCATGGCGGCTTCCACCTTGCGGCGCTGCTCGGTGGCGAGCGAGCCGTGATGCAGGGCGATGGGCAGCGTGTCCTCGTTGAGGTGCCACAGGCTCTGGAACACGAATTCCGCCTGGCTGCGGGTGTTGACGAAGATCAGCACCAGCCGGTTGGCGCATACCGCGTCATAGACTTCCTGCATGGCGTGGCGGGCCGAGTGGCCGGACCATGGGATGCGTTCGGCACTGTCGAGGATCGAGACATCGGGCAGCGTGCCGCCCGCGCCGATCACGAGCTCAGCCAGCGCCTCCTCCGTGCCGTCCTGGGGCACGAGGTAGCGGCGCAGGCGGTCGGGGTTTTCGACGGTGGCGGAGAGGCCGGTGAGCCGCAGGCCCGGCGCGAAGCGGCGCAGCTGGGCCAGACACAGCGCCAGCTGGTCGCCGCGCTTGGAGGGGGCCAGCGCGTGCAGCTCGTCCAGTACCACCGCCTTGAGGCCCGAAAAGAATGTGTCACTGTCGGCATAGGACAGAAGCAGCGCCAGCTGTTCCGGCGTTGTCATCAGCACGTCCGGCGGGTCGCGGCGCTGGCGCTGGCGGCGGTTCTGCGGCGTGTCGCCGGTGCGCGTCTCGACCCGGATGTCGAGGCCCATTTCGGCGATGGGCATTTCAAGGTTGCGCGCCACGTCCACGGCCAGTGCCTTGAGCGGCGAGATGTAGAGCGTGTGCAGCTTTTTCACCTGCCCCGGCTTGCGGGGGCCGCGTTCCGCCAGGTCGATGAGGCTCGGCAGGAAGCCCGCCAGCGTCTTGCCGCCGCCCGTCGGCGCGATCAGCAGCGCCGAGCGGCCCGCAAGGCCTGCTTCGGCCAGCGCCAGCTGATGCGGCCGCGCCTGCCAGCCGCGGGAGGCAAACCACGCGGCAAAGGCGTCCGGCAGGACCGGTGCCGGCAAATCAGCGTCATTCGTGGTGGCGGGACTGGCGGTCATGCGCGGGTTTTGGGCGGCCTGAAACAAAGTGCTTGGGTTCTTGCTATGTTCACCTAGATTCAGGCCCATGGCCATGCCCCCGGACGAACTTCTGCACCCGACGCCCCAGGGGCTTTATTGCCCCCCGGGCGATTTCTATGTGGATCCCGTCCGTCCGGTGGACAAGGCGGTGATCACCCATGGGCATGCGGATCACGCCCGCGCGGGCCACGGGGCGGTGCTGGCAACGCCTGAAACGCTCGCCATCATGGCGGTGCGCTATGGCGAGGACTTCACCGGTCAGCGCCAGGCGCTCGGCTATGGCGAGGGGGTGACGATCAACGGCGTCGATGTGTGTCTCGTGCCCGCCGGCCATGTGCTGGGCTCAGCGCAGGCGGTCATCACCCACAGGGGCACGCGCATTGTCGTCTCCGGCGACTACAAGCGGCGGCCCGACCCCACCTGCGCCCTGTTCGAGCCGGTGCCGTGCGATGTCTTCGTCACCGAGGCCACCTTCGCCCTGCCCGTCTTCCGCCATCCGCCGACGGCGCAGGAAGTGGGCAAGCTTCTGACCTCGCTCGGCAATTTTCCTGACCGCACACATCTTGTCGGCGCCTATGCGCTGGGCAAGGCGCAGCGGGTCATCAAGCATCTGCGCGAGCAGGGCTATGACCGGCCCATCTATCTGCATGGGGCGATGGAAAAGCTGTGCGCGCTGTATCAGGATTTCGGCGTTGATCTCGGTGAGTTGCTGCCGGTCGCCAAGCGCTCCAGGGAGGAACTGGCCGGGCAGATCGTGGTGGCCCCACCCTCCGCCACGCGGGACCGGTGGTCGCGGCGCTTTGCGGACCCGGTGACGGCGTTTGCGTCCGGCTGGATGCGGGTGCGGGCGCGCGCCCGGCAATCGCAGGTCGAACTGCCGCTGATCATCTCGGACCACGCAGACTGGGACGAGCTGATCGCCACCATCGAGGAATTGGCGCCCGAGCATCTGTGGGTGACCCATGGGCGTGAGGACGCCCTGGTGCATGCGGCGACCCAGATGGGGATCAAGGCCAAACCGCTGAGCCTTGTCGGCTATGACGATGAGGATGGTGACGCGGATACTGATGCTGTCGCGGAGGCGACCTCGTGAACCGCTTCGCGCAGTTTCTCGACGCGCTCTCCTATGAGCCGCGCCGCAACGGCAAGCTTGCCCTGATGGCCGCCTATTTCGCCGAGGTGCCGGACCCCGAGCGCGGCTATGCGCTGGCGGCGCTGACGGGCGGGCTTGATTTCCGCCATGCCAAGCCGGCGCTGATCCGCGAACTGGTGACCCAGCGCGTGGACGCGACTTTGTTTGCGCTGTCCTACGATTATGTGGGCGACCTCGCTGAGACCACCGCGCTGATCTGGCCTGCCAAGCCCGGTGCCAACCGGGTGCCAGGCCTGTCGGACGTGGTGGAGACCCTGCGCGGGGCGGCCAAGAGCGAGACGCCGCGGCTGATCGAAAGCTGGCTCGACGCGCTGGATGCCAATGGCCGCTGGGCGCTCATCAAGCTTGTGACCGGCGGCCTGCGCGTGGGCGTGTCGGCGCGGCTGGCGAAGACCGCCGTTGCCCAGTTCGGTGACCTGCCGGTGGCCGAGGTGGAGGAACTGTGGCACGGGCTCGATATGCCCTATACGGAGCTTTTTGCCTGGGCCGAGGGCACAGCGGCAAAGCCCGAACACGCAGCGCTTGCCCCGTTCCGCCCGGTCATGCTGGCGCACCCGATTGAGGACAAGGACTTCGACAGGCTCGCCCCCGGTGATTTCCGTGCCGAGTGGAAATGGGACGGCATCCGCGTGCAGGCCGTCAGCGAGGGCGGCACGCGGCGGCTTTACAGCCGCACCGGCGACGACATTTCCCATGCCTTCCCGGATGTGATCGAGGCCCTTGATTTCGACGCCGCGCTTGATGGCGAATTGCTGGTGGGGGCAGACGGCGTGCCGCGGCCCTTCAGCGTCCTTCAGAAGCGGCTCAACCGGAAGACTGTGTCGAAGAAGATGCTGGCGGACAGCCCTGCCTTCATCCGCGCCTATGACGCGCTGGTGCTGGACGGGGAAGATTTGCGCACCCTGCCCTTCGATGACCGCCGGGCGCGACTCGAAGCCTGGCATACCGCCACCAAACCCGCGCGCATCGACTTGTCGGAAATGGTGCCGTTCTCGACCTGGGACGAGCTTGCCACTGCGCGGGAGACCAATCAGGCGACCGGCGTCGAGGGGCTGATGCTCAAGCGCCATGACAGCACCTATGAAGCCGGGCGCCCGAAGGGGCCGTGGTGGAAGTGGAAACGCGACCCGCACATCATCGACGCGGTGCTGATGTATGCCCAGCGCGGGCACGGCAAGCGGTCGTCATTTTATTCGGACTACACGTTCGGCGTCTGGCGGGGCGATGATCTTGTGCCCGTCGGCAAGGCCTATTTCGGCTTCACCGATGAGGAGCTGAAGCAGATCGACAAGTTCGTGCGGAACAACACCACCAACCGCTTCGGGCCGGTACGGGAGGTGACGCATACGGCCGAGCAAGGCCTTGTGCTGGAAGTGGCGTTTGAGGGGCTCAACGCCTCCACGCGGCATAAATCCGGCGTTGCCATGCGGTTTCCGCGCGTCTCCCGCCTGCGCTGGGACAAGCCGCCGGCGGAAGCGGACCGGCTGGAGACGCTGGAAGCGCTGTTGCCCGGCTGACGCAGGCGCGCAGCCAATCGCGCCCGCCACATTTCGCGCCAGGTTTTTGTGGCCTATGGTGCGCCAATCACCATTGCGCGGGTGCCCCGACACGAGGGCAGACAGGTCATGAACAATCTCTTCGGCGGATCACCGCCGGCCGTCATTCTGAAAATCGCCATCGCCAGCGTGTGCGTGGGACTTCTGCTCGCCATCACGGGCATGGACCCGCTGATGGTGTGGGAAGACGCTTTCTCCACCATCGGCGAAGTGTGGGGCTATGCGCTGGATTGGTTCGTCTGGGCGGGCAAGTATCTCGTGATGGGCGCGATCATCGTGGTGCCGATCTGGATCGCCGTGCGCCTGTTCGACATCCTGTTCGGCGGCAGCAAACCGTCATAAAGGCGCGTCATGCTGCCTTGCCCGGCCAACGCGCAGCCGGGTGGCAGACGGAACACGCTTGGGGGCGGCATCGGGGATCATGCGGGCAAGGCTTGGCAGGCTGTGGCGAAGTGCGCCGGTGAGGTGGATCACCACCTGGCCGCATCGCCGCCGCTCGGCCGTGCTGCTGCTTCTGGCCTTCTGGGCCGGCGGTCTCGTCAGTGCCCGGATCGATGGGCTGGCGCTGATGGATGTGCCCTATGGGCGCATGCTGGCGGATGGCGTGCCGCTGCCCGTTGAAGGCACGCAGACGGACATCATCATTCCGGACGGGGCCGATACTGGTCACGTGCTGGGCTTCGCCACCGAGGGCGCGTATCCGCCATTTAACTTCGTTGACGCGACCGGTGCCCTGCGCGGCATCGAGATCGACATCATCCATGCGGTCTGCGCTGATCTTCTGGTGCGGTGCGAGATCAGGGCCGTGGCCTGGGACGCCCTGCTGCCCGGCCTGGCGCGCGGGGAGCATGAGGCGGTGGCAGCCTCGATCCGCCTGCCGGAGGGAGACACGGTCTCAGGCCCCGTCCGTTACACGCAGCCCTATCTGTCCCACGCCATAGCCTTCGCCGCCCGGAAGGACAGCAATGTCCCCGCCGCCGGCACCGCTGCCCCGCCGGTCGGCGTTGTCGCGGACACGCGGCCGGCCGCCTGGCTTGCGGCGCACCGGCCGGATATGCAGATGCGCCCTTATCCAAGCGCACGGGCGCTTTATGCCGGGCTCATCACCGGCGAGGTCACGCTGATTGTCGATGACGCGGTGCGGCTTGACCGCTGGCTCAATGATGCGTCCGGCAGCTGCTGCCGCATGACCGGCGGCCCGCATTTTGATGACATGGCGCTGGGGCGCGGGGTGGGGTTCGTGGTAGCGGCGGAGAACGAGGCGCTGGCCGCGTCGCTTGACGCAGCCCTCAGCCGGCTCAGGGCCGCAGGCCGGATCGACGAAATCACCGACCGCTACCTGCCCTTCCCCCTCGCCCCGGGGGAAGACAGCTAGCCGCCGACGGGCGGCAGAGCGCGGGGCATGATGAAGCCCGCGAGGCGGCCGCCCTTCATGATGTCGGGCCAGCTGTCGCTGTCGCTCTCGATCACCGTCAGGCTGCCGGTCGGGTATTTCATGTTCAGGGTGCGGAGGGTCTCAGGGTCGCCCTCGGCAGCCAGCTCCAGCGCCAGGCTGTGCGTACCGGGGTTGTGGGCGATGACGAGAATCACGGACGGGTCGAAATCGACCGCCGCCGCATGGTCCAGCGCCAGTTCCAGCATCCGGTCCGGCATGGCGAGATACATGCCCCGGTCGTGGATGATCTCGGCATCCACCGGCAGCACCTCGAGAATGCGGTCCAGGGTCTCGCGGGTGCGGGTCGCGGTGGAGCAGATCACGAGGTCCGGCCTGAGGCCGTTATCCCGCAGATACTGGCCCATGCGGGTTGCCGCCGCGCGGCCACGGGCGTTGAGCGGGCGGGCGTGATCATCGAGATCATCATCCGACCAGTCGGACTTGGCGTGACGGAGAAGCAGCAGCCGTTTCACGGGATTTCGGGTCTTCCGCGTTAGCGCCCCTTGGTGAAAGGCAGCCAGAGCGCAAAACCCAACTGCGAGGGACGGTCATCCTGATACTCGGCGAGGCCGATGGTCATGCGGTCATGCCCATCCGCCGGCGCCGCCCTATAGGTACCAAAGAGCCGGTCCCAAAGCGACAGGTTGAAGCCGAAATTGCTGTTGGTTTCGCGCATATGCACCGAATGATGGACCCGGTGCATGTCCGGCGTCACCACAGCAAGGCGCAGCAGGCCGTCCAGCGCGCCGGGCAAGCGGAGGTTGGCGTGGTTGAACATGGCCATGCCGTTGAGGATGATTTCAAAGGCGATGACCGCCGCGGGCGGGGCGCCGAGCGCCATCACCACCGCGATCTTGATCCCCATGCTGAGGATGATTTCCACCGGGTGGAAGCGCAGCGCGGTGGACGCATCAATGTCCCGGTCGGCATGGTGCACCCGGTGGATGCGCCACAGCAGCGGAACGTGATGGAAGACCACATGCTGCGCATAGATCACAAGATCAAGCACCACCAGCGCGATGACGAAGGCCAGCCAGGGCGCGGGATCCCACAGGTTGAGTAGGCCCACATCCAGACGCTGGGCAAAGCCCGCCGCCCCCACCGCCAGCACCGGCACAGCCACGCGCAGGGCCACAGTATTGAGCAGGGTGATCGCACCATTGGTGGCCCAGCGGCGCAGGCGCGGCTGCCGGCGGTCGCGCCGGGGCCACAGGGCTTCCGCCGCCACAAACGCAAGCAGCAGCCCGGCGAACGCGAAAAGCCGCACGGTCCCTTCATGGCTGACGAGAAATTGCTCCATGGTCCCAAAAATGTCTCCGGCGCGCGCCAAGTCAATTGACGGTTTCGCGAGGGGCTGGAAAACTCCCGCCCATGATCAAGACATGCTTTGTTTTTCCGACCATCCGCACCGGTTTTCCGGCCTTTTTCCTGTCCCTCGGCCTTGCCATCACGTCGCTGCCTGCGCAGGCGGCGGCGCCGGTGGGGGCGGAGGAGCGCTTTGCCTGCAGCGCGCCCGAAGAGGCCGAGATGGGCGAGCCGGTGATCTGCCGGACGCAGCTGTCCGCCAAGGGCAAGCCCCTGGTGGTGCGCCTTTACTGGGATATCCTGGCGGATACGGATGAATGGCATGTCTTCCGCATCGAGACCGCCCGCAGCGAAACGGGCAAGGCCATGGCCACGCTTGACCTCGACAGCCGGGCCCCGCTGTCCATGCGCGCCAACGGCTTTGAATTCGGGGATTTCAATTTCGACGGCTATCAGGATTTCCGGCTGATCGAGTTCCTACCGGCAGGCCCGAATGTCGCCTATTACAATGCCCTCTATGACCCCCGTAAGGGCCGCCACGTGACGGCGGACGCGCTCAACATGGTGAGCGCGCCGTCATTTGATGCGGCTGAGAAACTCGTGGTCAGCGAGTGGCGCGGCAATGCGGTGACCCATGGGACGGACAGCTTCGCCTGGGATGACGGTGAGCTGGTGCTCCGCAAGCGGACGGTGTCGGTGTTCGATGAGGCGGGCAAATGCATGACCACCGCCTATGAACCCAAGGGCCGCGTGACGGCGGAGGCGCTGCTGACCGGCGCGGACAGCGACGCGCTGCTGAGCGAAGTCTACGAAGCGCCCTGCAGCAACTGACGCGGGCAAAGTGATGCGAGCAGCGTTTACGGCTTGAGGTGACGGGCGCGGGTGGCGCGCTCGATGGCGGCAGCCGCCAGGCGGTCGATGCCGAGGCTGGCGCGGATGATTTCCAGAAGCCGCAACTCTTCCTGGCCGAGCTGGAGGTCCGCCGCCGCCACTTCGGTGGCGAGCGCGTAGGCGGTTTCCTTCATGTCGCCGGGCAAGGCCTCCTTGGCGAGCCCCAGCACCGTCTGCAGGCCGTCATCTTCCTGCAGGATGGCGGCGCATTGCTGGGCCGTGGGGATCAGCTTTTCCTTGGCATAGCCCGCAAAGGCCGGGAGCATCGACGTGATGTTGCCGATCTTCCTCAGTTCGGTTTCAGAGATATTGCCGTCCACCGCCGCCATGGTGACCATGACGTAGATGAGGGCTGCCTGCGGGTTGATCGTCGAATCCATGGGGTGGTGTGCCTTGCGGAATGGATGCCGGGAGCGCGGACACTAGGCAATCGCGGGACGGGCTGCAAGGCGGCGCCCCGTTGGCGCACTATCCGCGGCGGAGGAAGGCAGCGCTGGCCTCAGCAGCCTCAGCCAGCCCCATGCGCTCCACCGTTACCCCGCGCGGCAGGGCGCCCAGCAGCTTGGTCGGCAGGGGCGCGAGGATGACAAAGACGCCCCTGTCATCGCGGCTGCGGATCAGCCGCCCGAATGCCTGCCGCAGGCGCAGACGGGCGATCAGGTCGTCATAGCGTCCGCCGCCGAAGGCCGCCCGGCGCGCCTTGTGGAGAATGTCCGGGCGCGGCCACGGCACGCGGTCGAAGACAAGCATGCGCAGGGCGTCGCCCGGCACGTCCACCCCGTCCCGCACGGCGTCGGTGCCCAGCAGGCAGCTGTCGCGCTCGGAGCGGAAGATATCCACCAGCGTGCCCACATCCATGGCGTCCACATGCTGGGCATAGAGGTTGATGCCGCGCGCCGCCATGGCCGGGGCCAGCCGCTCCTGCACCGCGCGCAGGCGGGCGATGGCGGTGAAGATGCCCAGCCCCCCGCCGCCGGAGGCTTCAAACAGGGTGCGGTAGGCGCCCGCCAGCACATCCGGCCGCACCCGCGCCATTTCGTGCACGGCGATGACCTTTGCCTGGTGCGCATAGTCAAAGGGCGACGGGAAGGTGGCGCGGATGGCGGGGACCGGCAGGTGCATGGCACCGGTGCGCACCTCGGCGCTGGCCCAGTGCAGGTCCGCCGGGCGGTCGTCCGGGTGCATGTCGTCGCCGGCCGGGGCATGGTCCGGGAACGGATCAAGCGGGTCGCCCGCCGGTGCCATCACCGGTTCATCGCGCAGGGTGGCGGAGGTCAGCAGCACGCCCTGGGCCCGGTCCAGTACCACGTCGGCCAGGGGCCGTGTGGGGTCCAGCCAGTGACGGCGCATGGCCACGTCACGCTCGCGCCCGTCGCTGCGCTCGATCTCGAACCATTCAACGAAGCCCTCATCGGGCTCGTGGCCGATACCCTGCAGCATGGCCGTCCAGGCGGGGATCAGCCCGCCGGTGCGCCGGATGATACCGCGATGGGCCGCCTCGATGCGGATGCGGGTCTGGATATCCAGGCTGTCGCCATCCTCCTGCAGCCGCTTGGACAGAAGCCCCGCAAGCGCACGCAAGGGGCGGGCCAGCTCCGCAAGACCGGAGGCAAAGGCTGATGCCGCGCGCGGCAGTTCCTCAATGGGCGGGGAGACTTCCGTCTCGAGGGAAAACGGTGTGCGGTCATCCGGGTGGCGGGTGAAGACCTGCAGGCGGACAAGGGACAGGAACTGCTCGGCAGGCCCGGTCGGGGCCCCTGCATCCAACCGCGACTGCCAGCCGGGGCCTGCGAGCACGCGGGCCCTGGCTTCCGCCTCCTCCAGCAGGGCCATGCCTTCGTCCTCGCCCTCGACGAGATCGCCGATGCGCTCGCGCAGGCCGCGGCTGCGGCGGCTGCGGCGGTTTTCAGCGCCCCTGATCCAGCGCCGCAATTCGGAAGTTTCCTGGCCGGACAGCACCACGGCGAAGGCACTGTCGGCGGCATCAAAGACATGATGCCCCTCGTCAAACACGACGCGTTCGGTCATCTCCGATTGCAGCGGCTCGCCGGATGCATCAGGGATATGGGCGTTGGCCGCCTGGGTGAGCACCAGCGCGTGGTTGGCAACCACGATGTCGGCGGCGCGGGACCGGCGCACGGCGCGCTCGATGAAACAGCGGCGGTAATGGGTGCAGGCGGAATAGACGCATTCACCGCGGCGGTCAGTGAGGCCGATGCCGCCTTCATTGCCGGCCCGAGCCGCGCCCGGCACCAGCCAGGAGGGGAAGTCACCGCCGAGCATGTCGCCGTCGCGGGTGGCGCTGATCCATCTCGCGATGAGGCCGAGCGGGATGAGCGACGGATTGCCGCCGCCCGCCCCCAGCGCCACGCCCGCATTGGCGCGGCCTGCGGCCTCCTCGAAATTGAGCAGGCAGAGATAGTTCTCGCGCCCCTTGCGCAGCACGATTTTCTCCGCCTTTTCCTCCGGGTCCGGATAAAGACGCGTGAGCTCCTGGTCGAGCTGGCGCTGGAGGTTCTTGGTATAGGTGGACAGCCAGACGGCCGCATCATTGCGCTCGGCCCACAGGCTGGCGGGGGCGATATAGCCCAGGGTCTTGCCGGTGCCGGTGCCTGCTTCGGCCAGCACCACATGGGGTTCGCCCGGCTCGCGCGGCAGGAAGGCGCGGGAGGCCGCGGCGGCATAGTCGCGCTGCACCTGGCGGTCTTCGGCGCCGGGGCCGACGAGCTGGCGCAGGCGGCCGCCGGCTTCCTCCGGGGCCACGGGGCGGTTGCCCGGGCGGCCGCGCGGGGCGGGCTCCTCCCATTCAGCAAGCTTCTTCCAGCTTTCAAGCCCGGTGAGCCAGCCGGTCTCCGCGTAAGGCGCGGGCGCGCCGAGGGCTGCGGTGACGGACGGGCCCCAGGCCCAACCGGCCTTATCCATTGTGGCGGCGAGGGCGGCTGCCTGCTCGCGGCCCGGATAGGCTGCGTCCGCCAGGGTGGCCACCATGCGGTGCGTAGCAGTGGCAAGCGCAATCACCAGGTCTTCCGGCTGCGGCACGGCAGGCAGGTCTTCAAGGCCGAGGGCACGGGCGAGGCCCTGGGGCGTCGGGGTGCAGAAGCGCGCGGGGAAAGTGAACCCGAACAGCTCCAGCGCATCATATGGCTGGGCCATGTCGCCCAGACGCACGCGGAAGCGGCGGGCGGTGAAACGCGTATGAACGATGAGGTGGGGCTCGCGCTTGAGCCGGGCAGCGGCCTCCGCCTTGTCGGTCTCCACCACTTCGCCATCGGGCGTGAGGATGACGGCGCCCGTGGGTGTTGCGACCAGCGCCGGGATCGCAGGCAGCATGACGCGGCGCGTCAGCGGGCCTGTCGCTGGCCCGGTGGGAGACCGGTCAGGGGACGGCATGTCGGGATCTGAATCAGACGCATCAGCCATGGATGCGCGCATCATAGCGATGCGGGCGGGGCTTACGAGGCTTTTGCGGCAGCCAGCGGCGGATAGGCGCGCAGCAGATCATCCTGCGCCTTGGATGTTTCGCCCGGCAGGCGGGCGGCCTCGTCGAAGGCCTCGGCAAAATCGCCGTCGCGGATGGCGGCTGAAATGCGCGCGGCGCTGTCAGACAGGGCGGTGAGGCCCACATTGCCGGCAGCGGATTTGAGATCGTGGGCAGCGCGCGCCATGGCGTCCGAATCCCGGTCGCGGCGGGCGATCTCGATGGTTTCGGTAAGCTCCCAGGCGGTGTCGAGGCAGGCCTCGACGATCTCAAGCGCCTTGTCGGGGCCGAGCACGGTTTCCAGGGCCTCGATGCGGGCCCTGTCCAACGCCGGAGCCGAAACAGCTTCGATCATCATGTCCTGTTTGCGGTGGGCGGGGATGACGACGGGGACGTCGAACCAGAATTCAGCCCCCTCCCCTTCAGTAGAGCGCACGCCGACGCTGCCCTGCATCTGGTCGGCCAGCCGCTTGACCAGGGCCAGGCCAAGCCCGCCCCCGCCATGGCGGCGGGTCATGGACTGATCGACCTGGGCGAATTCGGTGAACAGGCCCGAGAGCTGGTCGGCGGCGATGCCGGGGCCGGTGTCGCGGACGGCGAAGCGCAGATATTCCAGCTCGTCGCCCTCGCGGCCCGGCTCCAGCGACAGGCGCACGGTGGCATGGCCCTGATCGGTGAACTTCACCGCGTTGCCGAGAATGTTGAGCAGTGCCTGACGGCAGCATTTCTCGTCGCCGCGGGAATGGGACGGCACGTCCGGCATGATGGTGACGTTGAGGGTCAGCCCCTTGCGGCGGGCTTCCGGCTCCATGATGTCCACCACCTGGCGGGCAATGGCCTCGGGCTCGAATTCGGCGATGTCGAGCTTCTGCACGCCTGCGTCGATACGGGAGATTTCCAGCACGTCTTCGAGCAGCAGCCGCAGGGCGTCCGAGCTCTGGCGGATGATGGCGAGATTCTCGCGCTGGTCATCGGAGAGGTCGCTGCCGTCGAGCAGCTCGGCCATGCCTTGGATGCCGTTCAGCGGCGTGCGGATTTCGTGGCTGATGGTGGAGAGGAATTGCGATTTGGCGCGCTCGCCGGCTTCCGCTGCGATCTTCGCCCGCTCGGCATCCTCCGCACGGGCTTCGGCCACGTCGCGGGCGATCTCGAGGTCATGCACCAGCTGGTCGCCGCGCAGGCGCGCATGGGCCTCGCGCAGATACATGCGGTTGAGGCCGCAGGCCCAGCCATAGGAGCCCACCACGTAGAACAGGCCCATGAAGGCCATGGCGAAGCTCAGAGGCGTGCCGATGAACAGCAGCGCCGGGATGAACGGCACGTTGATGCCGGCAAGGAAGGTCACAAGGCTCGGCAGATAGCCGGAGCGCGAGACGACGGAGCCCGTGATGCCTGCGAGGATGAGCACGGCGACGACGAGCTGCTGCATGGGGTCGCCGGGGATGAACCACAGCACGCCCGCAAGCCCCCAGCTGATGCCGCAGATACCGCTGGCCGCCGCATAGCCATAGGCCCAGGGCGTGCGGTCGGCGTCAGGCTCCAGCCGCGCGTGTTGGCGGCGCAGCACCTCGCAAATGGCGGTGCCGCCGAGCTGGAAACCGAGAATGGGAATGATCGACCACCAGGCCACGGTCTCGAGGAAGACCATGTAGGTGATGAGAAAGCAGAAGGTCGGGGTCAGGCGGCCATTGGCGGACTGGGCATAGAGGAAGTCCACAACATCATCGGCGGCTTTCTTGTTGAGCCGTGCTTCGTCGCTGGTCACTCCGGACGCCTTTCCAGATGGAGAGCGGGCCTTGCCGCCGAACAGCAGGATCGGCCAGGGGGACAGCAGAACGGCGTCGGGGTTTTTCTCCCCGAACCTGCGCGCAACCCAGTTCCTGACATGACCCAGAGCCATTGCCGGCATTACTCTCGTTTACTCATTGCCCCCGCCCCGCGGCCTACATGCCCCGGGGTGCCCCGGTTTTTGGGGCTGCTGCCATGCGCCGAAGCGAATTGACGGCACAGTCCGGCAAGCCTAGGGTCCGCGGCCTTAAATTCCCTTAACGCTAAAACCGCTGAAACCGGGACCTTTTCCATGAGTGAGACAGCTCAATCCGCCCTCGACCCCACCCTGTCGGCACTGGCTGCCGACAGCAAAGCCTGGCCTTTCGAAGAAGCCCGGAAACTGGTGGCGCGGGTGGAGAAACAGGGTCTCGGCGACAAGGGCTTCGTGCTGTTCGAGACGGGCTACGGCCCCTCCGGCCTGCCGCATATCGGCACCTTCGGCGAGGTGGCCCGCACCTCCATGGTGCGGCACGCGTTCTCATTGCTCAGCGATGCGCCGACCAGGCTTGTCTGCTTCTCCGACGACATGGACGGCTTCCGCAAGGTGCCGGACAATGTGCCCAACAAGGAGCTGATGACGGCCCATCTGGGCAAGCCACTGACCCAGGTGCCGGACCCGTTTTCCAATGAGCACACGAGCTTCGGCGCTGCCAACAATGCCCGCCTGCGCGCCTTCCTCGACACCTTCGGTTTCGACTACGAGTTTGAAAGCGCAACCGACAATTATACGTCCGGCCGGTTCGACGAGGCGCTGATGCGGATGCTGGAGGTCTATGACAAGGTCATGGACATCATCCTGCCGACGCTTGGCCCGGAGCGGCGGGCGACCTACTCGCCCTTCCTGCCGATCTGCCCGCGCACCGGCGTGGTGCTGCAGGTGCCGCTGGTAAAGCGCGACGTGGCAAACGGCATCGTCACCTATGAAGACCCGCAAACCGGCGACCCGGTGGATGTTGCGGTCACGGGCGGTGCGGTGAAGTGCCAGTGGAAGGCCGACTGGGCGTTGCGCTGGTTCGCGCTTGGCGTCGACTACGAGATGGCGGGCAAGGACCTGATCGATTCCGTGAAGCTCTCAAGCCGCATCTGCGCGGCATTGGGCGGCACGCCGCCGGAAGGCTTCAACTACGAATTGTTCCTCGACGAGAACGGCGAGAAGATTTCGAAGTCGCGCGGCAACGGCCTCACCATTGATGAGTGGCTGCGCTATGCCTCGCCCGAGAGCCTGAGCAATTTCATGTACAACGCCCCGCGCAAGGCGAAGCGTCTGTATTTCGATGTGATCCCCAAGAATGTGGACGAATATCTGTCGCATCTGGCGAGCTATCCGAAGCTTGAGCCGGCCAAGCAGCTGACGAACCCTGTCTGGCATATCCATGAGGGCAATCCGCCCGCTACGGACGCGCCGATCTCGTTTAACATCCTGCTCAATCTGGTGAGCGCCTCCAACTCGGAGGACAAGGACGTGCTGTGGGGCTTCATTTCGCGCTATGTGCCGGAGGCCTCGCCCGAGACGCACCCGCTGCTGGACGAGATGGTGGGCTACGCCATCACCTATTTCCATGACTTCGTGAAGCCGGCCAAGACCTTCCGCCCGGCCACCGCGCAGGAAGAGGCCGCCATGCGGGATCTGTCCGAGCGGCTGTCGAAGCTGGATAAGGATGCGGACGCGGAAACGATCCAGAACGAGGTCTTCGCGGTGGGCAAGGAGCATGGCTTCGAACCGCTGCGGGCATGGTTCAGCGCGCTTTATGAAGTGCTGCTGGGCCAGAGCCAGGGGCCGCGCTTCGGCTCCTTCGTGGCGCTCTACGGCATTGCCGAGACCCGCGCGATGATCGACGAGGCACTTGCACGCCCGGCCTGAGGCACTTCCGGCCTGAGCCGCGCCCGTCGCCTGATGGCACTTATGTGACCCGGCTTCCGCTTGCGCACCCGGCCCATCGGGGCGAGTGTTGGGGTCATGAACTTGCTCCGCACCCGCATCATTGCCGGTCTGGCCTTCCTCCTCCTGCCTGTGGCGGGGATCGGGATGGCAGGGGCCGCGCGGGCCGAGGTGCCCGAGCCCGCCACTACTGAGCCTGCCCCCCCTGAGCCTGCCCCCATTGAACCTGTCCCCGCTGAGCAGGCCGCCCCCTCCCCCGCTGCGCTCTATGCGGAGGGGGCCTATGCGGAGGCTGTGGCCGCCGCTCTTGCGCTTGGTGACGCCCATGGCGATGCCGGCATGGACGCGCTGGCGGCGCGGGCCCTGCTGGCGCAGGCGCGGCTGGCCCCGCGCGGAGAGCGGGCCGGTCTCGTGGGCCGGGCGCTTGAGGCCGCACGCCGTGCCGTTGCCCGCGACCCGCAGCATCTTGAAGGCAATCTGCAACTGGCCCTGGCGCTCGGCTATCAGGGCCGGGCGATGGGCAATCTCGCCGCGCATCAGCGCGGGCTGGCGGAGGAGGCACGGGCAGCGATCGACACGGCGCTGGCGGTTGCCCCGGACAACCCGTGGGCGCAGGCGCTTCTGGGCAGCTGGCATGTGGAGATCGTCACCGGGGCGGGGCCGCTGCTGGCGGCAACGCTTTATGGAGCGAGCCTCGACGAGGGGCTCAAAGCCTTCCGCGCAGCAGAAGCGCATCCGGAGGTGAGCCTGCTGGTGCTGCACCAGATGGCCCTGCACCTGCTCAGCTATGACAGCCGCAGCTTCGCCCGCCAGGCGGAACGCATGCTGATGGCCGCCCGCGCCAGGGACGCCGGCACCCATTTCGAGCGCCACATGGCCCGCCAGGCCGACCGCCTGCTCCGCGCCCTGCGCTCCGGCAGCCACGCCATGCTGGCCCGCGAGATCGAGCGCGAGCGGCTGACCTTCTGATCGGGAAGAGGCGCCCCTGCCGGGCAGCCTTACTGGCGCGCCCAGACGATGCGGGCGATCCATTCGATGTCGGCGGGGGCGAAGACCCTGTCCTCGAACGAAGGATTGAGGGACGCGAGCACGATGCGGCGGGTGTTGCGTGACTTCAGCTCCTTGGCCAGCACCTCGCCCTCGGTCGTCTTCACCACCACCCGGTCGCCGACGCGCACGGGGGACGCAGGCGACACCACGATGATGTCGCCCTTGCGGTAGACGGGCGCCATGCTGTCGCCGGAGATTTCCAGCGCATACATGTTGTCGTCACCCGCCGCGCCCGCGGCCCCGCCGGGCAGGTCCACCCGGTCCCAGCCGCCGCCGACGGGAAAGCCGCCATCATCGAAGAAGCCGCCGCTGCCCGCCTGGGCAAGGCCGATGACGGGCACGCCGGAGGTGGGTTCGCCATTGCCCATCAGCACGCCCGCCAGATCACTTCCCAGGCCACTGGCCAACTCACCCTGGGCCGGGTCGGCCAGGTTGCCGCCGCTGCGCAGGAAGCCGACAAATTCCTCCATGCTGGTGCCCGCCGCTTCCAGCGCCTTGGACAGGCTTTCGGTGGAGGGCCAGCGCTGCTTGCCGTTGGCTGCCAGGCGCTTTGACCGGTTGAAGGTGGTGGGGTCAAGCCCGGCGGCACGGGCAAGGCCCGAGGCGCTGAGGCCCGAGCGCAGGGCCAGCATGTCGATCGCCTGCCAGATCTGGCGATGGGTAAGGGATGGTTCGGCATTCATGGGTAGAGGGACGCGTTGCAAGAGACGGGGAGAGAATCACTTAGACGCCACCATAGGAACAAATTCCTTTACCGGCAAGCAGTCCCCTGCGCCCTTTGGTCTCACGTCAGGGTGGCATGGCTGATGCGCCGCGATGAACGCGCACAGGGTGTTGCCGTGCCGCGCGGCCTATGGCACGTCACGGCCTATGACGGTGATCTACAAAATCTGTCCGCAATCGGTCTGGGACGAGGCCCGGCCGGCCGGCGCCTTTGCCGGGGCGGGCATCGATCTTGTGGATGGCTATATCCATTTTTCCACTGCCGAACAGGCACCGGAGACCGCGCGGCTGCACTTTGCCGGGCAGAGCGGGCTGGTGCTGGTGGCGGTGGATGCGGCCCTGCTCGGGGAGGCTCTCAAATGGGAGCCTTCGCGCGGCGGTGACCTGTTTCCCCATCTCTACGGCCCGCTGCCGCTGGCAGCCGTAACCGCGGTCATTCCCCTGCCCCTGGGCGAGGACGGCGTGCCGCAGCTCCCGGCGCTGGACAGCGAGGCCGGTCCGGACGCGACATCTGCCCCATCATGACAAGCCCTGCCTTCTTCGCCGCCAAGCTGCTGCGGCTGCTGCCGCCTGAAACCGCCCATGTGATCGCCGTGCGCGCGCTGGCCATGGGGCTGGGGCCGATGGAGCCGCAGATCCCCGACCCGGTGCTGCGCATTCATGCCATGGGGCTCGATTTTCCCAACCCGGTCGGCATCGCCGCGGGCTTCGACAAGGATGCCCGCGCGCCGGACGCGCTGCTGGCGCTGGGCTTCGGCTTTGCTGAGGCCGGCACGGTGACGCCGCGCCCGCAGCCAGGCAATCCGCGCCCGCGCATGTTCCGCCTGACGGAAGACAAGGGCGTGATCAACCGGCTGGGTTTCAACAATCAGGGGCTTGATGCCTTCTGCGCCCGGCTGGCGGCGCGGCAGGGGCAGCCTGGCATCGTGGGCGCCAATATCGGGGCCAACAAGGACAGTGCCGACCGCGTCGCCGACTATGTGACCGGGCTGTCGCGCGTGGCGCCCTATGCGTCCTATGTGACGGTCAACATTTCTTCCCCCAACACACCGGGCCTGCGCGACCTGCAGGCGCGGGATGCCCTGCGCGACCTTGCGGCACGGGTGAGTTCGGCGCGGAACGCGCTGGACGGCTACGAGACGCGGATCCTGCCGCTGGTGCTGAAGATCGCCCCGGACCTTGCCGAGGACGACATCGTGGACGCGGTGGACGCTGCCATCGAAGCCGGTTTCCAGGGGATGATCGTGTCCAACACCACCATCGCCCGGCCCGACACGCTGCAGAGCCGCAACCGGGGCGAGGCCGGCGGGCTCTCCGGTGCGCCGCTGTTTGAGGCCTCGACCCATGCCCTGAAGATCGCAGCGACCGCGGCGCGCGGCCGGCTGGTGCTGATCGGCGCGGGCGGGGTTGCCTCCGGCCAGGACGCGTACACGAAGATTCGATCAGGTGCCTCGCTGGTGCAGCTCTATACTGCCTTCGGCTTCGAGGGGCCGACACTCATTCCCAAGATCAAGCGGGACCTGGCGGAGCTGTTGCGCCGCGACGGTTTCCAGCATGTGGGGGATGCGGTCGGCGCCGACCTCTGAGGCCCGGGTATAGAAAGACACCAAGAAGGAGAGCCGCGATGAGCGTCCGCATCTACCACAATCCGCGTTGTTCCAAGTCGCGCGCCACCCTGGCGCTGCTGGAGGAAAACGGCCACGCGCCGGTAGTGGTGGAGTATCTGAAGACGCCGCCGACGGAAGATGAGCTGCGCCAGGTGCTTGCAGCCCTCGGGCTTGGCCCGCGCGACGTCATCCGCACGGGCGAGGCTGCCTACAAGGACAACAAGCTTTCGGATGAGAACCTGAGCGACGACCAGCTCATCGCCGCCATGGTGGCCAACCCGATCCTCATCGAGCGGCCCATCGTGGTCAGCGGCGGCAAGGCAAAGATCGGCCGCCCGCCGGAGGGCGTGCTGGACATTCTCTAGCGGCTTGCCGCTACCGAGCGTTCAAGGGCCGGGTAACGCGCTGCCAGGGTGATGCCGCGCGCCACGTTGAATAGGATGAACGCTGCCCACAGGCCGTGATTGCCGTGGGGCTGGAGCGCCCACCAGGCACCGATATAGACGGCGAAGGACAGGGCCATCATGTTGCGCATGTCGCCCGTGCGGGTGGCGCCGACAAAGATGCCGTCGAGCTGGAAGCTCGCCACCGTGACGAGCGGAAACAGGATCGCCCAGGGCAGATAGGTCCGGGTTGTTTCCTGCACCTCGGCCACATTGGTCAGCAGGCTGATGAACCAGCCGCCCAGCAGCCAGAAGACGAGCGCGAACAGCAGCGCCGCCGCCACCGCCCAGACGGATGTGAGGCGGACAGCGTGGCGCAGGCGCTGCCTGTCGCCGCCGCCCTTGCTCTCCCCCACAAAAGCCTCACTGGCAAAAGCGAACCCGTCCAGCGCGTGGGCGGTCAGATAGAAGAAGTGCAGCAGCACGCCGTTGGCGGCGAGGATCAGGTCGCTCTGGGCGGCGCCCTGCATGGTGAGCCATACGAACGCCGCCATCAGGAAGGCGGAGCGGATAAAAATGTCGCGGTTGACGCTGAGCATGGTGGCAAGCGCGGCCCGATCCAAAAGCCGCACCCGGTCGCCTGAGGCAAACAGTGCGCCGGTGGTGGCGCGTGCGTGGCGCAGCACAAGAACGAGGCCCAGCACCATGGCGGTCCATTCGGCGATGATGGTGCCGAAGGCAACGCCATCCACGGTAAAGCCAAGGCCCGTGACGAACAGCACGTCCAGCGCCAGATTGGCGAGGTTGAGATAGAGCTGGAGATAAAGCGCGATATCAGCGCGCTGCAAGCCGATGAACCAGCCGAGGATGGCGAAGTTCATCAGCATGGCGGGCGCGCCCCAGATGCGGATCGCGAAATAGTCCCCTGCCAGCGCCTCCACCCGGTCACCGGCGGGGAACGCCTCGAAGACGAGCCAGCCGAGCGGCAGCTGCAGAACGATCATGGCCGCGCCGACCGTCACGCCGACGAGGCAGGCGCGCTGGATGGCGGCGCGGATCTCGTCCGGGTCCTGACGGCCGCGGGCCTGGGCGGCGAGCGCCGTTGTACCCATGCGCAGGAAGCCGAAGATCCAGTAGAGCGTGGAAAAGATGATGGCGCCGAGCGCGATGGCGGCGATGAAATCCGCCTCGCCCAGATGGCCGATCACCGCCGTATCGGCAATGCCGATGAGGGGGACGGTGGAATTGGAAATGATGATCGGCCCCGCCACCGCCCAGACGCGGGCGTGGGTGATGGGTGCAAGCGGCGCTGCGCCAGAGGCCGTGCCGGCAGATGACCCGCCGGACATCTAGGCCGTGTGCGAGGTGGCCCAGGCCAGCGCCTGCGCCAGCCGGTCGCTGCCCCAGAACACTTCACCATCTTCGGTGGTGAAGGTGGGCGCACCGAAGACACCGGCCTCAAGCGCGGCATCGGTGTTGCTGCGCAGGGCCTGCTTGCCTTCGGGCGATACGGCATCCGCCAGCAGGGCTGCGGCATCAAGGCCGAGGCCCGTTAGCACCGGGGCCAGATCTTCATCGGTGGCTATGGGGCGGCCCTCGCCAAACTCGGCGCTGTAGATGGCGCGGGTCACATCCCCCACCCGGTCACCGGCCACAGCAGCCACGCGGTTGGCCAGGATGCTGCGCTGGGGGAATTCCTCCGGCCGCTTGAAGGGCAGGCCGTTGTCATCCGCCAGGCGTTGCATGTCGCGCCACATGTATCGGCCCTTGAGCTCGAACATGTTGAAGGGGCTGTCGGTCAGGCCCTGCGGTGCGAAGACCGCGCCCAGCAGGAAGGGCCGCCAGACGACATCGACGCCTGCCTTCTCCGCCGCCGGGCCGACGGTGTGGGCGGCGATATAGGAATAGGTGGAGGCAAAATCGTACCAGAAGGTGAGACGCGGCATCGGGATACTCCGGGGGTGGCCTCAGGCGGCGCTGTCGTCGTCGCTGACAGGCTCGAGTAGGAAATGGCCATGGGCGGCGGCGATGGGCTTTTCCGGGTCGTCCTGCCAGGCGATGACCTGCACATTGGCCACCCGCCTGCCATGCTTGGTGATGGTGGCGCGGGCATAGGTGTCCATAGGACGGCCCGAGCGCAGGTAATCAATGGTGATGTCGATCGTCTTGGGCAGCACGCGGATCTTGCTGTCGCGGGCCACCTGCACGATGGCCACCGTCTCGAGGAACCCGCCGATGACACCGCCATGCAGCGCCGGCAGCGCCGGGTTGCCGATCAGCTCCTGCTTGAAGGTGAGCTTGCCGATGAGATCACCCGACGGCTGCTCGAAGGAAATGCCGAGGAATTTGACGTAAGGCAGCTTGTCGAGGACGGCGTTCACATCCGTGCCTTCGGCCAGGGCTTCGAGGTCACGCATGGCTCAGCCCTCCCCGCCCGTGGAACCTGAATCCGGCGCGTTCGGGCGCTCGCCCTTCATCACGTGCCGGCGGATCTGCGATGAGGGCGCCACCGCCCGGTTGGCGGCAAGCATGAAGGCGCCGTGGCAGGTGCCGATGGGGTCGTCGCGGTCATCATGGAAGGCAACGCCGCGCACGAAGGCGACGGATTTCGTCACCTTGTAGCAGTGGGCTTCGCCCAGAATGTCGCGACCGGGCGTGGCAGGGCCCATATAGTCGATCCGCAGGTCCAGCGTGGCGATGGAGGACGGCTCGTCCAACGCCATCTGCACGGCGACGCCGCAGGCATTGTCGAGCATGGTGGTGATGACGCCGCCATGGACGACGCCGGTGTCCGGATTGCCCACCAGATGCGGTGCATAAGGCACCTTGAGGCAGGCTTTCGCCTTTTTCACATAGACGACTTCCAGGCCGATGGCCTGGGCGTGGGGCACATGGTCGATCAGGGCATGCCTGAGCGCCTCGGCCTGATCCTGTTCCTTGGTACTCATGGGCAATGGTATGGCGCGGGAGCGGGGGCGAGAGCAAGCGCATAGAAACTAGACCGAGGTACAGTTTTGGCTGTATGACTCAGGCAAAAGCAATCGGCAAAGTCAGGGAGAATGCAGCATGGGTGAGGTCACAGTACCGGTTTCGGACCGGGACGCATCGGCGGAGCCCGATGGCCGCATCACCGTCACGCGCCAGGGCCATGTGCTGCTGATGGGGATCGATCGTCCGGAAAAATACAACGGCCTGACGCCGAAGATGTTCTCGGAGCTGGCGGATGCCTTCACGCAGCTCGACGAAGACCCGGAGCTGCGCGTCGGTGTGCTTCATTCCTTCGGCAAGCACTTCACCGCCGGGCTCGAACTCACCAAGTTCGCCGAGGGCATGAAGAAGGGCGACAGCGTCACCGAGGAAAAGGCGCAGGCGCGCGTTGACCCGTTTGCGTTGAAGCGCAAATGCTCCAAGCCCGTCATCACCGCCGTGCAGGGCATCTGCTACACGGCGGGCATCGAGATGATGCTGGCGTCGGACATCGTCATCGCCTCGAAGGACACCCGCTTTGCGCAGCTTGAGCCGCGCCGCGGGCTGATGGCAACGGGCGGCGGCACGCTGCGCTTCATCGAGCGCTGCGGCTGGGGCAACGGCATGTATCACCTGCTCTTGTGCGACGGGGAATTCAGCGCCGACGAAGGCCTGCGCATCGGCATCGTGCAGGAAGTGGTGGAGCCCGGCACGCAGGTTGCGCGCGCCATCGAGCTGGCGAACCGGATCGCCACGCTGGCGCCGCTGGCGATCCAGGAAACCAAGCGCTCGGCCATGCTCTATGTCGAAGAGGGCGAGGCCGCGGCCAAGGCCGTGCTCGACCAGGTGCAGGCGAAACTGGCGAACACGGAAGATGCCGCGGAGGGCGTTCAGTCCTTCATCGAGCGGCGGGCAGGCAATTTCAAGGGCCGCTAGGCCCCGGCATATTCACCCCAATCGCATTTCAGGAGAGAAAGATGGCCGCACTTCCCAAATGCTGCGTGATCGGCGCCGGCCCCTCCGGCTTTTCCACCGCCAAGGCGCTTCAGGACCGTGGCATCCCGTTCGACTGTTTCGAGATGTCGGATGTCGTCGGCGGCACCTGGGCCTACAAGAACAAGAACGGGCTGTCGGCCTGCTACGAGTCGCTGCATATCGACACGTCGAAGTTCCGCATGTCGTTCGAGGATTTTCCGATCCCTTCCGACTTCCCGGACTTCCCGCATCACAGCCAGATCTTCCGGTATTTCAACGACTATGTTGACCATTTCGGCCTGCGGGAGAAGATCACCTTCAACACCGCCGTCACCCATGTGACGCAGGACAAGGACGGCCTGTGGCACGTCACCATCGACCGCTCGGCGGAGGGCGGACCGTCGTCGGAGACGCGCTATTACGATGCGGTCTTTGTATGCAACGGACATCACTGGGACGCGCGCTGGCCCGAGTTCGAGGGCATGAACGACTTCACCGGGGTGCAGATGCATTCGCACTCCTACCTCACCCCGTTCGAGCCGCATGACATGCGCGGCAAGCGCATCGTGGTGGTGGGCATGGGCAACAGCGCCATGGACATTGCCTCGGAACTGGCCCAGCGGCCGATTGCCGAGAAGCTGTTCGTCTCCACCCGGCGCGGTGTGTGGGTGATGCCGAAATACATCAACGGCAAGGTGGCCGACAAAGGCGCGATGCCGGCGTGGATTCCCCTGAGCGTGCAGCGCGCGCTTGGGCGGCGGATGATCAAGAAGCTGATCGGCAACCCGGAAAACTATGGCCTGCCGAAGCCGGATCACGAGCCGCTGGATGCACACCCGTCCGTGTCCGGAGAATTCCTCACCCGCGTCGGCTGTGGTGACATCACGCCGAAACCCAACATCAAGCGGTTTGACGGCGGCGTGGTGGAGTTTGCCGACGGCAGCCGCGAAGAGATCGACGTGGTGATCTATGCCACGGGCTACAACGTGTCCTTCCCCTTCATGGACGAGAATGTGGTGAAGGTCGTCGACAACCACGTGCCGCTCTACAAGCGCATCTTCGACCCCGGCAATCCCAGCCTGTTCTTCATGGCGCTGGCGCAGCCGCTGCCGACGCTCGTGAACTTTGCCGAGCAGCAGATGAAGCTCATCGGCCGCTATCTCACCGGGCAGTATGCGCTGCCTGATGCGGACGAAATGAAGCGCACCATCGCAGCGGACGACCACATGTATACGGGCCATTTCTACAAATCCGCCCGCCACACCATGCAGCTCGATTTCAACCGCTATGTCTGGGAGATGGACAAGGAGATCAAACGCGGGGCGAAGCGGGCTCAGGCAAAGCCCGGCCTGCCGGTGCCGCCGCGCGCCGCCCAGATGGGGGTGGCCGCCGAGTAAGCGGCCATGCCATGCACCGCCGCCGCCCGCGTAAAGGCAGCTATGCGCCAGCGGGCGGGCCGGTGGTTTGATGCTATGCGGCACGCGGTCTAGAATGGCCGCGAGTCATCAGGACCAGCCCGAAACTTACTGACAAGTATGTAAGCAGGCTTCGGGCGTGTTGGTATCAGACCTGACACGTTATCCTCGTCCGACGATCTCCAAGTCCGACATATCGCCGAGAGAGCCTGCGTTTCGTGAGCACAACGACAAAAACAGCCGACGCCACCCTTGCGGCCACAAGCGCGGCCGCCAGCCCGGCGGCAGGCAGTGCGGCCAGCCGTCCGTCCCGTCCGCTGTCGCAGATGGGCAAGCGCGAGCGGACCAAGGCTGAAAACCGGCAGGCCATTCTTGATGCGGCGCGGCTGGTGTTTGCCGAGCTCGGCTATGGCGAAACCACGGTGCGCGACATCATCCGCCGCACGGGCCTCGCTTCCGGCACCTTCTACAATTACTTCAAGTCGAAGGAAGAAGTGTTCCAGGCGCTGATGGACGCCAGCGCCCTGCGGATGCGCCCGCGCATCCGCGCCGAACGTATCCGGGCGGCGAATTTCGAGGAATTCATCTCCGCCAGCTTCAGGGCCTATTTCGACTACATCGCCCAGGACGAGGAGATGCACCGCATCATCCGCCGCAAGTCCGGCGCGATGCGTGTGCGGATGGATACGCCGGAAGTGGTGGCGGTGTTCGATGAACTGCATCTCGACATCGAGCGCGCCATTGCCCAGGGCGTGCTGCCCAATGTGGACCCGGACTATCTGACCGCCGCTTTCGTGGGCATTGCCTTCGAAGTGGGCGACATCATGCAGACGCGCGACCCGTTCGATGCGGACGAGGCGGCGGAATTCGCCACCAAACTGTTCCTCGGCGGCGTAAACGCCCTGCCAAGGCTGCCTGAAACCAAGTAGACTGCTTCCCGAACAAGAATGATCTGATCGGGAAGGAGGCGCTTGATGAGTGCCCAACAATTCATTGCACGCATGATGATGCGCCTGCCTGCGGGCATGCTGCGCTCCATGTCCAAGGGCGCGGTGCTGACCGTGGATGGCCGCGAAATCGACCCCGGCGTCGGCTTTCTTACCGCGCAGGCGGGCAAGGGTCCGGGCATCCACACCATGCCTGCCGCCGACGCGCGCGAAGCCACCCGCGCCGGCTTTGCCATGATGAACGCCAAGCGCTCCTCCGATGTGGGGGTGACGGAACTCACCCTGCCGGGGCCTGACGGCCCGCTGCAGGCACGGCACTACTGGCCGCTTACCGGCAAGCAGAGTGACGCGCTGGTGGTCTATTTCCACATGGGCGGCTGCGTCATCGGCGATCTTGATACCTGCGACCATTTCTGTTCGCTGATTTCCGCGCGCACCGGCGCGGGCGTGATTTCCGTCGATTATCGTCTGGCCCCGGAACATGTGTTTCCCGCAGCAGCGCAGGATGCCATCGCCGCCTTCAAATGGGTGCGTGACAACGCGGCCCAGTTCGGCGGCCGGCCGGACAATGTGGCCGTGGGCGGCGACAGTGCCGGGGGCAATCTCTCCGCCGTCGTTGCGCAGGAAATGAAGCGGCTGGGCGAACAGGGCCCGAGCGTGCAGCTTCTCATCTATCCGTGGGTCGACACGGTTGACCGGACCGGTTCCATGGAGAGCTGCGGGCAGTGCGTGCCGCTGGACACGCAGACCATGGAATATTTCGAAGGCCTCTACATGGCAGGCGACGTGGACAAGGCGGGGCCCTATGCCTCGCCCGGCCGCACGGAAGACCTTGCGGGCCTGCCCCCCGCCCTCATCTACACGGCAGGCTTCGACCCGCTGCGCGACCAGGGCGAAGCCTATGCGCGGCGCCTGGAAGACGCGGGCGTGAAGGTGACCTTCCGCGAATATGGCGACCTGCCGCATGGCTTCACCGCCATGAGCGGGGTGTCGCGCCGGGCAAAGGACGTGAATATCGAGATCGTCGATGATCTCGGTACGGCGCTGGCCGCGGCCGAAGCTTCCACGCGCCCCTCGCCTTCCCCCTCCCAGACAGCCGCCACGCAGGACCAGGCGGCCTCATGAGCGGGGACGCAGGGCTGGGCCGGATGCGGGCGGTGCGGGTCAACGCGCTGTCCGAAGACATTACCGCTGTGGACATGGAAGAGATTGACCTGCCCGCCCCCGGCGAGGGGGAGGTGCAGATCCGCATTCGTGCGTGTGCGGTCAATTTCCCTGACCTCTTGATGGTGCAGGGCAAATATCAGTTCAAGCCGCCGCTGCCGTTCACGCCGGGCATGGAGGCTGCGGGCGATATTGTGGCCGTCGGCCCCGGCGTCTCGGCCTTTGCGCCCGGCGACAAGGTGGTGGCGGGGCTGCGCACCGGCGGCATGGCGGAAGGCGCGAACACACCTGCCGCAAGCTGCCGGGCGATGCCTGAGGCCATGAGCTATGAAGAAGCGGCGGGCTACACGACCGCCTATCTCACCGCCTATGTGTCGCTGGTGCGGCGCGGCCATCTTGAGGCGGGCGAAACGCTGCTGGTGCATGGCGCGGCCGGCGGCGTGGGCATGGCGGCGGTTGATCTTGGCAAGCAGATGGGCGCAACCGTGATCGCTACCGCCAGCTCGCAGGAGAAGCTGGACGTGCTGGCTGACCGCGGCGCCGACCACGTGATCAATGTGGCGGACGGCTTCAAGGACCGGGTCAAGGAATTGGCCGGCGGACGCGGGGCGGATGTCATCTATGACCCGGTCGGCGGTGACGTGTTCGATGAAAGCGTGCGCTGCATCGCCTGGGGCGGGCGGCTTCTGGTCATCGGCTTTGCCAGCGGGCGCATCCCCGACATCTCGGTCAACATGCCGCTGATCAAGGGTTTCTCCGTGGTCGGCGTAAGGGCGGGCGAATATGGCCGCCGCGACCCGGAAAAGGGTGCCGAAAACATCGCCGCCATCGATGCGATGGCCGCAAAGGGCACAATTCGGCCATATGTTTACGCCAGTTTCCCGCTGGATCAGGCTGCGGAGGCGATGTGCCAGTTGCGCGACAGGCGGGTCATCGGCAAAGTGGTCGTTACGCCGTGAGTATTGCGGCTTTTTTCACATCAACAGGGGGCCATGCCCATACCGCGCGGGGTGCCAGAGCGGGGTGGAGACATGGTGAAACAGGATGATCAAGCAAACTCTTACGCTGACCGCTGCTGCGGCGCTGGCTCTGGGCCTGGCCGCATGTGACGCGAGCAATGACGAAGAAAACGCCGGCAACGCCATTTCCGACGCCGTGGAAAGCGCCTCGGAAGCGGTGAGCGAAGCAGCTGATTCCGCTGCCGAAGCCACGAGCGACGCCGTTGACGCCACCATGGAAGCCGCGGGCGACGCCGCGGATGCCGCCGAGGAAGCCGTCAATGACGCGATGAATGCCGCGTCCGACGAGGCTGCCGAAGCTGAAGAAGCTGCCGAGGATATGGCCGCTGACGCCGAAGCCGGTGCCGAAGAAGCTGCCGCTGACGTCGAAGCCGGGGCGGAAAACGCCGCTGCTGAAGCCGAGGCCGCTGTCGAGGACGCCGCTGCTGCGACTGAGGAAGCTGCCGAGGAGGCCGCTGCCGAGACCGAAGCCGCCGCTGAAGCTGCTGCCGAGGAAGTCGAGGAAGCTGCCGAAGAGACCAAGGACGCGATGGAAGGCCAGGCTCAGTAAGCCAGCCCCATTCCTGTCTGACAGGCATGAAGCCCGGTTCCGCCCCTGAAGGGCGCGGAGCCGGGCTTTTTCGTGCGCGGGGCCGTCTTTAAGGCGGATTTTGACTTACACAACCTTTTGCTACTTTTGCGATTATTGGCTAGGCTGCGCGGGCAGGCAGGCAATAATGCGAAGGTAGGCCGTGGCGGACCGACCCGTGGCCGGCGATACGCTGCGGCAACCGCTGGGGGCGGTGCTGCGGGACGCCGGGCTGATCTCCGAACAACAACTCGTCCAGGCGCTGGACGCGGCGGCGGCATGGGACGTGCCGCTGGGTCAGGCGGTGCTGGCGCTGGGCTTCGTCTCCCCGCAGGCGCTCTACGGGGCGCTGGCGCGGCATCTGCACCTTCCCTTCATCGACGTGCTGAAGACCCCGCCGGACACACGGCTGTTCAAGGCCGAGCATCTTGATTTCTATCAGGCGGCAGAAGCGATCCCCATCCGCCGGGAGGGAACGCGGCTGGTTCTGGCGACGCCCGACCCGCTGATGGCGGCACGCGTGATTGCCGAACGGCGGGCACTGGGCCTGGCAGTGCCGGAAGACGAGTTCGGCTTTGCCATCACTGCGCGGCTGGATGTGCTGTGGACGCTGCAACGGCAGTTTGAAACCGTGCTGCAGCATCGCGCCCAGCTGACACTGGATGAGCGGCAACCGGAATTCTCCGCCCGCAGCGGGCTGACCCCGGCGCAGGGCATGGTGTTCGGTGTGATTGCCATGGCGGTGCTTATAGGCGTCATGGCAGCGCCGGGGCTGACGGCGGTCGTGGTCAACACGGTGCTGGGGCTGTTCTTCCTGGCGTTCCTGATCCTGCGCGGCGTTTCCATCCCCGTCGGCCTGGCGGCGCAGGCACTGCGGCAGCGGGATCATGATTTGCCGGAGGACCAGGACCTGCCGGTCTATACGATCCTGGTGCCGCTTTATCAGGAGGCGGAGGTTCTGCCGCTGCTGGCGCGCGCCCTGCGGCGGCTTGACTATCCGCGCGCCAAGCTCGACATCAAGCTGATCCTCGAGGCCGATGACCGCGATACCGTCGCCATGGCAAAACAGCTGGGGCTCGAGACCTATGTGGAGCTGGTGCTGGTGCCACCGTCGCAGCCGCGCACCAAGCCCAAGGCGTGCAACTACGCCCTGCAATTTGCGCGCGGCGACTATGTCGTCATCTTCGACGCGGAAGACCAGCCCGAGCCGCAGCAGCTGAAAAAGGCGGTTGCCATGTTTGCCCGCGCGGGGCCGGAGATTGCCTGTCTGCAGGCACCGCTGACCTACTTCAACGCCTCGGAGAATTGGCTGACACGGCAGTTCACCATCGAGTTCAACATGTGGTTCGACCTGCTGTTGCCGACCATCGAACGGCTGGGCATGCCGATCCCGCTGGGCGGCACATCCACCCATTTCCGTATCGAGCCGTTGCGCGAGGTGGGCGCGTGGGACCCGTACAACGTGACCGAAGACGCGGATCTCGGCATCCGGCTGGCGCAGCGCGGCTATCGCTGCGCGATCCTGGATTCGACCACCTATGAAGAAGCCAATTGCGAGTTGGGCAACTGGCTGCGGCAGCGGTCACGCTGGCTCAAGGGCTATGCGCAGACATGGATGGTGCATATGCGCGATCCTGCGGGCCTGTGGCGCAGCCTCGGGCCGACGGGGTTTCTCGGCTTCCAGCTGATGATCGGCGGGTCGCTGATCTCCGCCCTCGCCCACCCGCTGGTGTGGATCGCCGCCGCCGTCGGGCTGATGCTCAACGGCTCGGCACTGGCGCTGATGACCGCACCCGGCGTGCCGATGCTGCTCATCCTGTTCAACATGACGCTGCTGACCGGCGGCTATCTGGTATCGGTGGCGGCGGGCATCGTGGCGGTGCGCCAGCGGGCAAACCGCGACCTCATTCCTTACGTGTTTTCGATCATCTTCTACTGGCCGCTTTTGTCGGCGGGGGCCTATCTCGCCATGTGGCAGCTCGCGACAAAGCCGCATTACTGGGAGAAGACCCGGCATGCCATAAGCCGGGCCAGCCGCGCGCAACTGGCGCAACTGGCCCGGCATTCAGCACTGCAGGAGGATGGGGTGGATACGGACCAGGCAGTCCGGGTGCCGGCTGACTAGTAGAGCCCCAGCCCCTGCAGTGTTGAAGGTCCGGCAACGCCGTCGCGCTTCAGGCCCTGGGCGGCCTGGTAGCTGTCGACCGCGGATTTGAGATCTTCCGTATAGGTCCCATCGACGGGACCGGCCCAATAGCCCGCATCGGCCAGCGCCTGCTGCAGGCGTTCGACCTCAAGGCCCTCATCGCCCACCTCCAGCTGATAGCCCGCCCGCTTGCCGGACTTGGCCTGGTAGAGGCGCTGCTTGGTACTCTTGAGGTAGGCGGCCTGCGCGTCGGGCGCGGCCGCGCTTGCCATCTGCTCGCGCTCCACGTCCAGCGCCTCCAGCTTGGCGGCAAGGCGGCCGTCATCATAGGCGGCGGCCTGGCCGGAAACCGTGTCGGACAGGATCGTCATCAGGCTTTCGGCCTTGGCGCGGTCTCCGGCCTCGAAGGCTGCAACAGCTTCAAGATGCGCCCGCTCCGCCTTGACGAGGGCGGCCTCGACGGCGACGGCCTCGTTGCTGGCCTTCCTGATCACCTCAGCATCATCGCTGGTACGCAGGGTCACCGGGACGGACAGGACGTGCGTCTCACCGGTGCGGGCATCGGTGAAGGTGACGTCCATGTCGCCCAAGGCAAGAGCGGCGACATCGGCGGCATCCAGCTCAAGGCGCAGCAGCAGGGTCCGCGTCTCCCCGGCGAACATGTCGCCCAGGGCCATATCGCGGGCATCGTCCACGTCGTCGGAAAGGATCTCGATCTTCTCGATGACGCCGCCTCCCTCGAGCTGCAGGCGGATGTCGCGCGCCGTGGTACGGATCAGGGTCGACAGCTCTTCTTCAAAGATGCGGGCGATCTGGTTGGGATGCTCCACATAGTGATACTGGCCGGCGCCGTTTTCGGCGATCGACTGCATGAGGTCCTCGTCATAATCAAGGCCGAGGCCGATCGTCGAAATGCGCACGCCGTCGCGGCGGGCGCGGCGTACTTCGCGGGCGATGTCGCGCGGCTCGGTGATGCCCTGATTGGCCAGGCCGTCGGACAGCAGGATGACGCGGGTGAGGTCGTCGGCATCATAGGTGCGCAGCACTTCATCGGCGCCGCGCAGCATGCCGCCTGTGAGGTTGGTGCTGCCGCGCGGGGTCAGCCGGTCGATACGGCGGTGGATCTCGCGCGCATTCTCCACCGGCGCGGACGGCCAGAGAACATTGATCTCGTCGTCATATTCAACGATCGCCACCCGGTCGCGGCGATCCAGCAGGTCGACGATCTTCTTCGCCGCGCGCTTGGCATAATCAAGCTTGCCGCGATCCTCCATGGAGCCGGAGCGGTCGAGCACCAGGGCGAGGTTCACCGGCGGCCGTTCGGCAAGACCCGGCCAGGCAGCCCGCGGGGCGTGGATTTCGATCATCATGTGGATGGTTGCGCGCTCGCCGCGCGGGATGACCGGCTGGTCATAGCTCACCGTGGCGGTGAGGGCATCGGACTTCGCGTGAGCCGGCGCGGCGAAGGCGCCGAGCGCCAGCAGCAAGGCAAAGGCGATGGCGGCAAACAGCCCGGCGCGCGCAAGGCGGCCGTCAAGTTCATGCAGGACCATGAACGTCTCCTCCCCTGTTGGCATGCGCCGGGGGAGCAGGCAGCCCTGCCCCGGCGCGTCACATCAGGGGTCCGGGTATGGGCGTCCAATGGGGCGATGCGCGGGACGCAATGTGGCGCGTCCAAGGCAATGCCATGGTCATTTACGGGCGGGGATTTTTTAAAAGGGGCGCGCTGGAGCGGGTGAAGGGAATCGAACCCTCGTCGTCAGCTTGGGAAGCTGCTGCTCTACCATTGAGCTACACCCGCGGCCGGTCAGCGCCGACGCCGCGGCAGCGCGGAGCGAGAACCTACGTCAGCGGGCGGGCGTCTGACAAGCGGGATTGCGCGGGGAACCGGCGGTTTGAGATCCATCGCGGTGCTGCGCGTGGGCGCGGGCCTCGGCAATGAAATGGCGGTAAAGCGCCCGGTGGCGGTGCTGCCAGACGAGCCATTCCGGATGCCACTGGACGCCGAGGCGGAACGGGCCGTCTGTGTCCGGCACGGCTTCCACCGCCTGGACAATGCCGTAGGGGTCGGCGGCTGAGACGCGCAGGCCCGCGCCTGTTTGCTTCACAGACTGGTCGTGCAGAGCGTTGACCTTGAGCGCGCGGGTGCCGGTGATGCGTTCAAGATGGCTGTCGGCGGTAACATGGACGAGGCGGCGCGGACGCAGGGTGCGCACGGGCGGGGCGTGGGGATAGGCGTCGGCCACATTGTCATGCAGGGTGCCGCCCGCATGGATATTGAGAAGCTGCATGCCCCGACAGATGCCGAGCACAGGCTTGCCGCACTCAAGTGCGTGGTCGAGCAACGCCAGCTCGAACCTGTCGCGGCTGTGGCCTGCTTCCGGGTCGGGGCGGGCCGTCCCGGCATAGACGGCCGCCGCCACATCAAGCCCGCCGGTAATGACGAACCCGTCCAGCGCTTCCACATCGGCCACCCAGTCCGGCCGCATGGAGACGGGTACACCGCCCGTCAGGCGGACGGCGAAAGCATCCACCCAGCGCTTGAAGGGCCAGCGGCGGACAGAGCCGGTGATGCCGATACGAGGCCGGGCGGGACGACGGGGGCCGGTGCGGGCGGCCGGCATCAGGCACCCTCCCGGCCCGACAGGGCGGCCACCACATGGGCGGGCAGGCTGCGGGCGCTGCGCCACGCCTCTGCCGCCTCATGGCGCAGCCCGTCATCGGCGGCCAGCATCTCCACCATCACCCAGCGGTTCCACTCGGTGATGGGTGACCAGTCCGGTTCGTCCAGGCGGCAATTGGGCAGGCGGTAGTGAAAGGTGGGGCGCGCGTTGATCTTCTCGTCCGGCAGGGCATCGCGCACCTGGTCCTCCCTCAGGAAGGCGAAGACCGGCAGCATGTCCAGCTCGCGGTTGCGGGTGGGGTTGTGGGCGATGTAGTCGGCGATCAGGGTCTCGAGGTCCGGCGCATAATCGTCGGCGGTGACGAGCGCCGTGTACTCATCCGGGAACGGATCAATGAAGGGGCCGAGCTGACGGATCAGCGGGATGCCGGTCTGCTGCCGCAGCCAGTGGGACAGCAGCAAATAGGCCGACAGGACCGATGTGAGATAGGCTGCGTCGCGCCGCGCCACTTCCGGGTTGAGGTGCAGGCCGAAGCCGCCGAACACGGACCGGGATGTGCCCGTGGCCCCGGCGGAGGCCAGCGCGTCGCACAGGCCGGGCAGCATGGCCACATGGGGATGCGGCATGGGCGGGGTGATGACCTCGATGGGCAGCCAGAAATCCAGCAGGTCGCCGATCAGCGGACCGGCCGTATCCGGCAGGGCTTCAAGCTCGCGGCGGATGTCGTCCGGCGTGTTGTCAGGCAGCAGGGCCGGCCAGTCGGGCCCGACGGCGCGGAGGAAATCAGGCTTGGCCCAGCGGGTGTCCAGCTCGACAGTGATGTCGCCGATGCGGCTGCCCATGACCTTGCTGTGGTGGCGGTCACGGGCAGCGATGTCCCCGCCCAGATTGGCCGCGACAATGGCAGCGGCATCCGCTGCCGTGAGACCGCCGAACTCGAGCTCGATTCCGAGGCGGCGGACGGCACCCTGTTCCGTTTCCGGAAGCGGCAAATCGGCTGGGCCCTTGGGTTTGCTCATGGACCAACAGATAGGGCGGGAGCGTCAGCCAAACAACCAGAGCAGCAGCCAGGGCAGCAGCAGCGCCGTGACGATGCCGTTGAGGCCCATGGCGACGCCGGAGAAGGTGCCCGTCTCCTCGCCTTCCTGAAAGGCGCGGGCGGTGCCGATGCCATGGGCGGCAGTGCCCAGCGCCACGCCATGGGCCTCCGGGTCGCGGATGCCGAGGCGGTTGAGCAGCCAGGGGCCGAGCACCGCGCCGACAATGCCGGTGACGATGACGATGGCAGCAGCGAGTGACGGCAGGCCTGCGGTCACCTGCGCGATGCCCATGGCGATGGGGGTGGTGACGGATTTGGGTGCCAGCGACAGGAGCGACGGGATGCTCGCCCCCAGCGCCCAGGCGGAGATCAGCGCGACACTGACCGCCGTGACGGAGCCTGCGGCGATGCCGAGCAGCAGCGGGCCAGCGGCGGCGCGCACCTTGGGCCAGTTGCGGTAAAGCGGAATGGCCAGCGCCACGGTGGCCGGGCCGAGAAGCAGCAGCAGCCAGATGCCGCCCTCGGCATAGGTCTCATGCGGGGTGTCGGTCGCGACCATCAGCGCGATCACCGGGAGGGACGCAACCAGCACCGGGTTTGCGAGCGGGTGACCGTTGACGCGGCGGGCGAGCGCGCGGGCGGCTGCATAGCTCACGAGAGTGACGATGATCCAGGCAAGGGCGATCATGGTGCGTGCCCGCTGCTTTTGTTCCGTGCCCAGAGAAAGACGGCGGCGGCGACAACGAGGCCTGCCAGCGTCGACAGGATGATCGCCACCGTGAGCGCCGCCCCGTCGCGCGCCAGCAGCGCCAGATGCGCCATCAGCCCGACGCCTGCGGGCACGAAGAACAGGTTGAGGTGACGCAGCAGCAGATCGGCCAGACGCCCGAGGCCCGCCGGGATGCCGCCTGAGACAGCCAGCACGCCGAGCAGCAGCACCAGCCCCGCGACGGGGCCGGGGATCGGCAGGCCGAGGCCCTGCATCGCGGCGGTGCCGATGATCTGCGCGAGGATGAGCGCCAGCGCGGCGGCGGCAAGGCCCGTGGCCGTGGTGGCACGGCGCTTCACCGGGACCGGCCCGGCACCGCGAAATGCTTGGAGAGCTTGAGGCCCTGGCGCTGATAGTTGGACCCAAGCTCCTGGCCATATAGCGAGGCGGGGCGCGCGGTCATGTGCTCATAGACAAGGCGGCCGATGATCTGGCCGTGCTCGAGGATGAAGGGCACCTCGTGGCTGCGCACCTCAAGCACCGCGCGGGACCCTGCGCCATCAGCTTCCGCGGCGCCGAAGCCGGGATCAAAGAAGCCCGCATAATGCACGCGGAACTCACCTACCAGCGGGTCATAGGGCACCATCTCGGCGGCATAGTCAGCGGGGATCTGCACGGCCTCGCGGCTGGCGAGAATGTAGAATTCGTCCGGGTCCAGAATGATGCGGTTCTGGCCGCGCACATGGACCGGGTCCCAGAACTCAAGCGGGTCGCAGGCGCCGACGGCGTCCACGTCGATCAGCCCGGAATGGCGTTTGGCGCGATAGCCGACGAGCCCCTCGGGCCCCTCGCCCACAAGATCCACACTCAGGGCAATGCCGCGGGTATCGTTGATGGCGTCTGACGGCGAGCCGTCCGGCACGGTCACAAGCCCTTCATCGGCCTGCAGGCGCAGCATCTCGTCCGGCGCGACGGCGGCCTCGCCCTGGCGCAGGCGCAGCTGGGACAGGCGCGAGCCGGTGCGCACGAGAATTGAGAAGGTGCGCGGGCTGATCTCGGCATAAAGCGGGCCTGAATAGCCGTCGGCGATCTGGTCGAATTCGACAGCGCCATCGGTGATGACGCGGGTAAAGACATCAAGCCGGCCCGTCGAGCTTTTGGGATTGGCGGCGGCGGCAAGGCCCGGCGGAAGCGTGAGGCTTTCAAGCAGCGGCACCAGATAGACGCAGCCGGTTTCCAGCACCGCACCGTCGCGCAGGTCGATCTCGTGCAGCTTCAGGCTGTCGAGCTTGCGGGCCACGGGCTCGCCGGGGCCGGGCAGGAAGCTGGCGCGCACGCGATAGGCCTTCTCGCCCAGGCGCAGGTCAAGGCTCGCTGGCTGGATCTGCCGCGGGGCCAGGGGCCGGGCCAAGGTGATGACGCCTTCGTCCACGAGCGCTGCGATCTCCTGCGCGGGCAGGATGCCGGGGGGCGTGTCGGTGAGGGGGCGCGGGGCGGCTGTCATGAGGCGGGCTTTGATGATGTGGGCGCTGATTATGAACGCTCTGGGGGCGAAATCCCCGGAAATGGCGAGAAATGGTGGGTCGATGAGGGTTCTAGCATAGACCGATTCACCTGTGCTTGACCCAATTTGCGCTGAGGCGTATGACACGCCGTCGCTTGGGCGGTCCATCGAGACCCCTCACAAGCGTATCCCGTGGTGATTTGAGCCGACCGGCTTGCGGCCACGTTAAACAACCGTGCTAAAAGGTCGGACGGGCGCCCCCCGGCCTTTTTATGTTGGTCCGCCAGATGGCAGGCAACAGGCCGGGTTTTCTTTTGGGCGTTTGAAGGAGATGGCCCGATGGGCAAGTCCAGCACCACCACTTCCTCAGACCGCAAGCTGCGCCCGCAGACCGAGATGGTTCACGGCGGCACGCTGCGCACTCCCTTCGGCGAGACCTCCGAGGCCATGTTCCTGACCTCCGGCTATGTCTATGAGACGGCCGAGCAGGCGGAAGCGCGCTTCAAAGGCGAGGATGACGGCTTTGTCTATTCGCGCTTCGCCAACCCGACGGTGCGGATGTTCGAGGAGCGGATGATCGCGCTGGAAGGGGCGGAAGCGGCCCGCGCCACGGCCACGGGCATGGCGGCGGTGACGGCGGCGATGCTGTGCCAGCTGTCCGCCGGCGACCATGTGGTGGCGGCGCGCGCCCTGTTCGGCTCCTGCCGCTACATCGTGGAAGACCTGCTGCCGCGGTTCGGTATCGAGAGCACGCTGGTGGATGGCTGCGACCTCGACCAGTGGCGCGCTGCCCGGAAGCCGAACACCAAAGTGTTCTTTCTCGAAACACCCACCAATCCGACGCTGGACGTGATCGACCTCAGGGCTGTTGCCGAAATCGCACATGAGGCGGGCGCGCGGCTGGTGGTGGACAATGTGTTCGCGACGCCGGTTCTGCAGAAACCCTTGGAATTCGGCGCGGATGTGGTGGTTTATTCGGCCACCAAGCACATTGACGGCCAGGGCCGCTGCCTAGGCGGCGTGGTTCTGGGATCGGATCAATTCGTGACGGACCACTTGGCAAACTTCTTGCGGCAGACCGGGCCGGCGTTGAGCCCGTTCAACGCCTGGGTCATGCTCAAGAGCCTGGAGACACTGGATTTGCGAGTCCGCCGTCACTGCGAGAATGCCATTGCGGTCGCCGATTTCCTCGGCAGCCAGGAAAAGATCGCGCGCGTGATCTATCCGGGCCGGGCGGATCACCCGCAGCACAATCTCGCCAAGGCGCAGATGGACATGCCCGGCAACATGATTGCCTTCGAGGTTCAGGGCGGCAAGGAGGCGGCATTCCGTCTCGCCAACCGGCTTGAAGTCATCAAGATCAGCAACAATCTCGGCGATGCGAAGAGCCTGATCACGCATCCCGCCACCACAACCCACCAGCGGCTGACGCCGGAAGCGCGTGCGGAACTGGGCATCTCTGATGCCATGCTGCGCCTTTCGGTCGGTCTTGAAGATGCCGCTGACCTGACAGAGGATCTCGGCCTGGCGCTGGATGCTGCCTGACCCGCACCACGTGGGGGCAGCCTGCCCGGTCCGACGGATACAAAGGACGCCTGCAGATATGGAAGACCCGATTTTCATGGAATTCGCCGATGCGGACTTCGACGGCGCGGCGGAGGACCAGGAGTTCTTCTACGATGCGCTGACGCGCGGCATCCGCGTGCGCGTGCGTCCGATCTATCTGGACGACCAGTCGGAACCCTCCGAGGACCATTATGTGTGGGCCTATGAGGTGGAGATCGAAAACGAAGGCAGCGAGACGGTGCAGCTCACCGACCGCTACTGGCGCATCACCGACGCCTTCGGCCGTGTGCAGGAAGTGCGCGGCGACGGCGTGGTGGGCGAGCAGCCGGTAATCGAGCCGGGGGAATGCTTCGAGTATTCCTCCGGTGCGCCGCTGCCGACCCCGTCGGGCATCATGTCGGGCACCTATGGCATGGTTGCGGGCAATGGCGACCGGTTCGACGTCACCATCCCGGCGTTTTCGCTGGACAGCCCGCACGATTACCGCAGCGTGAACTGACGGCGCGCAGCCTTCATGCGGCCTGCGCCCGGCGCAGAAGACCGGATGCGCTGCCCCCGTCCGATGATCTAGACTGGCCGCCCACATGAATCACGCGTCATGACTGCTGCCAGCAACAACAACACTCTCGGCGTCGGCCTGTTCGACATCCGCCCCATCGTGCTGGTGGTGGGTATCCTGCTCGTGACGCTGGGCATCGCGATGCTGCTGCCGGCGCTGTATGACGCGGCGGTCTCCAACCCGGACTGGAAGGTGTTCCTTGCCTCCGCCGTGGTGACCTCGTTCTTCGGTGTCTCCATGGCGCTGATGACCTGGGGCAGCGCGGGCACCATGACGCTGAAGCAGGCCTTCGTGCTGGTGCCGGCGGTATGGGTGGCGCTGGTGACCTTCGGTGCCCTGCCCTTCCTGTTTTCCGAATTGCAGCTGTCGATCACCGACGCGTTTTTCGAGAGCATGTCGGGCATCACCACGACGGGCTCGACGGTCATCTCCGGCCTCGACACGACGCCGCCGGGGCTGCTGCTGTGGCGGTCGCTGCTGCAATGGCTCGGGGGCATCGGTATCATCGTGATGGCGGTCTCCATCCTACCGATCCTGCAGGTGGGCGGCATGCAGATGTTCAAGGTGGAAGCCTTCGACACGCCGGAAAAGGTGCTGCCCAGCGCCGCCGCCCTAGCGGGCTCGATCACCGTTGTCTATGTGAGCTTCACCGTGCTGGCCGCAATCGCCCTGTGGGCTGCGGGGATGAGCTTCTTTGACGGCATCAACCACGCGATGACAACCATCGCCACGGGCGGTTATTCCACTCGCGACGCGTCGGTGGGCGCGTTCGACAGCGGGCTCATCCACTACATCATCACCGCCGGCATGATCTTCGGCAGCCTGCCCTTCGTGCTCTATATCCAGGCGCTGCGCGGCAAGGCATCACCCCTTTTCCGCGACACGCAGGTGCAGACCTTCATCGGCATCATCCTGGTGGCCACAGCGGCGATGGTGACCTACCAGATGCTGCAGCAGCCGGGGGTGGATGTTGAAGAGCGGCTGCGCGCGTCGATCTTCAACGTGGTGTCGATCCTGACTGGCACGGGCTACGCCACCGAGGATTATGGTTCCTGGGGGCCGTTTGCCAGCATCGTGTTCTTTACACTGATGTTCATCGGCGGCTGCTCAGGCTCCACATCCTGCGGGCTCAAGATCTTCCGCGTGCAGGTAATCACGGCGGTGGCGCTGAGCCATCTGCGCCGGATGATCTATCCGCACGGGGTGTTCATCCCGAAATACAACCGCCGGGCAATTCCGGAGAATGTCTCCGCCTCGGTGATGAGCTTCTTCTTCCTGTTTATCGCCTGTTTCGGCACGCTGGCCCTGCTTTTGACCTTCACCGGCCTCGACCCGGTGACGGCCCTGTCGGCGGCGGCGACGTCGATCGCCAATGTGGGGCCGGGGCTCGGCGCGGAAGTGGGCCCCTCAGGCAATTTCGCCGGACTTCCGGACGCTGCCAAATGGCTGATGTCGCTCGGCATGCTGCTGGGGCGGCTTGAGCTGTTCACCGTGCTCATCCTGCTGTCGCCGGTGTTCTGGCGCTCCTGACACACGCTCACCGAAGACCGGTGGCCACTTTTCCTGCAATTGCAGTTTTTCCCTTGTCGCAATCGCGGACGGAAAACCGGTGGCCACTTTTCCTGCAATTGCGCTTTTCCCCCTTGTCGCAATCGCGGACGGAAAACCGGTGGCCACTTTTCCTGCAATTGCGCTTTTCCCCCTTGTCGCAATCGCGGACGGAAAACCGGTGGCCACTTTTCCTGCAATTGCTCTAGTCTTTCAGGCAAGAACCGGGAGGTGGTGCCGTGAAGAGCCTGCCCCCAGACATATGTCCGCATCGGGGAGGCTTTGATGGACAGTTTTGTAACGGGCGCGACCGGCTTTATTGGCCGACACCTGGTGGAGAAGCTCCTTGCGCGCAAGGGCAAGATCCACGTGCTGGTACGGTCCGGCTCCAAGGGCAAGCTGAAAGCACTGATTGAGGAGCTGTCGGAGAAGTATCCCGACGCCGACAAGCGCATCATCCCGGTGACCGGTGACCTCGGCAAGGCGCGGCTGGGAGTGAGCCCCAAGCAGATCACGGCCCTGTCGGGGAAGATCGGCAATGTCTTCCACCTCGCCGCCATCTACGACATCGCCAATGAGGACGCCGCCAGCCAGATCACGGCCAATGTGGACGGCACGCGCAATGCGGTGACCTTCGCGGAGGCGGTGAAGGCCAAATGCTTCCACCACACAAGTTCCATCGCCGCGGCTGGCCTGTTCAGGGGCTATTGGCGCGAGGACATGTTTGAGGAGTGGGAAGAGGACAACCATCCCTATTTCCGCACCAAGCATGATTCCGAAAAAGTGGTGCGCGAGGAATGCACCGTCCCCTGGCGCATCTACCGGCCGGGCATCGTGGTGGGCCATTCCAAGACCGGCTTTATCGACAAGATCGACGGGCCCTATTTCTTCTTCAAGATGCTGCAGCGCCTGCGCAACGCGCTGCCGCGCTGGCTGTCGCTGGTGGGGCTTGAAGGCGGGCACATGAACATCGTGCCGGTGGATTTCGTGGCCGACGCCATGGACCACATCGCCCACAAGGCGGGCCTCAACGGCAAGACCTTCCACCTCACCAACCCGGACAGCATGCCGGTGGGTGACGTGCTCAACACATTTGCGCGGGCGGGCCACGGGCCGGAATTCGCCATGCGGATCGACGCAGGCCTGTTCGGCTTCATTCCCAAGGCGGTGCGCGACGGGATCAAGAACCTGCCGCCGGTACGCACCATCACCGACGGGGTGCTGTCGGATCTCGGCATTCCGCGGGCCACGCTCAAATTCTTCAACTACCCCACCAAGTTCGACAGCCGCGACACCCAGGCGGCACTGAAGGGGTCGGGCATTTCCTGTCCGCAACTGCGCGACTATGCGCCGGTGCTGTGGGATTACTGGGAGCGCAATCTCGACCCGTCCCTGTTCCAGAACCGCACCCTGTCCGGTGCCGTGAAGGGCAAGGTGGTGGTGGTGACCGGTGCCACCTCCGGCATCGGCCTGGCAATTGCCGAGAAGCTGGTGGCGGCCGGTGCCGTCACCGTGATTGCCGCCCGCACGCCGGAGAACCTAGCGGAGACAAAAGCGCTGCTGAAGAAAAAGGCGCGCGGCAATGGCGGCGAGGTCCATGCCTACCAGCTTGATGCTGCGGAGATCGACAGCTGTGATGCCTTCGTGAAGAAGGTGATCGACGATCTGGGCCGGGTGGATGTGCTGGTCAACAATGCCGGCCGGTCAATCCGCCGCTCGGTGCACCTGTCCTATGACCGTTTCCATGATTTCGAACGCACGATGCAGCTCAACTATTTCGGCGCGCTGCGGCTGATCATGGGCTTCCTGCCGCACATGGTGGAGCAGAACGGCGGCACCATCGTGAACATCCTGTCGATCGGCGTGCAGGCCAACCAGCCGCGCTTCTCGGCCTATGTGGCATCGAAGGCGGCACTGGGGGCGTTCTCCTCCTGCGCGGCACCGGAGTTCCAGCACAACAACATTCACTTCTCGAATGTCTATATGCCGCTGGTCCGTACACCGATGATCGCGCCCACCAAGATGTATGACCACGTGCCCACCCTGTCGCCGGACGAGGCGGCGGGGCTGATCGCCAAGGCCATCGTCGAGAAACCGACAAGCGTGAGCACCCGCCTGGGTACCTTTGCGCAGGTGCTGTGGGCGCTGGCGCCGAAGGCGATGAACACGGTGTTCAACACGACCTACCGGCTGTTCCCGGATTCTGCCGCCGCCAAGGGCGAGCCCGGGGAAGGCAAGCCGCATACGCCCAGCAACGAAGCCGTGGCGCTGGCCGCGCTTACCCGCGGCATTCACTGGTAGGGCGCATACGGAATATTACTCACCAGGACACTACTCACCAGGGCGGGGGATGCGGCGGATATTGCCGTTATCCCCCGTTCCGTTTTCAGCATCCTCGATGGCTTCCGCATCCACGTCGATGACGCGGGCCGAACGCTTGCGGCCGAAGCGGCGGCGCACATCCTCCTGGATACCCAGCACGGCCGGCACCACCAGCAGCACCAGGAAGGTGGCGGTGGCCAGACCCCAGGCCAGCGTGATGGCCATGGGCAGCAGGAACTGGGCCTGCAGGCTGGTTTCAAACAGGAGCGGTGCGAGGCCACCAACGGTGGTGAGCGAGGTGAGCAGCACCGCGCGCAGACGGTCCTGCACGCCGCCGATCACGGCCGCACGCACGTCGTCGCCCTCATCCATGCGGTTGTCGATCTGGTCCACGAGGATGATGGAGTCGTTGACCAGAATGCCGGCAAGGCCGAGCAGGGCCACAAAGCTCAGGAGCGTGAGGTCAAAGCCCATGACGAGGTGGCCCAGCACCGCGCCGACAAGGCCGAAGGGAATGATCGACATCACAACGATCGGCCGCACATAGGAGGCGAAGACCCAGGCGAGGATGATGTAGATGGCAATGAGCGCCATCTGCGCGCCGAGACCGAGATCGCCAAAGGCTTCCGCCTGCTCCTCGGCGCGTCCGGAGAAATCGAAGGCGAGATTGTATTTCGCGGCGATCTCCGGCAGGCCGCTGGTGCGCAAGGCGGCGACGACCTGGTTGGAATTGGTGACGGTGGCGTCCACTTCGGCGGTTACCGACACGAAGCTCTTGCCGTCTTCCCGGCGCAGGCGGGAGAAGCCCTGCTGCTCACGGATGGTGACCACTTCGGTGAGCGCCACCTCCTGGCCCGTGGGCGTACGCAGATAAAGCTCCTCCAGCGCGCGGGTGCGCTCACCTTCCGGCAGCTGTACGCGGACGGTCACTTCCTCTTCCTGGCGCGCGAAGCGCTTGGCGATGGCACCTTCGAACGCGTTGCGCACCTGGCGGCCGACGCTTTCGGTGGTGAAGCCGAGGGCCGCCCCGCGCGGGCTGACTTCCAGCACCAGCTCTTGCTTGCCGTAGGGCAAGTCATCCTCGATGTCTGACACGCCCTCAAAAGTGGCCAGCAGGTCGCGCACTTCGAGGGCGGCTTCCTTGAGGGTGCGGGGATTGCCGCCGGTGAGGCGGATGTCGAGGTCGCGGCCCGGCGGCCCGCCCTGGCGCTCGGTGAGGGCAATGCGCTCAATGCCCGGCAGGTCCGGCAGCTCAGCGCGCCAGGCCTCAATCACGTCGCGGGTGCGGACGGTGCGCAGCTCGGAAGCGAGCAGTTCCACCTGCAGATTGCCGCGATTGTCGCCGGACGTGACGCTGAAGGAGCCACCGGTCTGGCCGACGGTGCCATAGGCCATGCGGGTGAGCGCGCCGCGCTCGCCGGCGAGCTTCTCTTCGGCGCGGGCGAGCGCTTCGTCGATCTGGCCGAGGGCGTCGGCGGTCACCTCGCGCGGCGTGCCGGGGGCGAAGACAACCGACGCGGTCACCGTGTCGGCCTCCGGCGAGGGGAAGAACTGGAAGCCGACGCGGCCTGTCACCATCAGGCCGATGCAGATGATAAAGGCGGCGATGGCGAGCGATACCGTGGTGTAGCGGTTGTCGTAGGCGCTGGCGATCAGGCGGCGGAAGGGGCCGGTGCGGAACGCATCCAGGTGGCGGTTGAACCAGATATGGAACCGGCTCTGCGTCATCGGGCCTTCCAGCGCGTGGCGCATGTGGCCGGGCAGCACCAGGAAGCATTCGATGAGGCTGGCGGCCATCACCGCCATAACCACCATGGGCATGGCGGAAAGAAGCTGGCCGATGATATCGCCGATTAGCAGCACCGGCGCGAAGGCCGCGACCGTGGTGAGAATGGCCGCGAGCACGGGGCCGAACATGCGGCGACCGCCGAGATAGGCTGCGACGGTGGGCGGGTAGCCGCGCTCTCTCAGGGTCGTGGCATGCTCGCCCACCACAATCGCGTCATCGACAATGATGCCGATGGTCATGATCAGCGCAAAGAGCGAAATCATGTTGATGGACTGGCCGGTGGCGAGCATGGCCGCCAGGGTGGCCATCATCGCCACGGGAATGCCGGCGGAGACCCAGAAGGCGACGCGGGCATTGAGAAATACGAAGAGGATGACCAGCACCAGCACGAGACCGCCGACACCGTTTTTCACCAGCAGCATGATGCGGTCCACCACCAGGTCCGCCTGCACGTCGAACATCTCGATCCGCAGGGTCGGCGGCAGGGTGGGCTTCAGCTCCTTCAGGGCCGTCTCGACACTTGCCTGCACTTCCAGCGTGTCAGCGGTCAGCGCGCGCTGGATATCGAGCTTGATGGCGAGATCGCCGTTGCGCAGGCCGGTGGGCTGATCCTCATCGAAGCCGTCGCGGATCATCGCCACGTCTTCGAGGCGCACCTTCTCGCCGGTGCCGAGGGATTTGAGCTCGATCTTGCCGAGCGCACCCGCATCAGTGGCAAGGCCGATGGAGCGCAGCTGCTTTTCCTGCGCGCCTTCCAGCGTGCCGGAAGGCAGGTCCTGGCTTATCTGGCGGATGCGGCCTGCGACATCGGCGACGGACAGGTCCAGCCGCCGCAGGTCCGCCTCGGCGATCTCCACCACCAGCTCCGGGTCGCGCACGCCGGTCATCACCACGCGGTCGGCACCGGCATCTAGCAGCACGTCGCGGATGTCCTTGGCGTAGGCGCGCAGGGCGCTTTCAGTGAAGGGGCCGGAGATGGCGAGCGCTGCCACGGATTCATAGAAGATGGCGCGGCTGATGGTGGGGCGTTCGCTGTCTTCCGGCAGGGTGGTGATGCTGGAGACGGCCTGCTCCACATCGGCCTGGGCCTTCTGCATGTCGGTGCTGGAGGTGAATTCGATCACCACCTGAGCGACGCCCTCACGGGCATAGCTCTGCACCTTGTCCACCCCGTCGAGGAAGCGCACCTCCGGCTCGATGGCATCGATGATGTTGCCTTCCACGTCCTCGGCGCTGGCGCCGGGCCAGATGATGGAAAGGGAAATGGTCGGAATTTCCGTCTTCGGAAAGAACTGCGTGTTGAGCTGGGTGAGCGCGTAGAAGCCCGCCACCAGCAGCATGCCCATCAGCAGATTGGCCGCATTGCGGTGCGTGACGAAGAAGCCGAGCAGACCGCTGGGCCGGTCCGCATCGGCAATGCGGCGCGGGGCCTGGTCCGGTCCGAAGGGCTGATGGTCGCTCATGGCGCTCAGGCTCCGCCGGACTGGATATCGACACGGACGCCGGGGCCGGCCTCGTTGAAGCGGGTGACCAGCACCTGGTCGCCCTCGGCCAGGTTGCCGGACACCAGGATGCCCTCCGGCGTGCGGGTGGCGACCTCTACCTTGCGCGGCTCGAGGCGCCCGTCGACGATGGCGTAGATGGTGTCGCCGTCAAACAGCGCGGTCTCCGGCAGCAAGGCCACCTGGGTGTAGCGGGTGTCGGGAAGGCGCACTTCAACGAAGGCACCCGGGCGCAGCGGGGTTTCGGTTCCCTTGGTCTCGAGGCGGGCAAAGGCTTCAACGCCGCCGGAGGCTGCGGAGATTTCCGCCCCCACGCGCTCGATGGTGGCGGTGTATTCCAGCGTGCGCCCGCCGACGCGCCACAGCACGGTGGCCGGGCGGCCGGTGACCCGGCCCTCGGCGGCGATGATGCGGCCATATTGGGCATCGGTCAGGGTAAAGCGGGCTTCCAGACGATCCGCATCCGTCAGATCTGCCAGCCGGTCGTTGAGGCCCACGCGCTTGCCCTGCTCGGCAGCGACGGAGCCGACAAAGCCCGTGAACGGCGCGACAATGCGCGTGTTGCCGAGATCGCGCTCGGCGCGGCGCAGGGCCACTTCGAGACGCTGGATCACGGCCTCCTGCTGCTCCACGCGGGACAGTTCCTGCGCCACATTGCTTTCGCGCTGGTCCACCTGCGCCTGCTGCTGGGCGACAGCGAGGCGGCGGTCGTCCACCGTGGCCTGGGAGATGTTGCCGGACTTCGACAGGCGGACGGCGCGGTTGAGGTCGCGCTGGCGGATGGTGAGCTGCTGGCGGGCATTGGCCAGTGCTTCGTCCTCCAAGGCCGCGCGGGCCTTGATCTCGGCAAGGCGGGCCTTGCCCTCTGAAAGGGAAGCCACGGCGTCATCGCGGGCGGCTTCATAATCGAACGGGTCAATCAGCACCAGCGTGTCACCGGTGGAGACGATGCCGCCTTCCCGGAAGTTTTCGCCGGTCTCGAGGATTTCGCCGGCGACGAGCGCGCGCAGCTCCACCTTGCGACCGGCGACAACCTCGCCGAAGACCTGTAATTGCGGCTGGATGTCGGTGAAGGTGACGGCGGCGGCGCGCACGGTCCAGCTGCGCTCCTCCGGCGGCTCGGGGGTGAGCGTCGGCTGGGTGGCGCGCAGCACCATGAAGATGCCGATGGCGCCCGCGAGGATGAGCAGCGGCATGAAGCGGCGCCACCACGGGCGGCGGGGGGCGTCTTCCGGTGTCAGCGCCTCATCGGGATAGCCGGGGCGCCGGCGCTCCACCGCGCGGGCATCGCCGCGGGGGCTGCGGTCGTCATCCTCATACCGGCCCAAACTCATCCGTCTTCCTTCCCAAAGGCGTCTTCTGCTGCCATTCCGGCGGCCGCATGGCGGCGGATCGCACGCATTATGCGGCGGCAAAGATGAACCGTAAGCCGCCAGAAAGCCGCATCCCGGCCCAAATGCACCCGGCATTCACGCCATCAGACATGGTATACGACCCAAAGCCCACCAATGGTTTCAGCAAATTCACGGGTTTTTCCGGGAATTTGGGGGCTTTCAGACGTATTGAACGCCGCGATCCGGCATGATCCGTCGCCTTTCCCTTGCTGAAGGGGCGATGAGGCCGGATCCGGCTTTTTTGACGGCAAACGGGGTTGTTTCATGACCGGGTCCGACATTTCCATGACCGCGCCGGCACTGCTGCGCCAGCTCATCGCTTTCGACACGACGAGCCATCTGAGCAATCTGGCGCTGGTGGACTTCGTGACCGGGCTGATGGACCGCTACGGCATGCGCTACGAGCTGATCCCCAATGAGGACGGCACAAAGGCCAATCTGTACGGCACCATCGGCGGCGACGGGCCGGACGGGATCGTGCTGTCCGGACATACGGATGTGGTGCCGGTGGAAGATCAGGACTGGTCGAGCGACCCGTTCGACATGGTGGAGAAGGACGGCAAGTATTTCGGCCGCGGCACGTCGGACATGAAGGGCTTTATTGCCTGCGCGCTGGCGCAGTTGCCGAAACTCTCAGCGGCAAAGCTGTCGCGGCCCGTCCATTTCGCCTTTTCCTATGATGAGGAAATCGGATGTCTGGGCGTGCGGCCGATGATCGAGCATCTGGCCGGGCACCTGCCCAAGCCGGGCCTTGTCATTGTCGGCGAGCCGACGGACATGGCTGTCGTGGACGCGCACAAGGGCATCCGCTCCTTCCGGGTGGAAGTGACAGGCCTCGAATATCATTCAAGCCAGACCGACAAGGGCGTGAACGCCATTATGGCGGCAGCCCGGATGATCGCGTTCCTGGGTGAGATCGCCGAAGAGATGAAAGCGCGGGGGGATGCCTCAGGCCGCTTTCAGCCGCCCTACACCACCCTGTCGGTGGGCCGCATCGGCGGTGGCACCGCCACCAATATCGTGCCGCGCCATTGCTGGTTTACTTTCGAGCACCGCACCCTGCCCGACCAGGACGTGGACGAGATCAGCACGCGCCTGCGCCGCTTCGCCGACGAAACGCTGCTGCCGGACATGCGGGCTGTTTATCCGCAGGCGGACATTCGCATCGAGACGCTGGCGCAGGCACCGGGCCTAAAGCCCAGCGACGACGCGTCGCCGCTGGAAACGGCGGTGATGATGCTGGCGGGACGCAATGACCGGGAGGCTGTGTCCTATGCCACGGAGGCCGGGCTGTTCCAGGAAGTCGGTATTCCCACGCTGGTATGCGGGCCCGGCAGCATCCTGCAGGCGCACAAGCCGGATGAATGGGTCGAGACGAAACAGCTTGAGGCCTGTGACGACTTCCTGAGCCGCCTGGTGGACCACATCAGCGCCGGATGATGTAGCCCAACTCGGCGCGGATGCCGTTTTCAAGCTCCTGATTGAGCGAGGTGGCAATCTCCTCCATCAGCGCAAAACGGATGCGGTCGCGCTCATTGAGGCTGGCGCTTTCAAGGATGTCGCGCTTGCCTTCCACCTTCACGCTGATGCCGCCGATACGGCCTGTGACCGGGTCGATGAGATCAACCGCCACTTCACAGACGGCTTCGATGCGCGTGTCCGCCTGATCCTTGAAGAAGCCTTCAACACCCTTTTCCACCGGCAAGGGCTTTTCCGTCACCGAGCCATCGAGCAGGGTGACGCGCAGCAGGCTGCCATCGGCGGCGCCGGGACCGCCGGGCACGGCCCGCAGGCGGTCACGCGTCCAGGTGCGGATGATGCGCACCGGGTTGTTGGGCACGAGATGGCCGATATGGGGCGGCTGGCCGGGCTGCTGCCAGGCTTCCGCGAGGTCGATCTCGGCGACGTCCAGCGCCATCACCTCGGTGTGGCCGAAGGTGAGCGTGGCGTTGACGGGGCCCTGCGGCGGGGCCGTGGTCGCCAGGCAGCCCGCCAGCAGCAGGCTTGCCGCCAGCATCACCACCAGCCGTTCAAGCGCCGGATACTTCCTCCGGCTTGAAGGTGTAGTTGCTGCTGCAGAACTCACATCGCACCTCGATCAGACCGTCTTCCGTGTACATGTCGGCGAGCTCATCTTCGCCGAATCCCTTGAGGACACCGGCAATGTACTCCTGCGAGCAGCGGCATGAGAAGCTCAAGGGGTGCTCGGAGAACACCCGCACGCCGTCTTCGTGATAGAGGCGGTAGAGCAGGGTTTCAGCGGCAAGGCCGGGATCGACAAGCTCATGGTCCTCGACCGTCTCCATGAGGATGCGGGCGCGGTTCCAGTTGTCGTCCTCTTCGGCATCGTCCTGCGCGGGCTCAGAGCCGTCCGGCGCGTCGCCGGGATGGGCATCGCGCACATAGCCGCCATCGGCGGGCATATGCTGGATCATGATGCCGCCGGCACGCCAGCCGCCGCCCGCATGGCCGTCGGCATCACGCTGCATGGTCTCGGCGACGACAAGGCGGATCAGGGTGGGCAATTGCTCGGAGCGGCGGAAATAGGCTTCCCCGCAGGCGGACAGGCTGTCGCCCTCGAGCGGCACCACGCCCTGATAGGAATTGCGGCCGGGGCCCTGATCAACGGTGAGCGCCAGGCTGCCGGTGCCGACAAGGTCAGCCAGCTTCGGGGCCGCGCTGCCGAGTGCCTCGACCTTGTCACGGTCAAAATGGGCGTAGCCGCGCAGGCCCCCATCCTTGGTCATGTCGGCGACCAGCATGTCCACCGGGCCGTTGCTCGACATCTGCACCGTGAAGCGGCCATCGAGCTTCAGCGCCGTGCCGAGCATGGAGGCAAGCAGCAGGGCCTCGCCCAGCAGGCGGGACACGGCGGCCGGATAATCGTGGCGGCCGAGAATATCGCTGATCACCGGGCCGATGCGGGCCAGGCGGCCGCGCACATCCATGCCTTCAATGGCGAAGGGCAGCACGAGGTCGTCGCCCGGAGCCGTCAGGTCACGGGGGGCCGGTTCGTTGGGGGTCACGTCCACGGGGCTTTGTCCGAAATGGGTATCCAAAAGGGGATCGGTTACGAGGTCCGCGCCATGGCTGCCCGGGGCAGCAGCAGCGCGGGCCCCCTAGATGTGGTCAGTCGAGGCACCAGGCAAGGATGCCTTTCTGGGCATGGAGGCGGTTTTCCGCCTCGTCGAACACCACCGATTGCGGGCCGTCGATCACGCCCGCCGTCATTTCCTCGCCGCGATGGGCGGGCAGGCAGTGCAGGAAGATCGCGTCCTTGTTGGCGCGGGCCATGAGTTTTTCGGTCACCTGATAGGGCATCAACAGATTGTGACGGCGCTCGGCCTCCTCGTCGCCCATGGAAACCCAGGTGTCGGCCACCACCGCGTCCACCCCCTCGACACCTGCTTCGGCGTCATGCACGAGGCGCACCTTGCCGCCTGCGGCAATCGCTTCCTCGATGCACTGGCTGGGGGGCGACAGTTCCGGCGGGCAGGCCAGCATCAGCTCGAAGTCGAAGCGATGGGTGGCTTCGATCCAGGAGCGGGCCATGTTGTTGCCGTCGCCCACCCAGGCAACCCGCTTGCCGGCGATGGGGCCGCGATGCTCTTCGAAGGTGAGGATGTCGGCCATGAGCTGGCAGGGGTGGCCGGCATCTGACAGGCCGTTGATGACGGGCACGGTGGCGTGCTCGGCAAGCTCGACCATCTTGGCGTGGTCGTCGGTGCGCAGCATGATGATGTCGACATAGCGCGACAGGACGCGGGCGGTGTCGGCCACCGTCTCGCCGCGGCCCAGCTGCATTTCCCCGCCATTGAGCAGCAGGGTTTCGCCGCCCAGCTGGCGCATCGCCACGTCGAAGGAGACGCGGGTGCGGGTGGAGGGCTGCTCGAAGATCATCGCCAGCAGGTAGCCATCCAGCGGTTTATCCGCATCCGGACGGCCTTTCGGCCAGCCGGTGCGCGCCGTCTTGGCATCGCGCGAGCGGTCAAGGATCGAGCGCAGGGCGGCCTTGTCGATGGTGTTGAGGTCGATGAAATTCTTGTGGGCCATGTTTCAGGGCACCTCAGGTTGCGGCTGCGCCGGATGCGTCCCCCTCCCGGGATTGCGACAGCGCTGCACAGACGGACTCGATACGCGACACGGCATCGGCCGCTTCGTCCTCGGAAATGATGAGCGGCGGGAGCAGGCGGACCACATTGTCGCCAGCCGCCACGGTGAGCAGGCCCTTCGCCATGAGGGCCTTCTGGATATCGGTGTTGGGGGCCTTGCACTTAAGGCCGAGGAACAGCCCGCGGCCGCGCACGGTCTCGATCACGTCGGGATATTCGTCGGCCAGCATGGACAGCCCCTGGGTGAGCCGGCCCGCAACGCGGCGCACATGCTCAAGGAATTCAGGCTGTGCGACTTCATCGATCACCGCGTTGCCCACGGCCATGGCCAGCGGGTTGCCGCCATAGGTGGAGCCATGGGTGCCGGGCGTCATGCCCTTGGCGGCTTCAGCCGTTGCGAGGCAGGCACCCAGCGGGAAGCCGCCGCCAATGCCCTTGGCGGACGCCATGATGTCGGGCACGACGCCCAGATCCATATAGGCAAACAGATGGCCCGTGCGGCCGACGCCGGACTGCACCTCGTCGAAGACCAAAAGAAGGCCGTGCTCATCGGCCAGCTTGCGCAGGGCCTTGATGAAGTCCTTGGAGGCCTCGCGGATGCCGCCCTCGCCCTGGATGGGTTCGATGAGGAAGCCTGCGGTATTGTCGCCGATGGCGGCCTTCACGGCCTCGATGTCGTTGAGCGGCACCTGCACGAAGCCCGGCATCCGGGGGCCGAAGCCATCAAGATATTTTTCCTGGCCGCCGGCGGCGATGGTCGCCAGGGTCCGGCCGTGGAAGGCACCCTCAAAGGTGATCAGCTCGTAGCGCTCAGGGTTGCCGGAGGCTGCATGATATTTCCGCGCCATCTTGATTGAGGCTTCCAGCGCCTCGGCACCGGAATTGGTGAAGAACACCGTGTCGGCGAAGGTGAGGGAAATCAGTTTTTCGGCGAGCTTGGTCTGGCCTTCCACCTGGTAGAGGTTGGAAACGTGCCAGACCTTCTGGGCCTGCCCGGTCAGTGCCTCGATGAGTTTCGGGTGGGCATGGCCGAGCGCGTTGACGGCGACGCCGGCACCGAAATCAAGATACCGGTCGCCATTACTGGCGATCAGCCACGCGCCCTCGCCGCGCTCGAACGAGATGTCGGCGCGCGCATAGGTGGGCAGGACAGGGCTGATGGGCGTCTTGGCGGCGGTACTCACCACGGGGTCTCCGAGAATGCCCGGCGCTTCACGCGGGCGGGCCTGGACAGGAATGCTCCCGATAAATCAGGCCCAGAAACACAAAACGCCGCCGGCGGGCGGCGGCGGGGCCAGATCAGGAAAGCGCGGATTGTTTCTTTTCAGCACGGCCATGTCAATATGCCGCTTGGGACGGAAAAAGGGGCGGAAAATCGCAGTTTTCTGCGCTGCTTTTCCGGGCAGTCAGGGGCGCGGGGACCGGGTCCCGGCGCGCCCCCGGATGCTATGCCCTAGGCCTTGAGCCGGTAGCCCTTCTTGAAGACGTAATGGCACAGGCCCCACAACACCGCGTTGAGGGCCACCAGCACGATGACACCGGTGGTGATGGAGCCGTCCGCATGGCCGGTGAAGCCGTAGCGGAAACCGTCGATCATATAGAAGAACGGGTTGTAGCTGCTGATGCCGCGAGCCACTTCCGGCAGGCGCTCTACCGAGTAGAAGGTGCCTGACAGGAAGGCCAGCGGGGTGATGATGAAATTGGTCACCGCCTGCATGTGGTCGAATTTCTCTGCCCAGACGCCCGCCAGCACGCCCATCAGGGCCAGCGCCAGAGAGGCGGCCAGCACGAAGAAAAGGACGGCCCACCAGTGAGCGACGCCCATGGGGGCAAAGAAGGAAATGACGATGGCCGAGGCCAGCGCCACCACCACGCCGCGGGTGACGCCGCCAAAGGCAAAGGCGGCATTGAGCTCGCCGGGGGACAGCGGCGGCATCAGCATGTCCACCACATTGCCCTGCACCTTGGAAACCAGGATCGAGGACGACGTATTGGCGAAGGCGTTCTGGATCACCGTCATCATGATGAGGCCCGGGCCGAGAAAGGCCAGGTAGGGCACGCCCGCGACGACAGTGTCGGCCCGGCCCATGGCCACGGCGAAGACGGCGAAGAACAGGAGTGCCGTCACCACGGGGCCCGCCACCGTCTGGGTGAACACCTTCATGAAGCGGCGCACTTCCTTGAGGTAGAGGGTCCACAGGCCCAGCCAGTTGACGGAGCCAAACCGGCGCTCGCCGGGCTCAAATTGCACATCGCTCATGATGATCACCCGCCGAACGGGCCCCCAAACGCGGTCCCGGCATGCCTGGCCGGCCCGATGATTTCCCAGACCGCCGATGCCCTGCCCCGCTCTGCGGCGGGTACGGAGGTGGCGGTGTGGTCGGGCTGGCCCGGACGGGGTGAGCCGCACGCCCAAGCGGGCTGCGGCTCTGGCCGGGAGGAAAGACAAAAACGGTCCCGCCGGAAGTAAGCCTGCGGACGCCGTCATGCAAGGGCGCCGCTTTATCCACAGAGGAAGGCGGCGCGACGCACGAAAATCAATATATTGTGGATAACCCCCTATAAAACCACAACATCTCTTGCCGCCGGCTCAAGCGATATTGTAGGTTAACGACACGTTAACACGAGATGTTGTGGTTGCCACCCGCTGGACACCACAAATTCCGGAATGGTTTAGGGGGAGCCGGCGATGTCCTGGACAGATGAACGCGTTGAGCAGCTGAAGCAGATGTGGATGGACGGGCTTTCCGCCAGCCAGATCGCGGCCCGGCTGGGTGGCGTCACCCGCAACGCAGTGATCGGCAAGGTGCATCGCCTGGGCCTGTCCGGCCGCGGCGCGCCGACCCGCGTGACCCGCCGCCGCCCGGCGAGCCCGCGCACGGCGCGCGCCACAACAGCCAGCACAACGACGGCCACACCACGCCGGGAAGCCGCCAAGAAGCCGGCACCTGTCCCTGCGCCGGAACCGGAAGAAGCCGAGCTCCTCAGCGATCCCGCCACCCAGGCCAATCTGCTGGAACTCAACGAGCAGACCTGCAAGTGGCCGATCGGCGACCCGGGCGATGAGAACTTCCATTTCTGCGGCCGCCGTTCGGCCCCTGGCCTGCCCTATTGCGCAGCCCACGCCAAGATGGCCTACCAGCCGCTGCCGTCGCGCCGTGAGCGCAAGGACAAGGCACCGCAGCGCCAGTTCCCGAACCGTATGATCGGCTAAGGGGCACCGGTTTCCGGGCCTTCACATTCAAAACCCGATATGCCACATGCAAAAGGCGGATCCTCCCAAGGGTCCGCCTTTTCATTTGGGGTCTTTCCGGAAGCCCCCCGCGGTCTGCTGAGGCGTGGTCAGTCGCGGAAGTGCTCATCCAGCGCGTAGCCCGCGGAGCGGACGGTGCGGATCGGGTCCTGCTCGCCGGGATTGTTGAGCGCCTTGCGGAGGCGGCCGATATGCACGTCCACCGTGCGGGCCTCCACATAGACATCCGAACCCCAGACAGCATCCAGAAGCTGCTCGCGGCTGAACACGCGGCCGGGATGCTGGATCAGGTGATCAAGCAGGCGGAACTCGGTGGGGCCGAGATGGATTTCCCGGTCGCCGCGGCGCACCCGGTGGGCAGCCCGGTCAACGGCTACGTCGCCGAAGGTAACGATGTCCTCGGTAAGGGCCGGGCGGATGCGGCGCAGCACCGCGCGGACGCGCGCCAGAAGCTCGGTCATCGAGAAGGGCTTGGTGATGTAGTCATCCGCGCCGGTATCAAGCCCGCGCACCCGGTCGGCTTCCTCGCCGCGCGCCGTGAGCATGATGATGGGGATGTTGCGCGTTTCACTGCGGCCGCGCAGGCGGCGGCACAGCTCGATGCCGGAGACCTGCGGCAGCATCCAGTCCAGCAGCACCAGATCCGGCTGCTGCTCGTCGACGATCATCATCGCCTCTTCGCCATCCGCCGTCGTGGTGACGCGGTAGCCTTCCTTCTCCAGATTGTACTGGAGCAGCGTCGTCAGCGCGGCCTCGTCCTCGACGACAAGCACTTGCGGTTGTGTCTTCATGGGTCGTGTACCGGTTGAGCTGGAGCCGGGTGCGCCGGACATGGATGCTGAGGCGAGGTTCATTCAGCTGTTCCTGCGTCCTTGGAGGGCATGTCCTTGGGATATTCGAGCGTGGTGACGCTCGTCGTGTCGCCCTTGGGCCGGTTCTGGCCGATATTCTCGCCCTTCACCAGGAACTGGATGGTCTCGGCGATATTGGTGGAGTGATCCCCGATGCGCTCGAGGTTCTTGGCCACGAAGAGAAGATGCGTACACAGAGAAATGGTGCGCGGGTCTTCCATCATGTAGGTAAGCAATTCGCGGAACAGCGAATTGTACATCTCGTCGATTTCCTCGTCGCGGCGCCACACCACCATGGCACGCTCGTGATCGCGCTGGGCATAGGCATCCAGCACTTCCTTGAGCTGGGTCAGCACCTGGCGGCCCATGCGGCCGAGGCCCTGCATGGCGCGGCCGGGGCTGGCCTGGTCCACGGCCTGGGCGCGCTTGGCGATGTTCTTGGCAAGGTCGCCGATGCGCTCGAGGTCAGACGAGATCTTGATGGCGGAGATGGTTTCGCGCAGGTCGATCGCCATGGGCTGGCGCAGGGCGATCAGGCGCAGGGCCTGAGCCTCGATGTCCACTTCCAGCTCATCGATCTGCTTGTCAGAGGCAATGGTCTGTTCGGCGAGGGTGCGGTCGCGGCGGGTGATGGCGTCGATGGAATCGGCAAGCTGCCGTTCCGCAAGGCCACCCATGCGCGCGAGGCTCTCATTGATCCGGTCAAGGGCCTCTTCGAAGGATGAAACGATATGTCCCTGCACGTGGGTTTCTCCCGAAACGCAATGGGGCGGAGCGGCATGGATGTCATGCCGCACAGGCCCCGCCGCACCTGTTGTTGCCTTGCCGGTGGCGTGGTTGCCAGCGGGCGGAAAGTGCCAGTCTATGCCAATTCACTGCAAAGCCAATCGGCAGATCCGCCCCGGCTGACGCGGCTTACCCGAAGCGGCCGGTGATGTAATCCTGCGTCCGCTCGTCGGTGGGGTTGGTGAAGATCTGCTCGGTGTCGCCCTCTTCCACCAGGATGCCAAGGTGGAAGAACGCGGTGCGCTGCGACACGCGGGCGGCCTGCTGCATGGAGTGGGTGACGATGGCGATGGTGTAGTTTTCCTTCAGCTCGTCGATCAGTTCCTCGATGCGCGCGGTGGCGATCGGGTCAAGCGCCGAGCAGGGCTCGTCCATCAGGATCACTTCCGGCGACACGGCGATGGCGCGGGCGATGCACAGGCGCTGCTGCTGACCGCCGGAGAGGCCGGTGCCCGGTTCGCCGAGACGGTCCTTCACCTCGTCCCACAGGCCTGCACGCTGAAGGGATGTCTCGACGATCTCGTCCATCTCCTTCTTGTTGTTGGCGATGCCGTGGATGCGCGGGCCGTAGGCGATGTTGTCGTAGATCGACTTCGGGAACGGGTTCGGCTTCTGGAACACCATGCCGATGCGGGCGCGGATTTCCACGACGTCCACATTGGGGTCGTAGATGTCGTCGCCATCGAGCTTGATGGAGCCTGACACGCGGGCAATATCCACCACATCGTTCATGCGGTTGAGGCAGCGCAGATAGGTGGACTTGCCGCAGCCCGACGGGCCGATGAGCGCGGTCACCTGGTTCTGGCGGATGTCGAGATTGACGTCGAACAGCGCCTGCTTCTCGCCGTAGAACACGTTGACGTTGCGGGTTTCCATCTTCACCTGCGCATCGGCGGGTGAGGCCTGACCGCGGGCGTGCTGTGCGATGTCTTCAGCTACTGACATGGGTCTATCCCCTTTTGAAAACTACCAGCGGCGCTCGAAGCGGCGGCGCAGGAGAACGGCAAGCGCGTTCATCAGAACAAGGAAGGTGAGCAGCACCATGATGGCGGCGCTGGTCTTGGCGACGAAGGCCCGTTCGGGGCTGTCGGCCCAGATGTAGATCTGCACCGGCAGCACGGTGGCCGGATCGGTAAAGCCGCCGGGCACGTCCACGATGAAGGCGACCATGCCGATCATCAGGAGCGGTGCTGTTTCGCCCAGCGCCTGCGCCATGCCGATGATGGTGCCGGTGAGAATACCCGGCATCGCCAGCGGCAGCACGTGGTGGGTGATGACCTGCACCTTGGAGGCACCGACGCCGAGGGCTGCTTCGCGGATCGACGGGGGCACCGCCTTGAGCGCTGCGCGGGTGGCGATGATGATCGTCGGAAGCGTCATCAGCGCCAGCACCATGCCGCCGACCAGCGGGGCGGAGCGCGGCAGGCCGAAGAAATTGAGGAACATGGCAAGACCGAGCAGACCGAACACGATGGAAGGCACGGCGGCCAGGTTGTTGATGTTCACCTCAATCAGATCGGTGATGCGGTTCTGCGGCGCGAATTCCTCAAGATAGATGGCGGCCAGAACGGCAATCGGGAAGGACAGGAGCAGGGTGATCGTCAGGGTCAGGAAGGACCCGACGACGGCGCCCCAGATGCCTGCCTGCTCAGGGGCGCGGCTGTCGCCCTTGGAGAACAGCACATCGGCGAAGGTGCTCTCGATGGAGCCGTCCTTCTGAAGCTCAAGCAGCCAGGTGGCGGTGCGGTCCTTGATCTGGCGGCCGGTTTCCGGCGTCACCAGCTTCACCACGGTCCACTCGCCGGCCTGGGCCGGTGTGTCGCTGTCGAGCGGCACGAAGGCTTCGCCCTCGATGGTCTCGTTGCTGACGCGCAGCGCCTTCACGATGCCGCCATTGATCTCGATGAGGATCGACGGCATGGCCTCGGTGAGGTCCAGCGTGCCGCCGCCGGAGCGGGCGGCATCGAACAGCGCCGCTGCTTCCTTGTCGAGATTGGCCGCCTTGCGGATGCGGCTGTTGATGGAGCTTTCAAGGCTCTTAATGCGGCCTTCGAGGTTCTCCCGCTCGGCACCCACCGCGTTGGCGGCGCGGGCGCGCAGGGCCTTCACGTCGTTTTCCAGCACCGTGATGCCGCGGCGTTCGCGGTTGGCGGTCTGGCCGATCTTGTCGGACTGCGCTTCCAGCGTCTGCTTCACGTCGGCGAGGATGTCGGCAAAGACATTGCCGGATGCAAGCAGGCTGAGCTCGCCCTCGGCGCCGGTGGGCGACAGTTCCGCCTTCGGCTGGTACTCGTCGATGTCGGTCATCTGGCCCTTGAGGAAGGTGTCCATGCTGTCGGAGACGGACACGGTCACCTGCTGGCGGGTGCCGATGACGGAGGGGTCAGCTTCGACGAATTCCTTCAAGGTCACGTCGGCGCCGCCTGAAAGAATGTCGGCCAGCTCACGCTTGTCGCGGCGGGCGGTGACGCTCGGGAAGCGCTCATAGAGCGCGCGGCGGGCCATTGCCTGGAAGTTGGCGGCGCGGAGATTGTCCGGGTCGATCTCATCTGCCGGAAATTCCACCTCGATCGTCACCTTGTGCTGGGTGAACGCCGGCAGGCCCTGGGACACGATGGACCCGATAAGCGAGGCCAGCACCGCCACCGCGATGAAGATGGCGATCAGGCCATAGGCCTGAAAACGCGCCTCGGCTGCATAGCGCCGCCGCACCCGCTTGGCGGAGAGGTCGGGCTTCCGGTTGACGACGGAGCCGGTATCGGAGGTGGCGTCAGTCATACTTCTCTCGGTACTTGCGGACGATGCCGAGCGCGAAGACGTTCAGGCAGAGCGTGATGAAGAAGAGAACAAGGCCCAGCGCAAAGGCGGCGAGCGTCTTGGCGCTGTCGAATTCCTGGTCACCGACCAGCAGGGTCACGATCTGCACCGTCACCGTGGTCACCGCTTCCAGCGGGTTGGCGGTGAGGTTGGCGGCAAGGCCTGCGGCCATCACCACGATCATGGTTTCACCGATGGCGCGGGAGACCGCCAGCAGCACCGCGCCGACAATGCCCGGCAGGGCTGCGGGCAGGATGACCTGCTTGATGGTTTCAGACCTGGTGGCGCCCAGCGCGTAGGAGCCGTCGCGCAGGGTCTGGGGCACGGCGTTCATCACGTCATCCGACAGGGACGAAACGAAGGGGATGATCATCACGCCCATGACCATACCGGCGGCCAGGGCGCTTTCGGACGATACGTCGAGGCCGATCGATTCCCCCAGGCCGCGGAACAGCGGGGCGACGGTCAGGGCGGCGAAGAAGCCGTAGACCACCGTCGGCACGCCGGCGAGGATTTCGAGGATCGGCTTGGCGAAGCCGCGGAAGCGGGGGCTGGCATATTCGGACATGTAGATGGCCGAGAAGAGGCCCACCGGCACCGCCACGCACATGGCGATGATGGTGATGAGGAAGGTACCGGCGAAGATCGGCACCGCACCGAAGGCACCGGAGGAGCCCACCTGCTCGGCGCGGATGGCGGTCTGCGGGCTCCACTGAAGACCAAACAGGAACTCGTACCAGGAGACGCGGGCAAAGAAGCGGGCGGCCTCGAAGATGAGCGAGGCGACAATGCCGATGGTGGTGAAGATCGCGATGGTGGAGGCGACCACCATGATGACCCGGACCACGCGCTCGACCCGGTTACGGGCGCGCAGGTCCGGCGCGATCCTGGCGCGGGCATAGCCGATGCCGAGAATGGCGAGCGTCAGGGTAACGACGATCAGCGCCATGTTGGAGATGGTGAGCGCGCCCCGGTAGCCGTCGGCGGCTGCCTGCAGGGCGGGATCGACCTCGCGGCTGACGATATTGCCGGTGGCGAGGTTCTTGATGTCGGTGATGAGCAGGTTGAGCTCAGCGGTGGACAGGCTTGCCACCGTGGCTTCAGGCAGGTTGGCGCGCAGGATCATGTCGGCGATCTGCGGCTCCAGCGACAGCCAGAGCGCCAGCAGCACCAGCGCCGGCAGGCCGCACCACACGGCCACATAGGCCCCGTGATAGCTGGGCAGGGAATGGAGGGAGGCAAGCTTGCCGCCGGAGACAGCGCCGGCCCGGCTGCGGCCCATCAGATAGCCGATATAGCTCAGGACCAGAATGATGAGGATCAGGGTCGTCGCGCTCATGCGTTTACTCGTGTGTCGCCGGATCTGCGGCGGGTATGGACCGGATGCCTGCACCAGCGCAAGCGGCCCCCGCGCGAGGCGCAATCAGTGCGCCCCCTGCTCCAATCCGGCTTTTCCCCGTTGCGGGCCCCAGTTACAGGCCGAGGTAACCCGGCCCCCCAATGCTCCGCGTCCTTTATGCAGGACCTGCGGGCCTCAGAAATTCAGCAAATCGAATAATCAAATGCCGATGGGGCGGCGCTCCGTCCGGAACGCCGCCCCACTGGCGGTCGGTCTTACATGGACAGCGGAGCCAGGTTCAGCGCATTTTCGCGCATGGCTTCGCGGTCAGCGTCCGGAAGCGGGATCAGGCCCTTGTCGATGGCGTAGCCTTCTTCGCCAATCGCCTTCTCAGCAACGAACTCGGCAACGAATTCCTTGATGCCCGGGACGACGCCCACGTGCTCGTTCTTCACGTAGAAGTAGAGCGAACGGGACACCGGATAGTCGCCGGAAGCGATCGAGTCGAAGGTCGGCTGGGTGCCTTCCACGATCGAGCCCTGCACCTTGTCGCGGTTCTCTTCGAGGAAGGAGAAACCGAAGATGGCGAGAGCGGCCGGGTTGGCTTCGACCTTCTGGACCATCAGGTTGTCGTTTTCACCGGCTTCGATGAAGCGGCCGTCTTCGCGCATCGTGTCGGAGATGGCGCGGAAGGCCTTCTTGTCCTGACCGCGCAGGTCGTTCAGGAAGTCGAACTTGCGGGCGCCCTTGCGCATCACGAGCTCAACGAAGGCGTCACGGGTGCCGGAGGTCGGGGGCGGGCCGAGAACTTCGATTTCCAGGTCCGGGAGGGACGGATCGATTTCGGACCACTTGGTGTAGGGGTTCTTGACGAGAACGTTTTCCTCGTTGGGAACCTGAGCGGCCAGGGCCAGGAACAGCTGCTGACGGGTCAGCTCGAACTGGTCAGCGGACTTGGCGTTGGCGATGACGATGCCGTCGTAGCCGATCTTCACCTCGGTGATGGTGATGCCGGCAGCCGTGCACTTCTCGAACTCGCTCTTCTTGATGCGGCGGGAAGCGTTGGTGATGTCCGGGTGCTCAAGGCCGATGCCGGCGCAGAACAGCTTCATGCCGCCGCCGGAACCAGTGGACTCAACCACCGGGGTCTTGAACTCGGTCGTCTTACCGAACTGCTCGGCCACGAGGGTCGAGAACGGGAAGACCGTCGAGGAACCGACGATCTGGATCTGGTCGCGGGCCTGCGCAGCACCCGCAAACGCGATCGACGCAACCGCTGCAGCAGCGATGGTCATATTGCGAATGTTCATGATTTCTCCATCCGGTTGGAAATCTTTTGAGACCGCCCCCCTGGGTCACCTCATGGCGACCTGGCAACGATCCTGAGACAAAGAACTGGGACTGCACACGCCCGAAATACGCCGAACGCGCTTGCCCCAAAATGGGTGACACCATCCCAAGCCGACCGTCTCAGTGGATCGGTTGCGCGGACCGTAGGGCTGACGCGCGACCGATTTATTACGGACATATGACGGTTCGGTGACACCCGTTATGGGGTCTGGAATGTGACTGAAATGTCAGGAAATCCGCCGGTTTTTGAGGCAGTTTGCCTATTGGGCCGCGTCCACGCGGGGGCGGCGACGGCCTGAGGGCGACTCTTTTGTGTCACCCGCCGTGACAGCGTCTGCGGCGTCCGTTGCGGGCGTTCCGGCGGGCAGGCTGCGGGTGGCCGGGTCCACCGGCAGGAAGACCTTGAAGGTTGAGCCCTGGCCGATGCGGCTGTCGATCGACAGGGACCCCATGTGGCGGCTGACGATGTGCTTGACGATGGCAAGGCCGAGGCCGGTGCCGCCACGGCGGCGGCTCTGCTCGACATCGACGCGGTAGAACCGCTCGGTCAGGCGGGGAATGTGTTCCCGCTCGATGCCGGGGCCCCAGTCGCGCACGCTCATGACAATGCTGCCGGGCAGGCTGGACGGCCTTTCGTCGTCCATCCGGTCGTTGGCCGGGTTCGGGTCTGCCGACGGCCGGTCGCGCCGCAGGGTGACCTCCACCCGCCCGCCGGTGCTGCCATACTTGATCGCATTGGCCAGCAGGTTCTGGCAGACCTGCACCAGTTCGTCCCGGTCACCCAGGGGCCGGGGCAGGCCGTCCTCGACGGAGACCTCGATCTCGACGCCCTCGCGCTCGGCCAGCGGCGTCAGCATGTCCACCGTGTCATTGACGATGGCGCCCATGTCCACATGGCCCGCGGGCCGCACATGCTCGTTGAGCTCGATGCGGCTCAGGGACAGGAGGTCGTTGATCAGGCGGCCCATGCGCTCGGCCTGCTCCTGCATGATGGCGAGGAACTTGTCGCGCGCCTCCGGGTCATCGCGGGCGGGGCCGCGCAGGGTCTCGACGAAGCCGGACATGGAGGCCAGCGGCGTGCGCAGCTCATGGCTGGCATTGGCCACGAAGTCGGCGCGCATCTGTTCGGCGCGCTTGATGGTGGTGAGGTCGTGCAGGAGTATCAGCACGTTGCGCTGGCGGTCGCGGGAGCCGGACATGGCGCCGTCGCGCCCCGGTTCGGCTGCGGCGATGACCGGCGCGATGAAGGCGTGGTAGTGGCGCTCGATCGGCACGGGCTGGGTGTATTCCACCACCTGGGCGGCTTCCCCCGCCACCACCTGCGCCACCGCCTCCAGCACTTCCGGCACGCGCATGACGGTGGAGATGTGCCGCCGGGCTGCGGCCTCGCCGACAATGCCCGTGGCGGCACGGTTGTGCAGCACGATGCGGCCGGAACGGTCGAGCAGGATGATCGGGTCCGGCAGGCGCTCGATGATGGCGACGCCGGTCTCAGGGGTGAGCGGGAACTGGGCGCGCACGGTGGCGGGCTGGGTGAGCGGCATTTCCACCCGCCGCACGGTACGGCTGGCGCGGGGGGCATACTTAAGCCACAGGGCAGCAAGCCCCGCGACGGCACCGGCCATGAGGATAGCGGAGCTTGCCTTGAGCGCGCCGAGAAACGCCCCCAGCCCGATGATGGCCATGCCGCCGAAGGCGACAACGCCCACATCCAGGGTGCGGGTGCGCACGTGATCTTCCGACGCGGCGGGCCGCAACCCGCGGGACAGGAAGGAGTCGTTTTCCGGGGTTCCCGGCTTGTCGTCCGCCATCTTCACTCCACACCTCAAGGCAGGATCCTGCATGCCGGGCCGGCCTCCCCCGAATCAGGGGCGAGTCCGCCCCCATCAGACCAGGGCCGGGCCCGGGCGCATATCAAGATGCGCCGCGCCGTGGCCGCCACCCCGTTTCACAGTGAGGACAGCGACAGGCGCTTTAACGTGCAGGAGCACGAAGGACCACCGCATACGCGTCTTTCGTGACACTTCAGTAGCACCGGTCAGTAACACCGAAACAGCACCTGAAGATCACCGGCCCCTGCCGCGCGCATGGCGCTCAGGGTCTGTGCCGGTGGCATGTCACGTCATCCAGAACGGAGTCGCGGTGCGCAGTGTACCGCGCCTTGGGTCAGGTCCCAAAATCCCAACTGCCGCCGGAGTGATAATGCTTGAGCACATTCTTGGCGATGAGGATGCGGTGCACTTCGTCCGGGCCGTCGGCGAGCCTGAGCGTGCGGGCGCCGGTATACATGCCTGCCAGCGGCGTATCGCCTGAGACGCCCAGCGCGCCGTGCACCTGGATCGCCCTGTCCACCACGCGCTCGAAGGCTGCGGGCACGAAGACCTTGATGGCCGAGATATCGGTGCGGGCGTCGCCGCCTTCATCCATCACGCGGGCGCAGTTGATGGTCATCAGGCGGGCGGCCTGGATGTCCATGTAGCTGTCGGCGATGAAGCCCTGGACGAACTGCTTGGTTTCCAGCTTGCCGCCATGGACGTCGCGGTCCATGGAGCGGCGCACCATCATGTCGAAGGCACGCCACATGGCGCCGATGGAATTCATGCAGTGAAAAACACGCCCCGCGCCCAGACGGTCCTGGGCGGCCTGGTGGCCGGAGCCGACGCGGCCGAGCGCGTTGTCCACCGGCACGCGCACATCTTTATAGGTGATCTCGCAATGATCGCCGTTGGTGTGGCCCCAGACGGGGACCGAGCGGACGATCTCGAGGCCGGGCGTGTCCATGGGCACGATGATCTGCACCATGGTGTCGTCCGGCTTGCCTGCCTCCGGCGTTTCGCGCGCCGTGCGGCACATGACTATGGCGAAGTCGGCGCGGCGGGCATTTGAGGTGAACCATTTGTGGCCGTTGATGACCCACTCATCCCCGTCGCGCACGGCGCGGGTCTGGATCGAGCGGGGGTCGGAGCCCGCATTGCCCGGCTCGGTCATGGAGAAGCAGCTTTCCATCTCGCCGGAGATGAGCGGCTCGAGCCATTGTTTCTTCTGCTCTTCGGTGCCGTATTTGAGCAGCACTTTCTGGTTGCCGGAATTGGGCGCGACGACGCCGAACAGACGCGCGGAGAAGGGCGACCAGGCCAGCACTTCGTTCATGTAGGCATGGGCGAGAAAGCCGATGCCCATGCCGCCATATTCCGTCGGCAGATGCGGCGCCCAGAGGCCGCGCTCCTTTACCAGCTCGCGGATATGGGCGCGGACGGGTTCCGCCTCCTTGCCGCCCTTGAAGAGCACGGGTTCTGCGGGAATGATTTCGGCATTGACGATGTCAGCCGTCCTCAGCCGGATGTCGTTGACGTCATCCGACAGGCCGGGAATCGGCGCGATTTCCATGGGGTCCTCACCTGACTTTTCTTTAAGCGATTATGTTTATCGCCCCAAGACTAGCCGATGTGGGTGAGGAGATGGCAAGCAGCGCCTGATCGACATCCTCAAGCGCGCGCAGGGCGCGGCGGTTTTCCTCGCCGTTCCGGGGAGCGCCGGCCTCATCCTCCTGCGTGTCCTGACCACGCTTGATGAGGCTTTCCAGCTCGGCCTTGAGCTGGCGGATGGTATTGACAAACTCATCCTCCGACTTGGCGGCGTCGAGGGATTTCTGCTGTTCCGCTGCCAGGGACTGATAGGCCTCGGCGCGGGCCCGGTCGGGGTGGGTGTCTTCCGTGCCGGGGGTTTCGTCGGACGTTTCACCGGATGTCCCGGCGGCTTCGCCCTGTTGCTCCGTACCCGGAGCCTCGGGGGTGTCATTGCCGGTGGTCTGATCTGCCGCGGCAGTGTCCGGTGTTGCTGCAGGCGCATCTGTCGCAGTAGTTGTTTCGGTGGCTGTCTCGGTTGCCGTCCTGGTTGCTTGCGCGTCCGCAGGAGCCGTTGCGCCTGCATCATCGATGCTCGGAGCTTCGGTGCCGGTGAGGGATGAGGTGTCGCCGCCGGCACTGGCATATTCCTTCACGGCGGTCGCCAGTTCGCGGCTGAGCCGGGCAGCCTGACGGGCGGCGGCTTCCGGATTGACGGCGGCGAGCACGCGCAGGGCTTCAAGCTGCTTCTTGATTTCCTCGATCTTCTGCTTGGCTCGGGCCTTGCGGGCTTCGGACGGGTCGGCCTGCTTCCGCAAGGCATCAAGCCCGGCCTTGGTCTCCTTGTCCTCGGCCAGTTTCTTTTCCAGCGCTTCGGTGTTGGTGGCACCGGCCTTCTTGAGCGCGCCGAGCAGGGCATCCGCCGGGTCCCGGCGGCCAGCGGATTCGGCTCCCGTCAGGGCGCCTGAGGGTGTTGCCGCCCGCTGCTTGAGCAGATCGGCCACCGAGGGCTGGCGCTGCAGCGGACCTGCCGCACCTGAGAAGAGTGCCTTGACCATGGGGCGCCCATGTCCTTCGCGTCCTGCCGTGCACACCCGCGATACAGCCACGGGTTTCAGAGTTCGGGATGACTATCCGCCCGCAGGGTTAATGATGTGTGGCCGAGCGGAGGAATGTGATGACAGGCAGCAGGCAGGCCCCAAGCAGGCCTCGTGCGGTTGTTGCGCCGGGTCCGTAAGGTGTGCTTATCTTCCGCACCAATACTGACAAAAAGTCATATCAAGGTTCAGGGACGCGCATCATGACCCAGATTTCAGGCTCCACCATTTTCATCACCGGCTGTGCCTCGGGCATCGGTCGGGCCCTGGTGAAGCATGCCATCCAGCACGGCGCCGCGCGGGTGATCGCAACTGATGTGGACATGAAGGGGCTCGAGGAAACCGCTGCGCAGGCGCGGGGCCTGGGGTCCGGCGCGGTCGAGACGCATATGCTGGACGTGGCCAGCAAGGACGCGGTCTATGACCTGGCCGCGCAGGTGACGGCTGATTACGGCACGCCGGACATCATTATCAACAATGCGGGCGTTGCCCTGTTCGCCCAGGTCTCGGAAATGGCCTATGAGGATTTCGAGTGGGTGATGGACATCGATTTCTGGGGCATGGTCTATGGCACCAAGGCCTTCCTCAACCAGATGATCGAGCGCAAGCGCGGGCACATCGTGAATGTGTCGTCGATCTTCGGGATGATCGCGGTGCCGGGGAATTCCGCCTATCACGCGGCCAAGTTCGGCATCCGCGGCTTTACCGAAAGCCTGCGCGCGGAAATGACGGCGGACGCGACCAATGTGAAGATCTCCTGCGTGCATCCCGGCGGCATCAAGACCAATGTGGCGCGCAATGCCCGGCTGGCGCAGAACGAGGAGCTGCTGGCGCGCAAGGAAGAGATCACGCAAGGTTTTGACGATTTCGCCCGCACGACGCCCGAAGAGGCAGCACGGGTGATCTTCACCGGGATCGAGAAGGATAACCCGCGTATCCTGATCGGCGGCGACGCCCGCTTCATGGACCGCATCCAGCGGCTGATGCCGGTGAAGTACCAGAACATCCTCGGCCGGCTGTTCCGCCGCAACGAGGACTGAGCGGCAGCGCGGGGGGCTCTGCGTGCCCTCAGCCTGAGACCCTCCGGTCAAGCCGGAGGGATGGCGGCTATTGGTTATTCGTGAAAGGCCTGCGCTCCTGCCCCTCTCCCTCGAGGGGAGAGGTGACTTTGTTTCGCCCTCCCCGGCATCCCTTTGGCTTGACCGGAGGGCCTACTCACAGCGCCGCTCGCCGCAGCAGACGCGTGCCCCGCAAGTGGTTGGCGCGGCTTGGGTTTTTCTCTATAACGCGGGCCCTTGAGGATGAAGGGCCATGACGCACAAGACCAACAGGAAGAAAGAGATCGAGCCGCTGGTGCTGCCGGCGGGCGACAAGCTGCTGCTGCATTCGTGCTGCGCGCCGTGCTCGGGCGACGTGATGAACGAGCTTGCGCGGTCAGGCATCGACTACACGATCCTGTTCTACAACCCGAATATTCATCCGCGTAAGGAATATGACCTCCGCAAGGAGGAGAACATGCGCTACGCGGAGAAGCTGGGCGTGCCCTTCGTTGACCTCGATTACGACAAGGACAACTGGTTTACGCGCATCAAGGGCTTCGAAGACGAGCCGGAGCGCGGGCACCGCTGCACGCTGTGCTTCGACATGCGGTTCGAGCGGACGGCGCTTTACGGGCATGAGCACGGGTTTTCCACCATCTGCTCGACGCTGGGCACCTCGCGCTGGAAGGACTTCAACCAGATCAACGGCTCCGGCGAGCGGGCCGCTGCGCGCTATCCGGACATGGTTTACTGGACCCATAACTGGCGCAAGGGCGGCGGCAGCCAGCGGATGCTGGATGTGTCCAAGGAAGAAGAGTTCTATCAGCAGGAATATTGCGGCTGCGTCTATTCCCTGCGCGACACCAACAAGCACCGCATGGACCAGGGCCGCCCGCCGATCCGCCACGGCGTGAAGTATTACGGCAAGCCGGAAACGGATTACGAAGCCCAGGCGATGGCTGAGAAAGCGCAGCAGGCCGGGGATACCGGCCAGCAGGACCGCTAGGCTACCGCCTCCTCGCGGGTGAGTTCCCTCACAAGCAGCTTGCGGGCGGCCTGCTCGAAGGCGGGGTCGAGCCAGGGGGCGAAGACGTCGAAGATCTGAAGCGCGCCGCGGGCCATGTCGCCGCGCACCAGGGCGCCTTCGGGTTTCTCCACTTTCAGGAAACTGATCCAGCCGCTCCAGGTGAGCCAGGTGTTGAGCGCGATGGAGGCCCGCAGGCGGGCTGCCTCAGCGCGCCCCCGGGGCAGCTTTGCCGTGCCCTGTTTCGCCAGCATGGAGACGATGTCCTCAAGCGCCTCGAGGCTCCACATCTGGAAGGCCCGGTGGCGGCGTGCCAGCGCGGGGTCGGCGGCCAGCAGGTCGGTCTGGCCGGCAAAGAAGAAGCGGTAGGTCCAGGCGAAATCGACGGCATTGATATAGAAGGCGGCGAAGCGGTCCGGCGTGATGCCGCGATCAAGCCCCGCAATCAGGCTTTCGCGGAAGCCCGTCTCGAAGCGGGCATAGATCTCGGCGACGATCTGTTCGCGGCTCTTGAAGTGATAGTAGAGATTCCCCGGGCTCACCCCCAGCGCCTCGGCGATGCGCGTGGTGCCGGTGGCGGACACGCCCTCGCGGTTCATCAGCTGCCGCGCGCCTTCGATGATTTTTTCCCGGTTTCCTGCCATGCGCCCGACCATACACGGGCCATTGCTTGACGCCCACCGGAAATTAGAGGAAAACATCTAAACTAGATTATTTCCTCTAATCGCCGCGGGAGGCACGGGATGACGCAGGACGCGACAAGCGGGCGCACCGGGACGCAGATTGGGACGCGGATCGGAGACGGGCGCATCAAGGCGATCCGCAAGATGCTGTTCCGCTTTCCGCGCGGCGCCCGCGCCCGGGCCCCGGCCCGACCGCGCGCAGCGCACTGGAATGCGGCGCGGCCGGAGTTCAGCCACATCGTCAATGCGGCGTCGCTGGCCATGCCCTATCTCGAGCCCTATCTGATCCGCACCATGGCGAAGGCCCGGCCGATGGTCAGCGATGACCCCGCGTTGGTGCATGAGCTCAACGCCTATGTGGCGCAGGAGACGACGCATCACCGGCAGCACCGGGTCTTCAATGACGAGCTGGCGGCCTGCGGCTATGCGAGCGTGCCGCGCATCGAGGCGGTGCTGGCGGAAGACTATGGGCGCTTCGGCAAGACGAAATCGCTGATGTTCAACCTCGCTTATGCGGAGGGGTTTGAATCCATGGCGCTGGCGATCGGCCACATGCTGGTGGAGGACCGGGTGCATCTGTTCGGCGGTTCCGACCGCGCCGTTGCCTCGCTGGTGCTGTGGCACTTCGTTGAAGAGATCGAGCACAAGGAAGCAGCTTTCGATGTGTTCCACGCCGCCGGCGGCACCTATGGGTGGCGGCTTTACGGGCTGGCCTTTGCGACGGCGCATATCTTCCTGCGCACGGGCCAGGGCTACCGGGCGCTATTGAGGGAAGACGGGCTGTGGGGGGACTGGCGCCTGCGGCTGCGGCTGGCGGTGCTGCTCCTGCGCATCTTCAGCAAGCTGACGCCGAAGCTGCTGCGCATCCTGTCGCCCACCTACCATCCCCGCAAGGTGCCCGACCCGGACTGGGTGACGGCCTGGTGGGCGGCCTATGGGGCGCACCCCATGGAGATGGGAGAGGCACTGGGTGATCTCGACACCACGCAGCTTCACAAGCCGGAACCGGCGCTGCGCGCAGCCTGACAAAAAATTAAGACCAAAGGGAGGGGAATGATGACGGATACAACGTATACGGATGGTACAATGAAGAGCGCCCTGGGTGACCGGACGGCGGCGCTTTTGGTGTTCAACGGCTTCGGGCTGATTGCGGCGGCCTGCCTGTTCGGCTGGGTGTGGATGTTTCACCTGCTGGGAGAAATCGTGTTGTGGCCGCTGCCCATCCAGATTGATGTGAACATTCCCGGTGACGCGCGCGCCTTCCGCATGGGGCACATGGAAGGCATCACCCAGGGGTTGATGCTGATCGGGCTGGCTTATGGCGGGCGCTACCTGCTGCTGACGCCCGCCCTGCAGCGGGTTCTGTTCTGGTCGGCGATCATCACCGCGTGGCTGTTCACCCTGCCTGCCATGGCGCACACATTTTTCGGCACACGCGGGCTTGCCTTTGGCGGCGGGCCGTTCAAGCCGGGACTTGCCAATGACGTGCTCTACCTCATGGGCTGGCCGCCGGTGATCGGCGTGCATGTGATGCTGGTGCTGATCCTGCTGGGGGCGCTGGCGTGGCTTCGGCAGGGACGCACGGCCTAGGCCGCCGTTGCCGCCTTGAGGAAGGCTTCGGTGGCTTCATCCGCGGGCAGGAAGGTCTCGACCGCGAGTTCAGCGAGGCCGATATCCGCCGGGGTGCCGAGGCTGCCGATGATGGAGGCAAAGCGCAGGTCCACAAGCGTGCCATCCGCACCCGGCAGGCGGAGATGGAGCGGGATCACCAGCGGCACATCGGTGGTGTCGCGGCGCGGAGGCTTCCAGCCCTTAGGCAGCAGGGCGAGCATGCGATTGAGCACGGTTTCATCGCCCGCGTGGTCCGCCTCACGGCGCACGCGCTTGAGCAGGTCGTTCACCACCTCGTCCCAGTTGACGATCAGGTCGCGCATGGGGCCGGGGGCGAGGATGACATCGACCATGTTGAGGCCCCCCGCCTTGCCGGCCCCAGTTTCGCCGGCCCCTTTCTCGCCGCCTGCAGCCGACAGCATCAGCGCGCCGCCCGCATTGGTCATCAGCACGTTCCAGTGCCGGTCCACCACTAGGGCGGGGAACGGCTCGGCGCCTTTCAGCACCATGTCGAGCAGATGACGGATGTGGCGGGCATCGGGTTCATCCAGCGAGGTCTCGCGATAGACAGGCGCAAAACCCGCCGCCATCAGGATGGGGTTGCGGGCGCGCAGGGGGATGTCCAGGGCATCGGCCAGGGTGTCCACCATCGGGCGGCTGGGCTTTGAGCGGCCGGATTCGAGAAAGGACACATGGCGCGAGGAAACATCCGCCCGGACGCTGAGCTGCAGCTGGCTCAGCCCGCGAATGCGCCGCCACAGGCGCATATGGTCGCCGAAGGTCTCCGGCTCGGTGCCGGACAGGGCCCGCGGATCGGTGCTCAGCTCGTTCATGGCAAAGTCTCCTGATGTCCGTCGCGAGCACAGGGGTACCGCCCCGGCGCTGCGTGGCTCTGGAGGAAGATAAGCATAGATGAGCGCCGGACACTTACCCCCGAGGTAAGAGATGAGAGGTGCAGAGACAGAATGAACGGCGGTTCAGCTAGACGGGAAGTGTGGGCTTCGGGGCCCTTTTCCTTTCCAAATCGTCCGTCTCCGGCCAATATGCGGCAAATCACCTGAAGCGACGCCGCAGCCCGGCAGGGAGCCCTGAATGAGCTGGCAACCATCGCAGGAGGCCGATTGCACGACCGAGAGCGGGTGTGCGCCGGTTTCTGCCGTCATCGTGCCCAAGGCAAAGGATCTGGGTGGCTTCGAGGTAAGGCGGGTGCTGCCGGCCATTGAGGCGCGGTCTGTGGGGCCGTTCATCTTCTTCGATCACATGGGTCCGGCGACCTTCCCGGAGGGCGACGGCATCGATGTGCGGCCGCATCCGCATATCGGGCTGTCCACCCTTACCTGGCTGTTTGACGGGGCGCTGATGCATCGCGACAGCCTGGGCTCGGTGCAGGAGATCCGTCCCGGCGAGGTCAACTGGATGACCGCAGGCTCGGGCATCGTCCATTCGGAGCGCTCTCCGGACTGGTTCCGCGAAGGCGAGGCGCGGATCGAGGGTATCCAGACCTGGCATGCCCTGCCCACCGAGATGGAAGAGATCGACGCGGACTTCCAGCATTATTCAGCCGACGACATTCCCGTGGTGACGCATGAGAGCGCGGACGGGGGGCGTGTGCGCGTGGCACTGATCGCGGGCGGAGCGTTCGGCATGGTGTCGCCGGTGAAGGTCCATTCGGACACGCTTTACGCCGATGTGCGCCTGTCGGCGGGGGCGCAATTCGGTGTGCCGACCGGGCCGCAGGAGCGGGCGCTTTACGTTGTCTCCGGCACGATGGAGATCGCCGGACAGACCTTCGGCGCGCGGCAGATGCTGCTGATCGACGAGGGCGCGACGCCGAGCGTGACCTCGGCCGAGGGCGCGCATCTGATGCTGATCGGCGGGGCACCTATCGGTCCGCGCAAGCTGTGGTGGAACCTTGTCTCTACCCGGCCCGAGCGCATCGAGCAGGCAAAGGATGACTGGCGCGAGGGCCGCTTTGCCAAGGTGCCCGGCGATGAAGACGAGTTTATTCCGCTTCCGGAGGATTGAGCGATGACGACCGCCTGCCGCCTGACACGCGCCGTTCGCGGCATGTCCCCCGCCTTTCTCCTCGCGGCCATGATCACCGCGCTTGTGGCCGCAATCCTCACGGCGTCGGTGCCTGCACGGGCGCAGGATTATCTCTCCGCGCCGGTGCCGGACAGCATCACCACCAAATATGGCGAGACGCGCGCCTATTTCTCCGACTGGCTGGCCATCTGCACGCCGGGCGAAGATGCCTGCCGCACGGTTACCTATGCGGGGGATGTCGGCCATGTGGGAGACTTCCAGCTGTTCCTGCATTCGGGCTATCCGGGCATGGACTATCAGCTGATGTTCGTGCCGGTGAAGGTGATGGCGGATGTCAGCCAGCCGATCACCCTGTCCGTGGACGGAGAAATGCTGGGCGAATTCAGCTACGGGGCGGATGACGGCTATTACCAGGATGGCAATGTCGTCAACGAGTTCACCTTCGGCCAGTCGCGCGCCAATCTCGACGTGATCCCGGCCATGGCGGCGGGGCAGCAGCTGGAGCTTGCCTTCACCGATGAGACGGGCAAAGCGCAGACCATTCCCTTCTCCCTGATCGGCCTGACCAAGGCGATGATGTGGATGGACGCCTTCCGCGCGCCGGGGGAATGAGCCCCCTCCCCTGCCCGTGCGTGCCCTGAATGCTTCAGACAGGCCGGTACTCGAAATGGAAGGTGGAGAGGATGTGGCAGATGCCGTCCTCGCCATTGTGGAAGGGCAGCATCAGCACCCAGTAATCCACATAGGAGCGTGACTGCCAGGCCAGGGACTTGGAGATGAAGCGCGGGCGGCGGGAGGCCTGCACTTCCTTCAGCCAGCGTGTGACATCGGTCAGGTTCGGCTCGCCCATCACCTCGTCAAGCATGCGGCCATTGCCCTGGAACTGCATGATGTCGGCCACGTGCTCGCCCATTACCTTGATGAGGAAGCGCCGCCCGCCGGGCTGGCAGCGATAGAGCATCACCTGCTGCAGGACGCTGCGCAGGCGCAGGGGATTGAAGTCGCCCCAGAAGGGCAGATCACCAGCACCGGCCAGCTTGCACCAATAGGCATGGGCGCGGTTTATCTCCGCGCTTATGGCCGGTATGTCGGTCAGCGGCAGTTCGACCGCGCCGGTGACCCAGCCGGGCGACACCCGGCCGATCGCATCTTCCCGCGGCGGAATGACCGCCTGCTGCCTGTCCGGGTCCGCGTCCCACATACCCATCGCCATTTCCTCCTCGCGCACCCCGGTTGCCATAGCCATGCGCCGGGGAAACTATCGGGAGAGGTTTCCTAACGGGACGTTGCGCTGACGGCTTTGTGATGGGCCGTGTACGGAGCTCTTTTCCGGACGCTCTGCACAAAATCTGAACGACAGACGCGGCGCACCCCGTGGGGGATGCACCGCGCCGTGGCAGTGGATGCGGGACCCTTAGGGGGCCCGATGCGGGCTGCTCAGTCGGCCACGTATTGCGGCCAGTTGCCCTTGATATAGGTGGCGAAGGTATCGGAGATGCCTTCATCCAGGAGCTGCGCCCGGGTCATCGGTGTCGGGGTGGGCTCGAAGCGGGCATTGCCGGCGTAGAGCGCCGGGAAATCATGGTTCCACATGCCCGCGCGTCCCAGCAGCACATAGTCATATCCGGCGGCGATGACCTTCTCGGCGTCTTCCGGCGTGCGGATATTGCCGGCAGCGCCGAGGCGCGTGGTGCCGCGCTTAAGTTCGGCGAAATGCGCCATCAGGGACTTGCCCTTGTGCTCGTCTTCCTCCGGCTCCTTGAAGCTGTCCCACAGGGACATGTCGAGGAAGTCGACCCGGTCATCGGTCAGCAGGCGGCCGGCGATCTCCTTCACCTCCGCCAGCTTCATGCCGAAACGCTCCGGCGACAGGCGGACGCCGAGGATGAAATCCTTGCGGCAGCGGGCACGGACACCGTCGATGATCTCGAACAGGATGCGGAAGCGCCCGTCGAGGTCGCCGCCATATTCATCGTCGCGGTGATTGATTTTGTCGGAGAAGTACTGGCACAGGATGTAGCCGTGGGCGCCGTGGATCTCGACGCCGTCGAAGCCCGCTTCCTGCGCGCGTTCGGCACCGCGGATGAAATCCTCGATCAGCTGCTTGGTTTCAGCATTTGTGAGGCCGCGCGCGCCGTCGCGCTCATTGTCGGAGGGGCAGACCGGCTGGCCGTCGAGCAGGTCCTTCACCAGGGTCGAGCGCATGCCCGCATGGTGAAGCTGCACCAGGGCGATGCTGTCGTTCTTCCTGATGCCCTCGGCCAGGCGGGTGAGGCCCTCGATGTGCTTGTCATCCCAGATGCCGAGCTGGCCGGGGAAGCCCTGGCCGATGGCCTGCACATGGGCAGCGCAGGTCATGGTGAGGCCGAAGCCGCCCTCGGCGCGCATGGTGAGCCAGCGGTATTCGTCGTCGGACAGGGTGCCGTCCGCATGGCTCTGGCAATTGGTCAGCGGCGCAAGCATGAAGCGGTTCTTCATCGTAGCCCCGCTGGCAAAGGCCAGCGGCTGCGTGAGGTCAGTCATCGCAATGTCTCCGGATGGGGTAGGTGAAATGTCAGGACACGCCCAAGGTGGGGGCTGACCGGGCCGCCGTCAATCTATCTGCTGACTGCCTGCACGCAGGCGGGCCATCTGCCGATTGCGTGCAGGCGGGCGGCGCGGATAGGCTGCGCGGCACTCGAAGCAGGGGGACAGATACAGGTGACGGCAGGCTATGACGTGGCAGTTGTCGGGGCGGGAATCGTGGGGCTGGCCCATGCGCTGGCCGCCCGGCGGCGGGGCAAATCCGTCATTGTGCTGGAGCGTGACGCCCAGCCGCTTGGCGCCTCGATCCGCAATTTCGGCTTCGTCACGGTAACCGGACAGCAGGCCGGGGCGTGCTGGCACCATGCGCGCCGCGCCCGCGACATCTGGGCGGAGGTGGCGGAGGCCGCGGGCATCGAGGTGCTGCAACGCGGCCTTGTGGTCGCCGCGCGGCGGCCGGAGGCGGAAGCCGTGGTGGATGCGTTTCTGGCAACCGACATGGGTGCGGAGTGCCGCCGCCTGACGCGGGCCGAGGCGCTGGAGATGAACCCGGCACTGACCCCCTCAGGCGTGACGGCGGCACTGTTTTCACCGCATGAACTGCGCGTTGAATCCCGCACCGCCCTGCCCGCGCTCATTGCCTGGCTGCGGGACGGGCTGGGGGTGGATTTCCGGTTTAGCTGCGCCGTCAACCGCGTGGCGGCACCGCAGGTGGAGACCACGCTGGAGGTCATCCACGCGGAAACCGTGATCGTCTGCCCGGGTGATGACGGCACGACACTGTTTGCCGGCAGGATCGCCGCCCGCGAGGTCTCCCGCTGCAAGCTGCACATGCTGCGGCTGCGGCCGGGCGCATCGCTGCCGCTGACGACGCCGGTGATGTCCGATCTCGGACTGGCGCGCTATCACGGCTATGCAGACCTTCCCGAAGCAGCGGCGCTGAAGGCGCGGCTGGACAGGGAGCAACCCGCGCAGCGGGCCAATGGTGTGCATCTCATCTGCGTTCAATCCGCTGACGGATCACTGGTGGTGGGCGACAGCCATCATTACGGTGATGAGGTAACCCCCTTCCAGCCCGCCCATGTGGACCGGCTGATCCTTGATGAATTCGACGCGGTGCTGGCATGCCCGGACTACCGGATCGAGGAACGCTGGCTGGGCACCTATGCGGTGTCGCCCCAGGGCTGGACCTTTACCGACGCGCCGGATGACGCGACCCGCATCGTCATGGTAACTGCCGGATGCGGCGCCTCGACCGCCTTTTCTATCGGCGAGCAGACCCTTGCCGAGCTCTACGGGACGAAAGCAGCATGACCAGGTTCAAGGCCGCCATCTTCGACTGGGCGGGGACAATGATCGATTTCGGCTCCTTCGCGCCCATGGGCGTGTTCGTGGAAGCGTTTGCGCAATTCGGCATCGAGGTCACGGTCGAGGACGCGCGCAAGCCCATGGGGCTGCCGAAATGGGACCACATCAACGCCATGCTGCAGGCGCCGAACATCGCCGCCAAATGGTCGGTGAAGACGGGCAAGCCCGCCTCGCGCGCGGATGTGGATCGCATTTACCAGGTGTTCGTGCCGATGAATGAACGGGTGGTGGCGGATTACGCGACACTCGTGCTGGGCGCGGCGGAGACCGTGCGGCTGCTGCGCGAGCGGGGCATGAAGATCGGCTCCACCACGGGCTATACCCGCTCGATCATGGAACGCATTCTACCGCTGGCCGCCGAGCAGGGCTTTGCGCCGGACAATCTGGTGTGTGCGGATGATCTCTCCGAGGGTCGGCCCGGACCGCTGGGCATGTATCAGTGCTTCATCGACCTTGCGGTCTACCCGCCGGAGACGGTGATCAAGGTGGATGACACTGCTCCCGGCATTGCCGAGGGCCGGGCCGCCGGCTGCGTGACCGTGGGCGTCACCCTATCCGGCAACGAGGCGGGCCTGACGCCGGACCAGCTGGCCGGGCTGAGCGAGGACGAAAAAGACGCCATCCGCGCCCGCGCCGGGAAACTCCTGACGGAGGCCGGGGCCGACCATCTGATCGACACGGTGGCGGACCTGCCCGCGCTTGTTGAGACGCTGGAGGGCGCGTGAGGGTGGGTCCGGTAAGACTAACAACGGCGACGGATCGCGCTTCCGCCCGTTTGCGCCGATAATCCGGCCCCTTCAGATCAAGCATGTAGCGGAACATGGGACAGTTCGACCCTGATCATTGGCAGTGGCCCGACACGGCGGCAGCCCGGCGCAGCCGGGAGGCGGCCGGCGGCGGTGCGTCGTCTGCCCGTGGCGCGACCCTGCACGCAGAACAGATCGACGACCCGGCGCACCAGGCGCAATTGCAGCCCTGGGTGGAGATGGAGTGCTACCAGCTCGGCCATGGCCGCCATGTGGTGGAGATGCAGAGCCTCAACCTTGGCAGCCAGATCATCATGCGGGAGCACCAGGGAGCGACCATTCAGAAGCTGGGCCGTGCGCCCGCGGATTTCTGCACCCTGTCCGTATCGAGCGGCGGGCCGGGGATGCGCTTCTCCGACCGGTCGAGCGAAGACAGTGATACCGTCTTTTTCATGCCCGGCAATGTGGAGTTCGACATCCATGTGACGGCAGGCGGTGAGACGATATATGTCGGCTTCAACCAGGACGATTTCCTGCGCGGCGTCCGGGCTCTCAACCCGCCCCTGTGGGATCAGCCGCCGCAGGAGGTGGTGCCGCTGGCGACCGGCAGCCCCCGGGCATTCAGGGCACTGATCGATGTCTGGCTCGATGCCGCCCGCGACGCGCGGCACCGCGGCGAAGTGCTGGACAAGGCCGTTATGCGCAGCCAGTTGTTGCACTCGGTTCTGCAGATCGCCGCGGACACGCGCGAGGCACCCGGCCCCTCCCATGCGGAGCGCCGGCGTGCACTGCAGATCGGGCGGGCCGCCCGCGACTTCGTGGAGAGCCATCTGACGGCGGACACGCTGCCGACCGTGGTGGATATCTGCATGGCGCTCGGCGTCTCCGAGCGGACCCTGCAATATGCCTTCCGCGAATATATCGGCCTGTCGCCGATTGCCTATCTGCGCGCCTGGCGGCTGAACCGCGTGCGGGCTGAACTGGCGGCCGCCGATCCGTTGAGCACCACCATCACCCAGGTCGCCATGCGGTTCGGCTTTGCGCATCTGGGCCGCTTTTCCGGCGACTACAAGAGGATGTTCGGCGTTGCGCCGTCAGAGACGCTCAACGCCTGAGGCGGCTGCGCCCCCACTCCCCCCAATCACCCCTCGGGCCTGACCGATCACCGCACGCTCCCCCGTTTGCGGAAATCGGATAGCGGACTTGACCGCACTTCCTTACTTCCCACACGCGGCACTTGTTCCGGGTGCGTTCTTTTTTGCCCCGGAGACAAGTTGGCTCTCAAGAGCCTGAGGTTTTTCAGTGACGCGTGCGGGGGATGTCGTGGTGTTGGGTCGTGGTGAGGTGCTTCATGGTCGAAGCACAATGGGTTCGGGTAATGGGTTTCAAGCGCGCAGGAGCGCTTCAGGGCTCGTCAAACCATCCGGATACCGGTCCTTGCTTCTCACAACGGCGCTGGCATCCCTCGCGACAAGCATATCTATTCCGGCATTCGCCGTTGTTGGGGCGAACGGCACCGACGGGACGTCAGTCGGCCTCAATGACACTGTCGTGCGCACCAGCACGACGACCGGCATCAATGGCAGCGTGACGGACCTGACCACTCTGGCCGGGGTCAACAATGGCGACCAGTTTCAGGTCCGCGTGAACGGCACTTTCGTTGCCAATGTCTCGGTCAATACCGGCGATACACTCCAGGACCTTGCGGCAAAGCTTGCCGCGCTCAACGGTGTTCGGGCTACAGCGACGGCCACCGGCACGAATGACACGATCAGCATCACGTCGGAGGACGTCAACACGCGCATTCAACTCGCCAATGTGACTGGTACACCGCTGTCGGCCACGGGCGTTACAATCCCCGGGTTCCCAGGGATAATTACTGCCGATACGACGCCGGGCGGGAACGCGACCGATGGCGCTGACGCCTCGACCACGGGCCTTCCCTTCAGCTTTATAGGGGCCGGCGGCAGCATCGGCGGCAATGGCGGGGCGGGCGGCACCACGGCCTATAACCTGACCCCGACCAATGGCGGCAATGGCGGCGCGGGCGGCCATGGGTTTGTCATCAACGGGCCGGTGACGCAGGTGGAACTGTCGAGCACGGCCACTGTCATAGGCGGCGGCAATGGCGGCGCGGGCGGTGCCGGCAGCGGCGGCGGCGCCGACGGAACGGACGGCGCGGGCGGTGTCGGTATTCGCCTCAACGGCGCAGGCCTGCCGGGTATGGAAATCGTCAATCGCGGCACCATTTCCGGCGGGCTGGGCGGCGACGGCACCACCCGGAACTTTGCTATCCTCCTGGATAATTCGGGCAACACGCTGCGGATGTTCACCGGCAGCAGCCTGGTTGGTGATGTCAATCTGGGGACGTCGAACGGCACGCTTGTGCTTGATGGAAACGGAACGGAAGACGCCAATTTCACTGGTGTCGGGACGCTCACGGCAAACGACGCTTCGAGCTGGACACTGACCGGCAACATCAACCCGAATGTGGGCGGCATCAATGTCAACACGGTGGGCAGCAGTACCTTGACCGTTGCGGGCACGCTGAGCGGCACGACACTGACCAAGTCCGGCGATGGCCTCCTTGTCGTCAACGGCACCACCGGCACCCTCATTTTCAATGGCGGCACGCTGGGCGGCTCGGGCACCGTCGGCAACCTCACCGCCAATGCCGGCAGCACGATTGCGCCGGGCAATTCCATCGGCACGCTGAACGTTGCGGGCAATGCCGGGTTTGCAAATGGCTCGGTATATGCCGTTGAGGTGGACAGGAACGGCAATGCCGACAGGCTGGCGGCCACGGGCACGGTGACCATCAACCCCGGTGCGACGGTGACCGTGACGGCCGAAAACGGCACGGATGACGGCTCCACCTATGCCGTTTCCACAGCCTATACGATCATCACCGCAGGCGGCGGTGTGACGGGTACGTTCGGGTCGGTGACCGAGAACTTCGCGTTCCTTGATGCCAGCCTCGGCTATGGCGCCAACACCGTTATCCTGACGCTCACCCGCAACTCATCGGGATTTGCCTCAGCCGCCACCACCGCCAACCAGCGCGCTGCTGCCGGCGGCGTGAGCGGCCTGGGCACAGGCAATGCCATCAGCGATGCCGTGATTGTGCTGAGCCAGGCCGATGCGCGTGCGGCGTTTGACAGCCTGTCGGGCGAGATCCATGCGTCGGCTGCGGGTCTGTTCCTCCAGAACAGTCGGTTCGCACGCACCGCAGCCGGCAACCGGGTCCGCGCTTCGTTCAATACTCCGGAAAAGCGCGCGGGCGGCGCCGGGGTCTGGATGCACGGCTATGGCAATTGGGGCGACACCGATGGCGACGGCAATGCCGCGTCGATGGACCAGACGACCGGTGGTGTCTTTTTTGGTGCCGACGCCGAGATCTTTGACGGGTGGCGCGGGGGCCTTATGGCGGGCTATGGCGACACAAGCTTCGATGTGGATGCCCGCACCTCTTCAGCCGATGCGGACAGCTACACGATTGGCGCCTATGCAGGCCATCAGGCCGGTGCCACGGGCCTGCATCTGGGCGCGAGCTTTGCCGTGCATGATGTGACCAGCCGCCGTACAGCAACCGCAGGGGCGCTGACAAATTCACTGACCGCGGATTATTCAGCACACACAGCGCAGCTTTTCGGTGAGCTGGGCCACGGCATCGACACAGGTATTGCGCGGTTTGAACCCTTTGCCGGTGCGTCAGTGATCCATCAGTATCGTGATGATTTCTCGGAGACGGGGGGCGCTGCGGCGCTGCGTGTCGGGTCCACGGAGCGGACACTCGGGGTCACCACCCTTGGTGTGCGGGCTGACCGGCAGGTGGCGGCGGCAGACGACATTACGACGTCGCTGAACGGGTCGCTGGGCTGGGCGCATGCCTATGGTGACCTTGAGACCGACACCTCCATGCAGTTTGCCACCGGCGACGCGTTTACGATCTCCGGCGCGCCGCTTGACCGAGACGTGGCTCTGATCGAGGCGGGCGTGACCGTCTCCTTCGGGGACGGCATCAGCCTTGTTGCCAGCTATGATGGTGAACTGGGCGACACTGTGAAGAACCACGGCGTGACCGCGCGGCTTGCCGTACGCTTCTAGCCGGGGCTGCCCTACCCGCTTGCGTGCGCGGCGCGATAAGCGCCCGGCGTCTGGGCTTCGCGGCGCTTGAAGGCGCGGGTGAAGGCGCTTTGCTCTGAAAACCCTGTGAGGAAGGCGATCTCGGCCAGCGAATAGGGTGTTTCTGACAGGAGGCGGGTGGCGAGGCTGTGGCGGGCCTCGTCCACCACGGCCTGGAAGGTGCAGTCTTCTTCCGCCAGGCGACGCTGCAGGGTACGCGGGCTCATGGCAAGGCCTGCGGCAATGTCGGCGATGCCGGGCACGCCGTCGCTGAGCACATCCGTGACCTGCTTCAGGACTGTCCGGCGTATGGCATTGTCCGCCCCCTGAGGGGATGACCCGCGGCCTGCGATGGCTGCTGCCTCCGCCGCACCGTCATCATCCGGCGGCAGGGTTTCTTCCACCTGGGCGGTGAGGAAACGCCAGATGCTTTCATCTCCGACGCTGTTGGGCTCATCCAGCAGGGCGGCGGGCATGATGAGCGCGTCCACCTCGCGGTCATAGTCGATCGGGCAACGGAAATAGGCTTCCGCGGCGCGGGTGCTGCCGAGGTCTGAATGGTGGAACTGCAGGCGCAGGGGCGTGAACGCCTCGGACGTTGCCTCGCGGCACAGGGCCACATAGGTGGCCATCGCACCTTCATTGGAGAGGTATAGCCCGGTGCGCGGCGGCGTCTGCCGGTTATGCACCCACCAGATCTCGTCGCCCCGCTCCTCAAGGCTGAAGGCCGGGGCGGCCGTGTTGTAGAGGCGGGTGTAGCGGTTCATGCGCGAGAACGACGCGCGCAGGGTGGGCGCGGCTTTCCAGGCAAAGCCGACGGCGCCGAAATCATCGCAGCGGAAGGCCGAGGCCGTGCGCAGGTGGAAGCTCACATCCGGTGTTTCCAGGGCGGCGATGGCGACCAGCAAGGCGTGATAACTGCTGTCGGGGATCATCAGCCAGGTCTCGGGCGTGCCCTTGTCGGGGAGGCCTTCTTCCGGCAAGCCGGCAACGCGGTAAAGATCACCGCGCGTGTGCGGCCCCAGCCGCTCCGGCGGGATGCTCGCCATGGCCTGCTCAATCATCCGCGCGACGAAAAACGCTGATACTTGTGCCATCCCGGTCCGGCCCCCGCCCCACCCGTTGATGCCCTGATGTCTCGTGCAGTCTAGCCCCGCTGCACCGGATGGGGGAGTCCCCGCCTGACCCGCTTTGGCGTCCCCGGTCAAAAGGGTGACGCGCGGTGTCAATATCACGGGACTTGCACAGACCTAGGGTGGCATCGCGTCACGGCACCGGGCCCTCCTCCCACCGGCTGCCTGCAAGCCGGGACGCTGTGACAAACATTTCTGCAAGAGGGGCTTTTCATGCGTCCGTGCACCACATCCATCAAGGCTGCTGTCAGCCTCGTGTTTCTCACCGCCGCCGTCATCGCCCTATGCACCCTGCCCGGCAACGCCGCCAATGACGACGGCGACGGGACGGGCACTGGGACGGGCGCTGGGACTGCCAGTGGAACAGCCAATGAGACGGCCAATGATCCGCAGACGGAAGGGAATGCTTCCGTCTGCCTGGCCCCGGCGTCTGTGCCGGGTTTCAACCTGAGCGATACCGGGGGTTTCGGGGTGTCACCGGGCGATACGGCCCTCATCATCACGGACCCTCAGAATTACTTCCTGTCGGCAGACGGCAGGACCTGGCGCGTGGTGGGCCGGCGTACCCCGGAGACCGGGACGGTGGCCTTTCTGGAGGCCCTGTTCGCCGCCGCCGACGGGACGGACATGCCGGTCTTCGTGTCTCCGCGCTATTACTATCAGCATGACCACGGCTGGCCTGGCGGCAGTCCGGCCGCACGTGCCGACGGTACAGACGCCCACGGGACGGGTGCCGACGGGACGGGCGGCGACGCCGACTGGCTGGCGCGCTATACGCAGCGCCTCAATGACGGCCGCACGATTGTTCTCTCGCCGCATAACGGCCATGGGCCTGACAGCACCGCCCTCGCGCGGGAGCTGCACGAGGCGGGCATCAGCAAGGTGATCCTGGCGGGACTGTCCTCTGCTCCGTGCACGGACGCCCGCATGCGCAGCTTGACCGGTGCGGGCTTCGAGGTGATGGCGGTGACGATGGCAGACCCCGGGCCGGCCGATTTCCGCCTTGTCTCCGGCACGCGCACACCGGCTCCGGCCCTGTATCACCCCTACTAGGCCTGCGCCCTCTACCACGCGCACACCCGAAGACTCCGTCTGCGCCGCACCCCGCGTAGCCGCACCCGGCAAGGCCCCTCCCTCCCCCAAGGTCCACCCCCCGGACCACTTCGGAGGATTTCTCCCGCAGGGCCTTGCGCGGATCGGCATGGGACGGACAGACGGCCCACGGCGCCCGGCCGGCCACCCCCTCTCTCCATCCCCCGACAGCCGGGGCGTGGCCGGCCGGGTGCCTCCCTTTTCTCTCAGCGCATCCATCCCCCACCAACCACCCTCCGTCCGTCTGCGGATGATTCTTCTGATCCGCCTCCGGACAATCATTCAAGGAGCACGACCATGAAAAACCGCCTTCCCCTTGCCGCCGCTGCCGCCGCCATCGCCCTTGTAACGCCCACCAGCGGGCAGGCGGCCGACGAACACAATGTGACCTCCGGCATCACCACCTCCGGCGCGCCCCTGGCCCTGCACGGGGTGGACGCGGTGGCGCTGTCGCTGCTCAAGGCCATCGCGCCGGGCGACGCTAACCACAGCGTGGTGCAGGACGGGGTGGCCTATTACTTCGCATCCGCTGAAAGCGCCCGCCTGTTCATGCAGGCGCCGGCGAAATACATGCCGCAATATGGCGGCTTCTGCGCCTATGCGGTGGCGCTGGGCAAAAAGTTCGACGGCGACCCGCGCTTCGCCGACATCGTCGACGGCAAGCTCTATCTGTTCGTCAACGCCGAGATTTTTGCGGAGTATTTGAAGGACAAGGCGAATGTCCTCGCCAAGGCCGAGGCGACGTGGCCGGAGATCCAGCACACGCCGGTGGAGGATTTGTAGGCCGGGTGGCGGGCGACTCAGTCGATTGGTGGCCAGCCCTGAAATGGCGCACCGGGGATGGAGCACGTGAGTACTGGGACTTTGAACCTCGAGGGCAGCGCATCGCCTTACTATCGACATCTGCGAGCATACGTCGAGGTCAGCGGATCATAAACACCGTTTGCAAAACACCATGATGACATTTCTCAGTGCTTGCTTATGGTTTTCCACTTCTTGCGCGACGTATACGCCGTCCAATCAATTACGGGGCGTCGCCCTCGCTCGCGCATCAGAAAGTTGATCAGGTGAAGATAGAACTCCAGAAATATGCCATCAGAGTCTTCTTCCAAAAGAGATTGCCGCTTATTCGGTAGAATAATTCCGCGGTTAAGCACAATAACCCTGTCAACTACGTCTATCGCAACGCCCATTTTATCTGCGGCATTGTAAATTCGGCGGTACTCTTTGCTCGCCCAATCTTCTTCCGCAAGATTCGTTTCATAGGCAAAGACAAAGTAGGGACATCGACAACGACTAAAGGATGCGCGCCCGCCTGTCCGCGCCGCCACGAAAGCCTTTTTGAAGGGTTTAAGTCTTCTCAGTTTGGCGGCTGCCGCGGTCGATTTATCCAGCTCTTCCTGCGTAAGCTTTGTTTTGACCTCAATAACGGCATAGAGCGCCTCAGCTGGAATAAGTGCACTCTCCGAGGACGTCTGCAATGCTGCCGCGGTTGCTCGATCAAAAATGAAAAGGTCTAACTCGCCGCTCCGATCGTCCCTGAAGTCGATTGCCTCACCATTCCCCACCTCGAAAACCCTAGGTAAGTGATTGGCGAGAAACTCTCGCAGAGCATTTGCCCGTTCGTTTCCCCTGAGCCCTCTGTGCTGAAGGTTTTCGGCGGCCCCAGCATCAAGGCGCAACCGTTCACTGGCTTGCTCAAGAACTCTTTTGAACACTTGGCTAGATGATCTAGTTGACCGTTTCGTCATACGCAGCTTCCGGAAAGAACTCTCTCACCCTGTAGATCAACATATTCGGGTTTGTACCCTGCGGCACAAGGCAATTTGCATCAGCAAGCAGGTTATCTTCCAGCCTCCGAAAAAGTGTAGCGCGCCTGCGAAATTGAATTTACGGGCTGACAGCTGGCCCTCAGTCTTAGATAGGCCAAGCTGGATCTTGGGCGGCTCATCAGCTTGCCTTTATGTTGGCCTATAACTGCGACCATGATTTGTATGATGCTAGTGCCTCCTTTCTCGGCCAAAGGTTTTCATCGCCCGACAGACGCACTTCTTTACCGTGTAGGTACGAATACTTGGTCGCTCGAACTTCAATCGACAAAACAACAGACATCGTTTCTGTGTCCCCAGCTATTAGGCCAATATCAAAGAGGTCATGGATGTCAGCGCGTAGCAGGAGCCCTTTCCGGACGTCATTTGCGGCTTTGCGCCGGCAAGGTGAGATGTGTGCTACATCCGGAGCCTCGGTTACGTTGCAGCCGTTAGATGCACAACGGCCCGAATAAGCAGCCATTCCGCCCCATGCTCAATAACTCGACGAACTCTCGATACATTACACCCGTACAACTTTAAGCAGCCCTCGAGTGCTCAGCCGAAGCGACCGGGCGCTTGGCAGCCAAGTCTATCTGACGCTGCTGCTGAGTGAGGTGGTCGGGGGCAAGGACACTGTGCACCTCAAGGGCTCGAAAGCCGTGCTCGCCCAACAGCTAGCAAGCGACAAACCGCTCGTGCCGTCAATGGTGCCCACTTTTGTAGAGGAGATGGCGCACCCGATAGGATTCGAACCTATGACCTCTGCCTTCGGAGTTTGACCCTACCATGTTTGCGAGAGTCAGCGGCACCTTGCAAGTTCTTGCGAAAAAACGTTCTACGACAAGCACTTAGCGCGGTTTATGATGACTTTTGAGGGTCGCGGTTTTGCGAGACCTTGCGAGAAATTGGAGCCGTTTACGGCTCGCGGTGCTGACATGGTGCTGACTCAAATTCGGGCTCAATGGCCCGCAGTTGCTGGAGTTTTTGGATTTATTTGTCCGACTCCGTGCTGACTCAAAAGTCAGGAAACCCAGTCGCCACCGGACAAACCGGAGGATTGGATGTCAAAAACAGGAAAAAAGGTCAAGATTACGAAGCGTGTCGTCGATTTGGCCGCGCCGAAAACGTCGCCCTACATTATCTGGGACCTGGAGCTTCCCGGCTTTGGTCTCAGGGTCGCAGCGAATGGACGCAAGGCCTACATCGTGTCCTATCGGGTTGGTGTCGGGCGCGGCGCAAAACAGAGACGGGTGAGCATTGCCGCCTCCAATACGATGACGTGCGAGATGGCGCGCAAGGAGGCTCAGGTCTATCTTGCCAATGCCCGCCTCGGTGAGGATCGCCGGGAAGAGATTGACGCTGCCGCCAAGGCCAAAGCAGACATCACCGTCGCAAAAGCCATCGAGATCTGGCACGCCGAAGCGGCGCACCGCAACCGGCGAACAGGCAAAGCCAGAGACCCGCGTAACATCCGGAATGAGATGAGCCGGATGGATGCTCACCTCATCCCTGCAATCGGCAACAAGAAGCTTCGTGAACTGACACGCCGGGATGTCGAGTTGCTGCGTGACGATATCACCGCTGGCCGGACAGCTGTGGTTCAGAAGACGAAGAAGCATGGGGTGCGCCGCGCCACGGGCGGGACCGGGACAGCGAAGCGGACAATGGTCAGCTTCAAGAGCGTCCTCGCCTATATGAAAGATATCGGCTTCGTGGATCAGAATGTTGCGGCCAATCTCAGGCTCGCGCCGGATGGCAAGAAGGAACGCTACCTCTCTGTGGCTGAGGCCCACCGTCTCGGTAAATGCCTTGATGAGTGGGAACATATGGATCGTCGTGTGACTGGCATCACAATTATCCGCCTGCTGCTGATGACGGGCGCGCGGACCAAAGAGATCGAAGAGCTGAAATGGTCTGAGATCGATTTCGACCGCTCCTTCTTCCGGTTTGAAGAGACCAAGTCAGGCCGGTCGATCCGGCCGATCTCGCCGCAAGTCCTGGATATTCTCAAGGCTTTGCCGCGACTGCACCCGACCTGGGTCTTTCTCAATAATGCGGGCACAGGTCCTTATTGCGGGACGCAGGCGGTCTGGAGACTGGTGCGCGAGGAAGCGGGCCTGCCGGATGTCCGGAAGCACGATCTTCGGCACAGCTTTGCGAGTTTTGCTCTGGCCAACGGCCTGTCGCTTCCGATCATCGGTACACTGCTCGGGCATAGCCGTCCTGAGACCACGCAGCGCTATGCCCATTTGTCGGATCGTCATGCGATGGAGGCCGCCAAGAGCGTCGGCCTCGCCGTCATGAACGCGCTCGAAGGCCGTGAGTGATGGCGGGTGTGCTGGCATGTTTGTTCGACCCGGCGTGTTTCGAGTTCAATGAATTTCGTATCCCCAAGGTATACCAAGTAAGCTGCGCTCAAAACTATCTGCTTGCCAAGTTTCGAAAATTGTCTATTTTGTATCCCATGAGGCGACAAAACGAGACAAAGCTAAAATGGCTGCTGGAGACCGTCCTGCCAGGTCGGCTGGTCGATACGCAGACACTGCAGCGTCATGGCATCACGCGCATGCTCGCCCACAAATACATAGACAGCGGCTGGCTCGAACCGGTCGTGCGCGGCCTCTACCGACGCCCGAAGGCTGACGCTCGCAGCGCAGACTGGCAACTCGTCGTACGCTCGCTGCAGCACGTCATGGACTATTCATCGGTCGTCGGCGGACGGACCGCGCTGGAGCTGCAGGGGTTCGCCCATTATCTGCCGCTGCGCGGCGATCAGGATGTCCACCTCTATGGCGAAGCGCATCCGACCTGGCTCAAGCGGCTGGATGAGGCTGGCCGCTACCGGCTGCGCAGCACCAAACTGTTCGACATGCACGCTGATGAGGAAACGACGGATGTCGACTCCCCGGTTGGCCCACTGAAATGTTCAACGCCGGAACGCGCCATCCTCGAACTGCTGGACGAGCTGCCCAAGCATGAGAGCGTTCATATCGTCGATACGGTCTTCGAAGGCCTCGCCTCCGCGCGCCCCCGCCGTCTGGAGAAGCTGCTGGCGTGCTGCACCAGCATCAAGGTCAAGCGGCTCTTCTTCGTCTTTGCCGACAAGCATGGCCATGCCTGGCGCCGACATCTCTCGCCCGAGCGGTTCGACCTCGGCTCGGGACCTCGTGCCCTCTTTGACAAGGGACAGTTTCATCCGCGTTACGCGATCTCCGTGCCGCCGGAGCTGATGCCGCAAAGTGAGGCGCGCCATGGCGCGTGAGCGATATGTGGATCAGGTCCGGCTGCTGGTCGATCTTCTGCCAGCGGTGGCGACAGAGGAAGACTTCGCCCTGAAAGGCGGCACGGCGATCAACCTGTTTTATCGTGATCTGCCGCGCCTGTCGGTCGATGTCGATCTCACCTTCCTGCCGATCAAGGACCGCGTGCAGTCGCTAGCGGACATCGACGTCGCGATGGACCGCATCGCCAAGGCGGGTTCAAAGGTGCGAGGCGTGACGGCAACCCGGATCGCGGGCGGTGGCGGCGGCGCAACCCGCGTCCTGTTCCGGCGGGGGTCTGCGACCGTGAAGGTCGAAACCTCCCCTGTGACACGCGGCGTGGTCTTCGAGCCCGAAACCAAACGCGTCACACCAACGGTCGAGGACGAATTCGGGTTCGCAGAGACAAAACTGGTCGCGTTCGAGGATCTCTATGCCGGAAAACTCCATGCCGCGCTTGACCGTCAGCACCCGCGCGATCTGTTCGACGTGAAGCTGCTTTACGAGAATGAGGGCATCACGGATGATCTTTTCAGGGCCTTCCTCGTCTATGTCGCGAGCTCCAGCCGACCGCCACATGAATTGTTGAATCCGAACCTCGCACCGTTAACAAACGTCTTCGAGGTTGAGTTTTCCGGCATGACCGTCGATGCGGTCAGCGTCGCTGAACTGGAACACGAGCGGGTCAGGCTAATTGAAGACGTCCAGTCCCGTCTGACCGGCAATGCCGCGCAATTTCTGCGAACGCTGGTCGAAGGCGAACCGGACTTCGACGCCATTGATTTAGCGTCAGCGGCAGACCTACCCGCCGTCCAGTGGAAGCTGCAGAACATCCTGAAACTGCGAGACACGAATCCGGAAAAGCACGCTGGGCAGCGGACAAGCCTGGACACTCTGCTGCGTTAATGGATGTTCCCATACAGCTCGATAGAGCTTGAATCTGCATTCCCGTTCGGGAAGATTTCTTTCGAGAACGCGTGACATTCGAACAAAATTCCCGATCGGGAATATTCTAGTCAACCTGCTTCGATTGGAAGATGCTCCGTACGCACGCGTTCCAGTCTCGCACCCGCTTCATTCAGGCCCCAGCGCCGGTCCAGATAGAACTCGAGTGCCTTGCGCACTTCGACTTTCAGGAGATCGTCGCTGAAGCCATACTCTCTCCTGACCACAGCGGCCTGCGCAGCGCTGAGCCGCGCGCTTGGCCTGAGCCAGATGATGCTCAGCGTGTGCCATTCGGAATCCAAAGGCAAAGGCGCCTCGATCTCTCCTGCTTGGAACGCATTCTCAGGTTCGATCCTGGCGGGATGAAAGTTCCGGTACTCGCCGCGTTTATAGCTGTAGGCCCGGAAATGAATGCTCTCGCCATCGAAAATAAACCGTGTTGGCGCGACCCATTGCGGAGCCGTTTCACCAGAGCTCATCGACGTGTAGGCGATTCTGACTTTTCGATGGTTCGAGATGGCGTCGTGAAGCACGGTCGCGACGTATGGGTCCAGCCACCGCTTTGCGCGGGGCAGCGCAGCGGGCAACTCATCATCCGAGGTCGTGTCGAGAACGCCGAATACGTCCAGCATCGAAGAAGGCGCAATCGGCTGATGATCTCGCGCTGCAACATAGGCTTTCAGGCGGGCGTCATATTCCGGCGCGTTCTGAGTGATCAGAGCGAGGTAGGCCCGAAAATCGTTTGCGGCCTGTGCCGTCGAGATTCCGAATCGCTCAGTGAGATCACGCCGCCGCGCAACGCCGCGCCAGGTGAAGCACCGGTCGAGAAACAATAGGCGCTGTCTCTGGGCATGTTTGAGCTCGTCGAGCGTCATCCAATGTCCTCTCTTGACTCCTGTTAACCTATACATCAAAAAAGTATACGTATAAAAAATATACGGAACAAGTCATGAAGCTGCTGCACACCTCCGACCTGCATCTCGGTCGTCAGTTCAACGGGATCTCCCTGGAGGAGGATCACGCAGCGGTGCTCGACCAGATCGTCGAGGCGGTGAAGGCGAATGGCGTCGATGCGCTGATCATCGCCGGCGATGTCTTCGACAGGGCGTCGCCGCCGCAAAGTGCGGTGCGGCAGTTCAACGGGTTTCTCCAACGAATCAAATCCGAGACCACCGCCGCGGTCGCCATGATCGCTGGCAATCACGACTCAGGGGACCGTATCGACCTTTCCGCCATCGCGGCGGATCGCTCGCGCTGGCTCATCCGCGGTGCGATCAGTGCTGAGGAAGCACCGCTTCTGCTCTCAGACAAGCATGGCCCGGTCGCAATCTCGGCGCTGCCGTTCGCATACGAGTATGCGGCGCGCGAGTGCTTTGAGAGCGAGACCATTGATACGCCCGAGGATGTGCTGGTGGCGCAAGTCGCAGCCGCCCGCGCCCGGATTCCTGAAGGCGCGCGGTGGATCATCGTCGCGCACGCCTTCGTCACCGGGGGTTCGGTCAGCGAAAGCGAGCGGTCTCTGACGCGGGTTGGCGGCATAGAGACGGTCAGGACCTCCGCTTTTGACGGGGCGCACTATGTCGCCCTCGGGCATCTTCATCGACCCCAGTCGGTAGGCGCGGAACACATTCGTTATTCCGGCTCGCCTCTCGCCTTCGGCTTCGACGAGGCCGACTCGGAAAAATCGATGGGCCTGATCGAGATGGATGCGGCCGGTCAGGTTTCGGTCGAGGTCGTGGCGTTCAAGCCGATCAGGCGTACCCGGGTTCTGCGCGGCAAACATGCAGAACTCCTACTCTCCGATCCGTCGAGTGATTTCATCAAGGCGGAGCTGACAGATGATGTACCCGTCATCGACGGCATGAAGCGCCTGAGGGACGTGTTTCCGAACGCCTGCGAGCTGGTTTATGTTCGCAATGAGCGCCCGCTTGAGACGAAGTCCGTGGACGGCCCGGCTGTCACCGCTGCTGAGCCAGCGGACGTGGTCAGAAACTTCCTCGGCGAAGTCGGTCTCGAAAACATCACGGATGCCGAACAGGACGTTGTTGAAGCTTCCCTCACGCGCTTGCGGCAGAGGGAGGATGCGGAATGAGACCGGTCCGACTCACACTCCAGGCCTTTGGTCCCTATGCGAACAGGGAAGTCATCGATTTCCGCAACGCCGTTGAAGCAGGTCTGTTCGGCATCTACGGACAGACCGGTTCGGGCAAATCGACAATCTTCAGTGGAATGACCTTCGCGTTGTTCGGCGAGGCGTCGAAGTCGGAACAGGATCGCACCTCCCTTCGTTCAGACCATGCCGCCGCTGACGTCGCGACCGAAGTCGAGTTCGTCTTCGACGTGGGCGAGCGGCGCTTCGTGGTGGTTCGCCAGCCGGACCAGATGCGCCCGAAACAGCGCGGCGAAGGTGAAACCAAGAGCGCGCATGAAGCCCATCTGTTCGACGCAACCGGGCTCGCCCTCGATGAGATCACAGCTAACAAACGCGGCAAAATCATTGCGGAAAAGAAGGTCCGCGATGTCGATGCTGCCGTTTCGGAGCTTCTCGGTTACGGCGCTGAACAGTTCCGGCAAATCGTGCTGCTGCCGCAAGGCCGGTTCGAGAAGTTCTTGTCCGCCAAAACCAATGAACGCGTGACGATCCTGCGGGACCTGTTCGACGTCTCGCTCTATCAGGCCCTGATGGCTGACCTGAAGGACAAGGCCGCTGAGGCCGAACGGCAGGTGCGCGAAGAACGGGCGGTCTGCGCCGCGCGGCTCAATGCCGAAGGGTTCGAAAGCACGGACGCCCTGCTCGACGGCATAAACGTAGCCCAAACTGCGGTTGAGGAGCGATCGGTCGTCGAAGCGGGAGCAAAGCAACAGGCTCAGGCAGCGGAGACCGCGTTTCGGACTGCCGAAGCGGTTGAGGCCAAGTTCGTGGCATCGGCACAGGCGCAGGCGAAGCTCACCATCCTGATGGGTCGCAAGGCGGAATTCGCCGCCATCGCTGACCGGATGAAACAGGCGGCGCGCGCCCGGCTGATTGTGGATGTGGAAGAGCAACTCGTCACCGCGCGGGAAGACGTAAAGGACGCCGAAACAAAGCTCGCCGAAGCCACACAAGCGCAGAGCGAGGCCCAACAAAAAGTCAAAGACGCCATCGAGGCTGTGGCAAGAGAAGAGGCCAGAGCCCCCGAGATCGAAACCGCGCGCAAACGCAAGGATGATCTTGAGCGATTTGCCAGGGTTCTTGAGGCAGCGTCAGCCAGCGCCGAAGCCGTGCAGGCGGCGCTCGAGGCGCAGCGGATAGCCCAAGCGGCGTTCGGGAAGAGCAAAGATCGGCTCGACCAATTGCGCAGTACTCGCGCAGAGCGCGCCACCGCACTCAAGTCAGCCCGGAGCGCTGAGAGCGCACGCGGTGAGCTTATGAAAGCGCAAACGTATCTCCTGACCCAGAAGAAAGCCGCCGAAGACTACGGGAAAGCAGAAGCGGCGGCCCGGTCGGCGAAAGCGGCGTTTGAAAAAGAAAGCGCAGCCTCAGCCAAGGCGCTAGAACATGAAACCGAGGCGCGCGCCGCCTATGCAGCAGCGGAGCAAGCCCTGGCCGCCGCGCAAGCCCTGCATCTCGCAACCAAGCTGGAAAAAGATGCGCCCTGTCCTGTGTGCGGATCGACCGACCATCCGAAACCCGCCACGGGCGATATCGAGAATGCGGGGCGTGATCAGGCCTTCCGCGAAGCCCGCGACCGGTTTGAAACGGCTGCACGCGCTGCCCGCGAGGCCAGTGAAAAGCTAGCCGGGCTGAAAGCCACGCTCGAGGCCCGTGAGGAAACTCTCTCATCACTGGAACAGCCGACAGACACGCTCGCGGCGATTCTCGAGAACGTCAGACAGATTGAGGCTGACCTCGGAGCACTGGGCCCCGCCGTCAATCTTGAGGAAGTCGAGGCGGCTATCGAAGCGCTCGACGAGCAGATTGAAACCCAAGAAACCGAGACCGAACGCCTCCGCAGTGAAGCGGATAAATGCCGCAACGCTGCGACCGAAGCCAGAGCCGCCCGCGATGGAAAACTCGAGGCTGTCCCCGAAGCGCTCCGCACGCAGAGCGCTGTCACGTCCGCCATGGATGAGACGTCGCGTATACTGACCGCACTGGTCGAAGCGAAAGACAAGGCCGAAGCCGTGCTCAAGGCGGCCCGCGAGGCCGTCCTCTCCGCCGATGCCGCGCGTAAGGGCGCTGAGGAATCGGTAGCCACTTGCAAACTCCGGCTCGAAAAAGCGGAAGCGACGTTCCGCACGCGTCTGTCTGAGCAAGGGCTCACGGAGGAAGTATACCAGTCTCTCAAACCCGCTATCGCGACGATCGATTCAGACAGTGAAGCTGTCAGAAGGTACGAGACTGAGTTGAACGAGGCGCAGGGTGCCGCAAACGCTGCGGCCTCGGCGATTGGCGATCTGACGCGCCCGGATCTTCCCGTGGTAAAGGAAGCTCATGAAACCGCCCTAGCCGCCCTGACCAAAGCAACGGAAGATCGGATCGCTGCCAGCAACCGTGTCGGTCAGCTGGAGAAGCTGAGGCAAAGTCTCGAAGACACGATGCGCAAACTGGACAAGGCCGAAGCTGAATCTGGCCCCCTCCGCAAGATCGCGGCGCTCACGAATGGCGATAATCCGCTAAGCCTTAAGCTGGAAACCTATGCGATCGGGGCCATGTTCGACCGCGTGCTCGAAGCCGCCAATCTCCGGCTTGGTCCGATGACATCTTCTCGTTACCAGCTCGAACGTGACACCGAGGGTGGTCGTGGTAGCCGCGGCCTCGGCATCCAGGCCTTTGATGTGCACACGGGAAAGTCGAGAGGAACGGACACCCTATCCGGCGGCGAGACGTTCATCGCGGCGCTCGCCCTCGCGCTGGGGCTTGCTGATGTTGTCGAATCTGCAAGCGGCAAAGTCCGCCTCGATACGATCTTCATCGATGAGGGATTCGGAAGCCTCGACACCGAGAACGGTTCAGGCACCCTCGATCAGGTCCTGAACGTCCTAAACAGTCTGGTGAAAAACTCGCGGGCCGTCGGCCTGATTTCGCACGTCCCGCTTGTCCAGGAAGCTATTCCGAACGGATTCTATGTTCGCAAAGGTCTCACAGGCAGCGCCATTGAAGAGAGAAGCATTAGTTAATGACGGCGGAAATCAACTCAACCCAAAGACAGATTAAGGTCCGGGATAAGCTGAATACGATTGATATGCAGCGAATCATTCTGAACCTGAGACAGGTCGAACTTCCATATAATGTTGAAACTGCAAGGGGTAGAAATTGAAGGAGCCAATTGACGACATCGAAGCTTGGTCACAGAAGCTGTCCCCATGGAGACAAGACGCTTTACGACGCTTGGCTATAAGTGATCAACTTACTGACAATGATTTCGCCGATCTGATGGCAATGATCAAAGATGAAGCTGGTTTCAAGTTGGAAACGCCTGCACCTTCGGCGGTCCCCTTTAACAAATCTCATTTTGGCGGTGCAAATAGAACTCCTGTCACCCTCAAAAAAATTAGCAATGTTCAGAATGTCAATCGACTGGCAGCGAATGCTGAGCTTGAGTTTTGTCCAAACGCATTGACAGTGGTCTACGGTCGAAACGGCAGCGGCAAAAGCGGGTTCGTTCGCATATTGCGCACGGCGTGCCGCACGCGGGTGGAAAATCCCGCCAAACTCAAGGTTCTTTCTGATGTTTACGGCGGCGGCACTGATCCGCAGTCAGCCAATATAATCATTGATACGGGCAATGGGGAAACGCCGATCCCTTGGACGACAGGGATGACGGCAGCACCCGAACTCTCGCAAATTTCTGTGTTCGACACACTTTCCGCGCAGATTTATGTCGATAGCGGCAACCAGATTCGATATCTGCCCTTCGGTCTCGCCTTACCTCATCGACTCAACGGAGCTTGCCTTAAGCTCAAAGAAAACTTCGACGCAGAGCGAGAGACAACGGTCGGAAACAAGGTCAGTCTAACGACGATCATGTTCCCCATCCAGCGAGAAACAAAGAGCCAGCTGTTTGACAAAGCACTCAATAAAGACTCATCCGACAATGCGATTGAAGTGGCGGCAACATTTTCGACTGCAGATCAAGAGCGGCTCGACGAGGTCATCGCGATCCTATCGGCAAGTGCAGCGGCGGTCGCCGACCTGACCTCTCTCATCGGCTGGGTACAGGCGGTCGCAAGCGAGTGCGAAATCGCTGCGACTGCTTTCTCAGACTCGGCCCTGACCGGATTCACAACCTTGTGGAAAAGCGCCGTCACTGCACGCCAGACAGCGCAGCTCTCGGCAAGCGCTCTGTTTACAGATGAACCACTTCCCGGCGTAGGAAGCGAGAGTTGGCGCGCTCTATGGGCCGCAGCGCGCGATTATTCTGTCAAAGAGGCGTATGTCGGCGCAGACTTCCCGGTCACTGAAGCGGCAAGTTGCGTGCTTTGCCAGCAGCCGCTGCTTCCCGCTGGCACCGAGCGAATGCAGAGATTTAAGAATTACATCGACGATACCCTCGATGTGGCTGCCGCAAAGGCAGAGAAGGCCGTCTCCGATGCTGCCGACACACTGCCGGCTCTGACGCATCTGAGCGCGGACGGATTTTCGGAACGGGTCGAGCAGATTCGTCAGCGCGACCCGAAACTCGCCGATGCCCTATCATGTTTTCAGGTGTCAGCGACCCAGCGGCGCGAAGAGGCCGCTGCGCGGTTGACAGGCGACGACAGTGCGCCCGTTTCGGCGCTTGTCTCGCCGCATGCCGAGTTGAAAGAATTAGCTCGAAACCTCGGCGACGAAAAGGACAAGCGTGTCAAGGCTGGCGAGGCGCAGGAGCGCGAGAGGCTCGCCAGCGAAAAGGCCGAACTTGAAGACAAGAAGATACTTGCGGCCAACCGGGAAAAGTTGGTCACGCGGCGGGATCTCCTTGAAACTGACGCAGCTTTCGAAAAAGCGTCGGCCGAACTACAGACTACGGGGATCACGCGGCGCGCAAACGAGTTGGTCGATTCGCATCTCACAAATGCGGTGGTGACGCGTTTCGACGACGAGCGCGGGCGGTTCGACATCATGCACCTCAAAGTCGGACTTTCGCGCAAGAGCGGTCAGACCAAAGCCGAATTCGAAGTCGATCCACAGACAAAACTTACCAAGGTTACTTCGGAAATTCTCAGCGAAGGAGAGCAGCGGGCACTCGCGCTAGCTGGCTTTCTCACGGAAGTAGCTTTGACCGAGGGGTCTGGACCGATAATCGTCGACGACCCAGTATCATCGCTCGACCGCGACCGGAGCGCGCGCGTTGCAGAACGCCTCGCCGAAGAAGCATGTCAACGGCAGGTGATCGTGTTCACCCATGATATTATCTTTTTCAACGAATTGTGCGGTGCTGCCGAGAACAAGGGTATTGAGCCAGTAACGATTGCGCTTTTCGGGGATAAAGAGGCTGCAGGAAAGATTGATCCCGCCGGCATGATTTGGAAAGGCCTCAACGTTTCAAAGCGTATCGGCAAACTCAAGAACGACTTTGCACCACTACCCAAATTGCTCACCACGAGTCCGGCCGATTACGAGTACCAAGTGAAGAACCTTTATGGCCGCTTGCGGGATACTTATGAGCGTGTTGTCGAAGAGGTAATTTTCAGGGATATCGTGCGCCGAGGCACCGACGTTATCAAGACGCAGGAACTCCGCTATGTCACCTTGTCGGACGCGCTCGCGATCCGGTTCCATGAAGGCATGACGCGCGCCAACACCTACAGCCATGATAATCCAGCCTCAGATACTGTAGGCATTCCTCAACCGGATGATTTTACGGCTGACATCGCAGCACTGGAGAAGCTCGTCGCAGACCTCCAGGCTGCAAGCAAGTCCGCCGAGGCAGCGAGGCCGCAGATGAAACCAAAAAAATATTGATTTGTTTTGAGGTGTTTATGGCTTCGGTTTCATTTGATGGCTAACGCCGCCAGCGCACGGCTGCTCAGCTAGCTTTCGCCCGGTTCCAGATCATGACGCCGGTGCCGTCCTTCTCATTCTCGAAGAAGGCCGCGCGCATCGGGCTGGCGAAGCTCGGATCATCAAGTTTGACGGCGAGGTAGGGCGTCTCGCCGTCCTTGCTTTCCTGACGCCAGGCCGCGCCGAGTTCTGCCCCGCCGGCATAGAGCCGGAAGTCGGGCGCGCCCTCTGAGGTCTTGTCACTGTTGGGGACAAGCTGGGCTTTGACGTTGATGGTCATGGTGCGGATGGTGCCGGTATAGCTGCCATCCTTCAGGGTGAACGTGCCGATCTGTGCCATTGGTTTAGGTCTCCTTGCTGGCATTGGAATGAAGGGCGCGGCGCGCCCGCTTGAACCCGGCATCTGAAGCCAGGAAGCTTTCGATCATGGCGGGGATCAGCGCTTCGGGCTTTTCCTCCGCGCCATAGGTCTGGCGGTAGATTTCGGCATAGTCGCTGAGCGCGCTGGCGAGGTCGGGATCAACCGAGAGGCTCATGCGCACCGGCGTGCGGTCGGGTAATTTGTCGAGACGAAGGGTCATCGTGTGGCTCCTTGGGGATGGGGTCTGAGGATGAGATCGCGGGTGACGACCACACGCACCGGCCAGCCGGGGCGCACGCGGATGGTCGGCTGGATGCCAAGGTTGCGCTCAACCACGCGCTGACCGGCTTGGTTGATGGTGTCCGTCGTGCCGCGGCGGATGGCGCGTTCGAGATCGCCGTCGCCGTCTGCGCCGAGTTCGGCCCCGACGCCGAGGATGGTCGCAAGACCGGCCGCGACAAACACGCGATCCCAGTGATGATCGGTTCTGTCTGAGAGGCCTGCAAAGCCCTGCGCGTCCGCGCCGGGCGCAGAGATGAGGATGGAGGACCCGTCAGGGAAGATGATCCTGTCCCAGGTCACCAGAGCCCGGTCCTGCCCGAATGAGACTTCGGACTGGTAGCGTCCGATGAGGCGTGAGCCTTGCGGGATCAGGAGATACTGCCCGGTCACGGTGTCATAAACGGGCTGCGTCACCTGCGCGACGATTGTGCCGGGCAGGTCCGAGTTGATGCCGGTGACCAGCGAGGCCGGGATCAGCGTGCCCGCCATCACCTGATAAGGCGAGGCCGGGTCCTGCAGCCCATGCGGATTGTAGATGTCGCTGGCAGAACCCTCGCTCGCAAAGGCGAGCTTGCGGCTTTGGAGATTGGTATCGGCGGGCTGACCGAACGCTGACGGTGCGCCTTGCGGCAGGGCCGCGAGTGCAAGAAGCTCCGAGCCGAGATCAAGTGCTGGGTCGCGATAAGCGGGGCGAGCCCCGGTGGTGCTTGCCATGCCGCTCTGAGAGTCGAGCCGGAAGAAGACCGGCGCGCGGGCGGCTTCATCGGCGAGCGCTGCCTCGCGCATGCGCCGGGCGCGTTCGGCCTCGTCAGCCGGGTTCGGGCGGAAATCGTCTTCGAAGCGGGTCACGTATTCAGGCTCGATGCCAAGCTCGCGTTCAGCGCGCAGCATGGTCGCGCCGAGATCGCCCGACAGCGGCGGGCCAAGGCGTGCTATGCGGTCTTCGACCGGCGCGATGTCGCTATAGCTTGTCGGGAGTGTGGAGAGGCCTTCGGGCTTGCGTGTGTTGGTCGTGTTGTAAAGCTCGCGGCGGGCATCGGGGTCGACCGCAGTTGGCGGCTTCAGGGCAATGCTCATGGCGGCGAACAGGGCGAGCACGCCAATGCCTGCGCCGACCATCAGGACCTTGCGATTGATCCGTGTAACCGGCTTCGGGCTGGAGCGGATCTTCAGCCGCTCGGCATGCTCGTCGAAGGGAATGGGCTCGGACATCTTCCTAGCCCCCGAAGATCGCGGCCAGCGGCGGACGGCGCTCATTGCGCGAGATGCGGACAACGGTCTGATTGCGCTCGCCAAGGCGCAGCTCGGCCGCGCGGAACAGCCGGTCGACGACATAATAATTGCCGCGCACGCGATAGTTGACGAGTTCCGCGTCGCCATCCGCGCCCAGAACAAAGAGCGGCGGCATGTCCGTGGTGGCAATGTCCTCCGGCATCTGGATGAACACCTGACGGCCATCATCGAAGACCCGCACCGGCTTCCAGTCGGGGCTGTCGCCGGAGAGCCGGTAATCGAAGTTGAGGCCTTCAAGGGTAAGGCCGCGTTCAATGCTGCCAGCGTCGCGTGCGATGGCGCGTTCATTGCGGGCGGTCAGGCCCGCGAGTTCATCAGCCGGATAGCGCCAGGAGAGCGCGGCCATGTAGCCGCCTTCGGTACTTTCCAGTTCGAGGTGATAGGTGCGCCGGTCGGTGGCGATCATCAGGTTTGTGCGGATGCCGGATGAGATCGGCTTGACCAGCACATGGGCGCGGGCCGTTGCGCCCGATCCTGAGATCGTGTCGCCGACCACCCAGCGGACCGTGTCACCCGCTGAGACCGACACCAACTCTTCGCCCGGCTGAAGCGCGATGTCGCTGACCTGACCGGGACTGGCATAGAGGCGGTAGAGCGCGCCCTCGGTATAAGGATAGACTTGGATCGCGTTGACGTATCCATCGACCGAAGGTTCGATCAGCGCGCTGGTGCGGCCTTGTCTTATCGCTTCTGCCGGTGAAACCGAGGGCGCGCTGACGGTCCTTGTATAGGTCCGCGTGACGCTGCCATCGGGATTGGTGGTGACCCGCGCGCCGATTGGCATCATCTGGCCGGGCAGCGGAAGTGCCACGGCGGTTTCGACGATTTCGACGGGATAGTCGGCGCGGTCCTCGACGGGCGTGGCCGCGACAAAGGCCGCCGGATCAATCGGTTCGAGTTCCGTCGTGGCGCAGGCCGTGGTGAGTGCGAGGGCCGAAGTGGCAAGCAGAATACGAAGCATGGGGATCATTCTCCTGTGACAAGGTCCTGACCCCAGTTCAGGGCATGGACATAAAGGCCGAGCGGATTGGCGCGCAGGGTCTCTGCGTCCGTCGGCGGCTGGGTGATGAGAGTGAAATTGCCGGTGAACCTTTGGGCACGGACCAGCGCGCCATTCTCATAGGTCTTCTCGATCCAGCGGGCCTGGAAGCTGTCGTCCGAGACGCGCACCACGCTGACCACATCCACGGTGCGGGACTTGCGGCCGACATCGGCGAAGGGATCATTGGCCGAGGCGTATTCGTTGAGCGTGGTCGCGGCGCGGTCAGTCACGAAGTCATAGGCACGCAGCCAGTTCTCGCGCACGACGACAGGATCGACGGAAAGGCCCCGGACATGTTCAATGAAGTTGGCAAGGTGATGGGCGATCTGGGCATCGGTCGGCGTATAGCGTTCCGTCGCCGGAGCAACGGCGCGGGCCGCGCCGGTCTCATCGACTTCCACGACATAGGGCGTGACGGTGGACTGCATCGAGCGCCAGACCAGCGCGCCGGAGGTGACGAAGCAAAGCCCGAGACAGCCGATCGCCATGAGCCGCCAGTTTTTCGCCTGCACGCGGGCGGAACCAATTCTTTCGTCCCATACCTGTCCGGCCTTCTGATAAGGCGTTTCGGGGAACGGGCTTGGCCCATAGCTGGAGGAAGATCGCCTGAAAGCCATTGTCTAATCGTCCTTGTCTTTGAGGGTGGGGTTCGCGCCCGAAGCGCCGCGATCACCGTCGCGGATCGAGTGCGCGGCCATCTGCCCTGCCTGTCCCATGCGCTGGCTGGTCTGCATGCGCCGCGCCCAGCCGGGGCTTTGGGCAGAGGATGATGCGGAGGCAGGGTTTTGCATGGATGCGGTCGGCGAACCGCCGGTGGCGCGCCAGGCGCCTTGACTGCCGCGCTGGTAGGCCTCACGCATGGACTGGGCGGGACGGCTTGCTGCGCGGCGCATGGCGTCCCCGCCAGCGCGGGCGACACCGGCAAGGCCTGCGGCGACACCCGCCGCGCCGGATGCGCCGGAGGCGACAGAGCCCAGCGTATAGGAGGTGCGCGCCGCGCCCGCCATGCTCGCACCGGCCTTGACGGCGCTTGAAGCACCGCCTGCCACAGCGCCGACGGCGGCGCGCCCGCCCATCCCGGCGACATACGTCCCGGCAGCGACACCGGCCGCCGCGCCTGCAGCGGAGCCTGCGCCAAGCTGCGGCGCGCCGGTAATGAGGCCGGAGGCAATGCCGGGCGCAAAGATGCCCATCCAGAAGAAGACAATCGCGGCCAGCACCGTGCCCATGACCTGAGCGAGCGTGACATCATCGCCGGTGCGGAATGCGTCGGTGACAGACGAGAAGAGCGTCGAGCCGATACCGATGATGACGGCGAGCACCATGAGCTTGATGCCGGAGGTGATGACATTGCCGAGCACGCGTTCAGCCAGAAACGTCGTCTTGTTCCAGAGCGCGAACGGCACGAGCACGAACCCGGCCAGCGTCGTCAGCTTGAACTCCAGGATCGTGATGAAGAGCTGCACGGCGAGCACGAAGAAGGCGACCATGATGATGGCCCAGGCGATGAACATCACCGCGATCATGATGAAGTTATGGAAGAAAGAGATTGGCCCCAGCATGTCGCCGATCTCTTCCAGAAGCGGCTGACCGGCATCGAGGCCGACACTGGCGATGAAGCCGGGGCGCAGGAGATCATCGGCGGTCATCGTGCCGCCGCCTGCGGTCACGCCGAGTTCGGCGAAACTGTCGAAGACGATGCCTGCAAGGAGCGAAAAGTTGCCGATCACGAAGGCGAAGAAACCGACATAGAGCACCTTTTTGAGGAGCCCCGCGATGACGTCGGTGTTCTGAGACAGCGCCCAGAACAGGCCCGCCAGGGTGATGTCGATGGCGATGAGCGTGGTCGACAGGTAAGCGACATCGCCCGCCAGCAGGCCGAACCCGCTGTCTATGTAAGCGATAAAGGTCGCGAGGAAGGTGTCGATCACGTCCATGGCCCGCTACTCTCCGAGAAAGGCCCGGGTACGGGCGCGGCCACGTTCGGCCTCGGCGAGTTGGCGGGCGCGCTCCAGCGCCTCGGCGCGGTAATGGGCCGCCATCATCGCTTCCATCTGCATCAGCTGCTCAGTCTGCAGGGCCTCGATCTGATTGCCCGCCTGCGCGACCTGGAGATTGCCGACGGCGGACTGGCTGTCTGCGATCAGCCGGTCGAGGCTGTCACTGTCAGCGCGCGCGGTTGAGACGACCTGCGCCGTGACGGTGAGGCTTTCCCGGTAAGCCGTGCGGGACTGACGCCAGCGGGCGCGGGCCTCTTCGACGAGGACGGCCTGACGCGGCGGTTCGGCGCCATAGTCTTCCGGGTAGACCTCTTCATACTCGCGCTCGATTTCTTCGACGCGGTAGCCGATGCCTTCGGCTTCGCGCATCAGGTATTCGATGCGGCGCATACGGCGCAATATGTCGTCGGCGATACTGTCCGGCAGGGCTTCGAGATCGCGGGCCATGTTCTCCAGCATCTCAATTTCATGGGTGAGTTGCTGGATCTGCTGGTTCACCTCCTGAAGCGAGCGGATGGCCTGGTAGATGTTCTGGATATGGTTGGCGGGGTCGTAGACCGTCCATTGGGCGGTTGCGGGTGGTGCGATGAGGATGGAAAGCGGCGCGGCGCAGATGAGGGCGGAGGCAAGGAAACATTTCATCGGGGGCTCCTATTCGGCGGCGAGGAATTGGGCGGGATGGAAGGAAGTTTTCGCCTCGGGTTCCGGCGCATCGCCGGGCCAGCGGGCGAGCAATTCCGCCGCCCAGGGCAGGCCTTTCTCGATGAGCCAGCAGGCGGCAAAGCCGTCGCCTTCCGTCTCGGCCCAGATGCGATCCATGCGGGCCTGGTCTTCCGGCGATGACGCGCCGCAAACTGAGAGGGCGATGGGGCCGAGGCCAAGATCGAAGACGCGCGCGGCCAGCGGCGACTGGTAATAATAATCGCGCTTGGGCGTGGCTCTTGAGATCAGTTCGATCTGGCGGGTATTGAGTCCGAAGCGCTCATAGGTCTCTTTCGATTGCGGTTCCTGCGCGCGTTCATTCGGGAGGAAGATCCGTGTCGGACAGGACTCGACGAGTGCAGGCGCGATGCTTGAGTTCGCGATGTCGGCCAGGCTTTGTGTTGCGAACACGACAGACACGTTCTTCTTGCGCAGGGTTTTGAGCCATTCGCGAATGCGCGCCGCGAACATCGGATCATCGAGGAACAGCCAGGCTTCATCTAGGATGAGCAGCGTTGGTTTGCCGGTGAACCGGGCTTCAAGTCGGTGGAACAGGTAAGTGATGACGGGGGCGACCGCGCCTTTCGCGTGCATCAGCTCTTCCATCTCGAAACAGACTGTATCGGCGAGGGCGAGGCTCTCCTGATCGGCATCGAGAAGGCGGCCATGCGGGCCTTCCAGCGTGAACGGGTGGAGCGCCGATTTGAGCGTGTCGTCCTGCAGCATCAGGCTGAGGCCTGTCAGCGTGCGTTCGTTTTCAGGCGCTGAGCTGAGAGACTGGATCGCTTCCCAGAGCCGGGCTTTCAGGTCCGGCGTCATGCTGACGCCTTCATTTGTGCAGAGACCTGTCAGCCAGTCAGCGGCGAAACTCGCGCCATGTTCGGTGTCGATGTCCTTCAGGGGCTGGAGGCTTGGGGCGTTCGAACTGCCAAGGTCGATATGCGCGCCGCCCATGCAAAGCGTTGCAGCGCGCGCGGACCGGCCCTTGTCGAAGATGAAGACCTGGGCGTTTGTGTAGCGCTTCCATTGCAGGGCGAGCAGGGACAGGAGCACGGACTTGCCCGCGCCGGTGGGACCGACGACAAGCGTATGACCAACATCGCCAATGTGGAGATTTAGGCGGAACGGTGTTGTGCCGTCGGTCTGCGCCTGAATGAGCGCGGGGGCGCCCAGGTGCCGGTTCGTCTCCTCGCCCGCCCAGACCGCCGAGAGCGGCACCATATGGGCAAGGTTCAGCGTGTGCAGGATCGGCTGGCGGACATTGGCATAGGGGTGACCGGGCAATGAGCCGAGCCAGGCATCCACGGCATTGAGGGTCTCGCGGATCGCTGTAAAGCCGCGGCCATTGACGATGCGCTCGGCCACGCGGATGTGCTCGTCAACCGCCCGCCGGTCGGGATCGGCAACCGTGATGGTCGTGGTGACATAGCCATAGGAAACAAGATCACTGCCAAGCTCCTGCAGCGCCGCATCGGCATCGGCGGCCTTGTTGTCGGCGTCATTGTCAACGAGCGCGGCGGGCTCGTTGAACATTGTCTCGCGCAGCACCGTGCCGATGGATTTGCGCTTGGCGAACCAGTGGCGGCGCTTTTTGCCGAGCACCTTCTCGGCCTGCGCCTTGTCCATGGCGATGAACCGGGTCGCCCAGCGATAGGCAAACCCTTGGCGATTGAGCTCATCAAGAATGCCCGGCAGGGTCGAGGCCGGGAAGCCGAGAATGGTCAGTGTGCGAAGGTGAGCCTCGCCGATCATGGGTTCGAGCCCGCCGGCGAAGGGTTCATCGGCAAGTATGGCGTCGAGGAAGACGGGCAGTTCCGGCGTCACCACAGGATGGCGCTTGGTCGATATCGTCGAATGCAGATAGGTCAGCGTCTCGTCGTCAGTGAGCTTTGCGATCTCGGCGAGGCAGGTGGAGAGGAGATCGAAAACGCGAGACGCATGCTGCTGGAAGGTCTCCAGCCGGTGACGCCAGGTCGCGGCGTCTTCCGTTTCGGCACGCTGGATCAGGGCCTTTTCGGCACGGCCTGTGGCGTCGGCGGGCGGCAGCCAGAGCAGGGTCAGGAAGTAAGCACTCTCAAAGCGGGTTCCGGATTCTTCGGCTTGTAATGCCCGTTCCTGATCGACAAGCCAGGACAGCGCATCGGGGAACTCCGCCTCCGGATAGTCATGCACGTCATGGCGCTGCGCTTCGAAGAAGAGCGCCCAGCCCGAGCCGAACCGGCGAAGCACATTGTTCACACGGGCATTGATCGAAACGAGTTCTTCCTCGGTGGAGCTTTCGAGGTCAGGGCCGCGATATTTGAATGTCGTCTGGAAACTGCCATCCTTGTTGAGCACCACGCCCGGCGCGACGAGACAGGCCCAGGGCAGGTAATCCGCGAGGAGGACCGGGGTTTCTGCGTATTCTTTGAGGTTCAGCATGTCAGATGCTCCTTGTGGCGCGTCGAGCGGCCCGCGACGGCCATGAAATCCGGATCGCTTCTGGCCATGAACACCGCTGCCGAATGCCCGACGGCCCAGAGCACGAGGCCCGGTATCCAGAGCTGCAGGCCAAGGCCCACCGCGGCAGCGAGCGTCCCGATGGCGATGGCGGCCGTGCGCGGCGCGCCCGCCATCAGGATCGGCTCGGTCAGGGACCGGTGGAGCGGGATCTCATAGCCTTCGGCAGACATCAGATGAGCGCTCCGCCGCCGAAGCTGAAGAAGGTCAGGAAGAAGCTTGTCGCGGCAAAGGCGATGGACAGCCCGAATACGATCTGGATCAGCTTGCGCATGCCGCCGGAGGTCTCGCCAAAGGCCAGCGTCAGGCCGGTAATCGTGATGATGATCACCGCAACGATGCGCGCGACCGGACCCTCAATCGAGGTCAGGATCTGATCGAGCGGGCCTTCCCAGGGCATGCCGGAGCCTGCTGCATGGGCCGGACCGGCGATCATGAGGCCGATACCGATACAGGCCGCGACCTGGACCGTTCGGTTCACCGTCTGGAGGTGATTATAGAGCGTCATTGGGTTTCTCCATGTTGGACGAGGGACAGGGAACGGGAGACGAGCGGGGCGGTCTGATACCCCTCGCCGTCAAAACCTGTGACGCGTAGCGCCTCTTCAACGCGGCGCTGGCCGCCTGCGCGGCTCATGAACACGACCACGTCAATCGCTTCAGCGATGAGGTCGAAGGGCGCGCGCGGTGTGGCTTCCAGTGTCAACTGTTCAAGCCGCGCCAGCGCGCCGTGTGCCGAGTTGGCGTGCAGCGTCGTGATCCCGCCCGGATGGCCGGTGTTCCAGGCTTTTAGCAGGTCGAGTGCTTCAGCCCCGCGCACCTCGCCGACAATGATCCGGTCTGGCCGCAGCCGCAGCGTCGAGCGCACAAGGTCCTGCAGGCTGGTGCTGCCGCGATGGGTGCGAAGCTGCACCACATTGGGCGCGGCGCAGCGAAGCTCGCGCGTGTCTTCGAGGATGACGATGCGGTCACCACGCAGGGAGGGTTCGGCGAGCAGCGCGTTGGTGAAGGTCGTCTTGCCGGAGGACGTGCCGCCCGCGATCAATATGTTCGCATGACTCGCAATCGCGTCTTTCAGCGCCGTAGCCAGCGCAGGCGCGAGCACGCCCTGGGTGACATAGTCACCGAGTTCAAACGGCGTTGTCGCAGGCTTGCGGATCGAAAAGCATGGGCTGGTCGAGACAGGTGGGAGAAGCCCCTCAAACCGCTCGCCGCTACCTGGGAGTTCGGCAGAAACAATCGGGGCGGACCGATCAAAGGCCTCGCCTATGCTGCTCGCGACAAGGCGGATGATCCGTTCGCGCGCGGTGGCTGAAATGATTTCGGGACTGACCTCGACCCCTCGCCCCGCCCGCTCGATCCAGATCGAGCCGTCAGGGTTGGCGAGGATTTCGATGACGTCGTCAGCTTCCAGCGCTGCCCGCACCGCGCCTTCGCAGGCAGACCGCAGCATGGATACGCGTCGTTGGTCGGTCTCAAGCGTTCGGGCGGGTGCGGACATCGGGGGAAAGGCTCCTGTAGTTGCTGACAGGTCCAATCCTCTGATTTAACGCCAGTTTCTGATAGCTGGGAAAGTCGCAAACGGTCGGAACGGATCGAGAGGTCTTGCAAGATCGGGCCGTCTAAGGGCTGCATAAAAGATGCAGCACTAATGCGTCGGATATCACTCAATAGCCCTGGAAAATGCGCTGTATGCGTCAAAACTCAATCATTAAGGTCGTCGGCAGCCGAGGCAGACAAAGCCCGCTTCGATAGCGGTTCATCCGAGGCCACGCGCCTGGCGACCTGATCGATGAAGAATTCAAAACGGCGCTGGCCGAGGAGCTGGGCGGCGTCACGTTCGGCTTCTGGGATCGGGTCTGTCCGAGTGAGCCAGTAAAGGACGAACTGGCCGAGGGTTTCTAGGCATAGGGCGAGGTCTCGCTCCATGGCGTTCTGGCGCGCCTCGATCCGGTCGAGGCGCTGCAACAGAATGTCATCGCGCGCCGCGGTCCGCTGCGGATCGAGATAGGCCCGTAGCGCATCTTCCATGATCGCGGATTTTGTTGCGCCGGGCGCAAGGACCATCTCGTCCAGCTTGCGATGCAACTCATGGGAGAGGCGGATATTGACGCGTGGCTTCATGATCAGAATTTCGGAAAGAAGTCGCCGTCCGCGCGGTCCATGCCAAGGGCGCGCTGGGCTGGCTTGAGGGATTTCACAGCTGCCGCATCAAGTTCCCCATCCTCTTTCGGCAGGTCAGGCACCTCCTCGCGTGCGGGCGTTTCTTTTTCTGGCGGATCGAGGCTCGGCGTCTGGCTGTGTTGCAGTCCGCCCTCGTCTGACCCGGTCGGGCTGACAGTTGGCGGCACAGGCTCCACGCTGGCCAATACGCCATCCCAGTCATGACCCCGCCTCTCCGGAAGAAACGGATTGGTTGGCGGCGGCAGAACCCGCGCGGTGAAATTCCGGTCTTCGAAATAGCGGAGTTTCTTCGCCTTCAAGGGCCGCGCGCCGGAGACCATGACGAGTTCTTCGTCAGAGGGCAGCTGCATCACCTCGCCCGGCGTCAGAAGGGGCCGCTGGGTTTCCTGGGCCGAGACCATGACGTGGGAGAGCCAGGGCGCGAGGCGGTGGCCGGCATAGTTGCGCTGGGCGCGTTGCTGGGTGGTTGTTCCGAGGGCGTCGGAAATTCGTTTCGCTGTGCGCTCATCATTGGTCGCAAAGGCGATGCGCACATGGCAATTGTCGAGAATGGCATTGTTTGGCCCATAGGCCTTTTCGATCTGGTTCAGGGACTGGGCGATCAGATAGGCGCGCATGCCATAGCCCGCCATGAAGGCGAGCGCGCTCTCGAAGAAATCGAGCCGCCCGAGCGCCGGAAACTCGTCCAGCATCAGCAACACTTTGCGACGCCGCTCTCCCTTGCGTGGCAGGTCCTCGGTCAGCCTGCGTCCGATCTGATTGAGGATCAGCCGCACCAGCGGTTTTGTCCGTGAAATGTCTGATGGCGGGATGACCAGATAGAGCGAGCATGGCCGCTTGCCCTCGATCAGATCGGCGATCCGCCAGTCACTGGCGCTGGTGGCGCTGGCAATGACCGGGTCGCGGTACAGCCCCAGAAAACTCATGGCGGTGGAAAGTACGCCGGATCGCTCATTCTCGGACTTGTTCAGGAGTTCGCGGGCAGCCTGCGCGACGATCGGGTGCACCGCGCTGCCCAGATGTGGGGTATTCATCATGGCGGACAGGGTCGCCTCGAAGCTGCGGTCCGGGTCAGACAGAAACCGCGCACAACCGGCCAGCGTCTTGTCTGTTTCGGCATAGAGCACGTGCAGGATGACACCGACCAGGAGCGCATGCCCGGTCTTCTCCCAGTGATTGCGGCGTTCCAGCGAGCCCTCGGGATCGACCAGGATGTCGGCGATGTTCTGCACGTCGCGCACTTCATTGTCGCCGCGCCTCACCTCCATGAGCGGATTGAACCGAACCGAACCTGTATCCGTCGGCTCAAAGCGCAGGCAATGGGAAAAGCGTGACCGCCAGCCTGAGGTCAGGTCCCAGTTCTCGCCCTTGATGTCATGAATGACCGCGCTGCCGGTCCAGCCGAGAAGGGTTGGCACAACGAGCCCCACGCCCTTGCCGGAGCGGGTCGGCGCGAAGGCCATGACATGTTCCGGGCCGTCATGGCGCAGATAGGCGGATTTCCAGCGCCCGAGAAAGACACCATCCTCGACCAGAAGTCCGGCCTTGCGGACATCATGCGCACTGGCCCAGCGCGCCGACCCATAAGTTGTCAGATGCTTCTTCGATCGCGCCCGCAAGAGCGAGCCGATCACGGCGACCACCGCCCCCAAAAACCCGCCACCAGCGGCAATCAGTCCGCCGCGCGCAAACACGCCCGGCGCATAGGCTTCGTAAGCGTACCACCACTGGAACAAACGCCAGGGCCGATAGACCGGCGTATCGCCAAGCATGAACCAGGGTCGCCCAAGCCCCGGCTGGAAGCCAAGCGCCTCTGCGGTCCACTGGGTCGCGCCCCACATCGAGAACAGGATGATCAGGCAGACCAGACAGAAGGTGCCGATAAGAACTTTTGTGCCGGTCATCATGCGGTCCGAACAGACAAGGGGAGCGCTCAAGCATCAGCCAAAGCGAAGCCCTCGCCCAGACGGGAAAGGCGCAAGAATTCGCAAATCCGAGATTGGACCTTTTCAACTCCGGAGCGTCATTTTCCGGATTGCGGGAATCGAACAACCCGACTACGGTCTGCGTGCAACCAGTTTCTGTGTGAGCAAAGTTACTGGATCAATCATGTCGGCAGGAGGACATGGGCGCAATGAACAAGTCGGAGCTTCGCTGGGGCGTCGAGCGGCGTCTCGAGTTTATCGAGTTCCGGCTGTACTGGGAGGGGCATGTGAACCGCGGCGATCTGATGGAAGTTTTTGGCGTCTCGGTGAATCAGGCTTCGACCGATCTCAACCGTTATCTGGAGCTCGCGCCGGGCAACATGCTCTACGATAAGAGCGAACGCACTTATGTGCGCGGCGATCACTTCTCGCCGAAATTTCTACAACCGGATGCGGGTCGTTATCTTTCACAGCTTCATTTGCTTGATCAGGGGATCTTGGAGCGGTCCGATGCCTGGCTGGGCCATCTCCCGGAATTTGAAGCGTCGCCAACACCAGCCCGCGGGGTCGAGGCCCCGATCCTTCGTTCAATTCTCAAGGCCATCGAAAACAGCGAAGCGATCGAGGTGCGATATCGGTCCATGTCAAACCCGGATCCCGTCTGGCGCTGGATCGCGCCACATGCGCTCGGTTTTGACGGGTTCCGCTGGCATGCCCGGGCCTGGTGCCTGAAGGACGAGGTGTTCAAGGACTTTGTGCTTTCGCGCATGCTCAAGGAACGAAGGCGCAAACCTTCAGAAATAGATCCGCAGGCTGACCTCGACTGGCACAGGAAAGTCGAGTTGGAGGTCGTCCCGCATCCGGCCCTGTCCGAAGCCCAGCGGGCCGCAATCGCGCTCGACTATGGCATGACCAATGGCAGCGCCAGTCTCTTGGTCAGAGGCGCTATGCTTTACTACACACTCCGCCGCCTGGGACTGGACACTGATCCCGACGCCCGCAAACCCCAGGATCAGCACATAATTTTGCAAAACCGCAGTCGGGTCCTTGATTCGGCAAACACCAATCTGTCGTGAGTGAAATGCAATGAAAGCTTTTGAATTCGACCAGCATTTGATCACGGCCTATGAACGGTTCTCGCGTTCCTTCACCTCCATTCGGTCAAATGACCTGCGATCTGAAATTGATCGCCAGTATGACGAAGGGCGTTTTTGGCCTGAGGCATTGTTGTCACTGAATCCCCGCTATCGGTCGGACAAGAATATCGATGAACTTGTAGCGTCGGGCGATCTGGATAGCGCCACTGGCAAGGTTTTCCGCTTTGGTGACGTCCCGATGACGTTTTATCGGCACCAAGCCGAAGCCATCGCCAAGGCGAAAGCGGGTAAGAGTTTCGTCGTTACGACCGGCACGGGATCAGGAAAATCCATGTGCTTTTTTGTGCCGGTGGTGGACGCGATTATCCGGGCCTTACGCGCAGGAAAACCAAGAAAAACCAGGGCGATCATCGTTTATCCAATGAACGCGCTGGCTAATAGCCAGTTGAAGGAGATTGATAAATTCATCAGCCAGTCGGACCTTCCGGACAAGATGCGCCCAGTGATCAAGCGATATACCGGACAGGAAAGTCAGGAAGAGCGCCAGAAGATCGCAGCGAATCCACCGGATATACTTCTGACAAACTATATGATGGCTGAGCTCCTTCTGACGCGTCAGGATAAGCTGGACGCGCAGGTGGTCGAGAATGCGAGCAGCTTGGAATTCATTATTCTGGATGAGCTGCATACCTACCGGGGGCGACAAGGCGCAGACGTGGCCGTTCTTGTCCGGCGACTTCGGGACAGATGCGCGCCCGACGGGGCGCCTGTATGCATCGGTACTTCGGCCACGATGGCATCCGAGGGATCAGATGAAAGCAGAGCTGTTGCCGTGGCAAAAGTCGCCTCCCGTCTGTTCGGCGCGGATATCGGTCCCGATGCCGTCATTGATGAGTCTCTTCAGCGAGCTACGGATGACAATATCAGTTTGGCAGAAGCTATTTCTGCCTTGCCATCCGCTCTTGCCGAGGGCGTTCCGAATGTTTTGGACGATCAGACACTCAGAACGCATCCATTAGCGGTCTGGACGGAGCTTGCTCTTGGCCTTGACGATGGGCTCGAGCTCAAACGGCAAAAGCCGGTTCCTTTCCAAAGTGCTGTCGATCGGCTCGTTGCAGACAGCGGTTCAAGCTCTGAAGTTTGCAAACGGGTTCTTCAGGATTTCCTGACCAAGGTCAGCCTCCCGGAGAGTGACAGAGGCGGAAGCGGAGAACGGGCATTTCTTGCGTTCAAACTTCACCGCTTCATCTCCGGCGCTGGTGAGGTCTTCACGACGCTGACAAAACATCCGCGAACCGTCCTGTTCGAAGGGCAGCTGGAGGATCCAAACGCGCCCGGAAACCGACTGTATCCAACACGCTTCTGCAGAAACTGCGGTCACGAATATCATGTCGTTACGAAGACTGACGATGACGGCCATACCAGATTTCTGCCGCGAGGAATCGACGATACACCACTTGAGTCCGAAGACGGTTCTGAGGTCGCTGGTTATCTCTGCCCCGTGCCAGAAGGCGACGCCGATTTTGTATTCAACGGAGACCTGAGCACGTTTCCCGAGAGCTGGCTTGAGGAACGCAATGGCATGGAGCGGTTGCGGTCCTATCGCAGAGCGCGTGCACCTGTTTCGTTTTTTGTTGAACCCGATGGACGTCACAGTTCAGGCGGCCGGGAGTTCTTCTTTGTGCCGGGCAAATTCGCGTTCTGCCTTTGCTGTCAGGATGAACCTAATCAGGGCATGCGGGAACGCAGCAAACTTGCTGGCTTATCGGGCGAAGGCCGGAGTTCGGCGACAACGCTATTGGTGTCGAGCACCCTTGAATGGATGAATTCGGCCGAGAGTGGCGTTCCGGATACGAAGCGAAAGCTTCTCGGATTTACGGATAACCGCCAGGACGCGGCGCTTCAGTCCGGTCATTTCAATGATTTTCTTTTCGTCAGTCTTTTGCGCGGCGCCATATTGCGGGCAATACTTGACGATGGCCATGACGGCCTGAGTGAGGATGAATTCGGCCTCAGAGTCGTCAAGGCGCTTGGCTTCGTCTCATCCAATGCTGGCGCGCGGGTTCATTGGATGCTGGATCCATCTGCGGGCGCCGTCATTCGTGAGGATGCGCAGCGCGCCCTCGCCAAAGTGCTTGCCCATCGAGTCTGGACAGATCTCCGTCGCGGGTGGCGTTACACGAATCCCAGCCTGTCAGTTCTCAATCTGATTGATGTGCGATTTGTTGGTCTTGAGGAAATTGCCAACGACCGCGAACGAATGATGGCTGTGCTGCCGGAGTTGGGAGAAGTCTCCGCCGACCAACGTCAACAACTCATCAAGGAACTGCTGAGCGCAATGCTCGCTGGTCTTGCGGTCAACACAGAGTCTCTCGACCTCGCGGTGCTCGACGGCGTGGCGCAGAAATCCAGATCGCTGCTCCGTTCGCCCTGGGCCATCGACAGTAAGGAAAAGCCTCGCGGGAGGTCTGCGCTGGTTCAGCGCGCACCCGGCAAGGGCGTGGTCAGCCTACGCGAAGAACAAACGCTACTCCGCGCGGGTCATAATTCTCGTATCGCCAGACTGATCAACAAGAATAGCGTCATCGGAACAAAACTGGGCAAAAATGACTACCTGGATTTTCTCGGGCGCCTTCTCGAACTTCTTTCCGATGAAGGTCTCGTTGTCCCCGTCGAGATCGACACAAATGTCATGGGCTGGCGGCTTACGCCGTCGGCTGTCAGGCTCGTGCCAGGGGCAGCGCTACGGGACGTGGCTGCGCGGGGAAATGAGTATTTCCATAACCTGTATCTCTCCATTGCGAATGATCTCGCCTTGGGGCGGAGCGCATATTGGGGGTTGGAAGGCCGGGAGCACACCGCACAGGTATCTCAAAAACAGCGCGAGTGGCGCGAATGGCGCTTCCGGTTCGAAAGCGACGACCAGAGCAATCTGCAGGGTTCTGAATACAGGACCGAGATAAAGGCGACAGGTGAGTCAGACCAGTTCCTTCCGGCGCTCTTTTGTTCACCGACAATGGAACTCGGTGTTGATATCTCAGCACTGAACGCCGTTTACCTACGCAACGTGCCGCCAACGCCGGCCAACTATGCGCAACGCGCTGGACGTGCCGGGCGCTCTGGTCAGGCTGCGGTGGTGGTCGCGTATTGTGCTTCAGGGTCGCCACACGATCAGTATTTCTTTGATCGCCGCAACGATATGGTTGCCGGTGTTGTGAGGCCGCCAGCTCTCGACATCACAAATGAAGAACTCGTTCGCTCCCATCTTCATGCTGTCTGGCTTGCAGAATCCAAGCTGGCCCTGTCTCCGGACATCCCAGAAATACTCGATTTGCAAGCGGAGAAATTCCCGCTCAAAGACGACATCCTGAGCGCCATTAGCAAACCATCGCTGGTTTCCTCCGCAATGGTCCCCATGAAGCGCGTATTTCATGCCATTCTGGCGGCTGATGGCGGAGCGCTCCCAACATGGATGGATGATGCCGATGACTTCGTCCTCAGCGTGGCCATGGAAGCGCCGAGGTCGTTTGACCAGGCGTTTGGTCGATGGCGGGACCTCTATAAGTCAGCGCGCAGCCAACTGTCAGAGGCCAATGCTCGATCAGAGATAACGGGACTCTCAGGAGCTGATCGACGGAAGATCAAGTCGGCGCAAATTCAGGCGAGTGATCAGATCGCCATCCTTGAGCAAGGCAAGGCATCGAATGGTTCGGATTTCTACTCATATCGGTATCTGGCAACTGAGGGCTTTTTGCCGGGATATAATTTTCCACGACTGCCACTTTACGCTTTTATTCCGGGTGAAGACAAAACCGGATCGTTTTTATCACGAGCTCGGTTCCTGGCGATTTCCGAGTTCGGCCCACGGAGTCTGATTTATCATGAGGGCCGCGCCTATCGTGTCATGAAAGCGAAGCTGCCCCCGGAAGCACGAAGTGGTGACGGTTCGGAGCTTGCAACTAAGGATATCTTTATCTGCCAGGATTGTGGCGCTTGCCATGAAAATGAGGTGGAACGTTGTCATGGCTGCAACGCGCACATGGCAGGTGAAGTGCCGATCAAGAAGACACTGCGGATCGACAATGTCGAGGCCATGCCCACCGAGCGCATTTCGGCAAATGATGAAGAGCGGGTGCGTCAGGGTTTTGACATTCAGACGGTCTTCTCCTGGCCTCGCAAGGAAGGACAGATTCAGGTCACCGATGCTGATTTCCGGTGTGGTGAGAAAAGTCTGTTGGCGCTGCAGTATGCCAACAGTGCCGAGATCAGTCGTTTGAACAAGGGTCTCAAGCGCCGACGGGATCAAACCGTCTTCGGCTTTTATATTGATCCAAGAACAGGGTATTGGGCCAAATCCGAGGATGAAGACGCAGAGACTGACGCGGCGCCGGACGTTGTGAGGCCCGTGCGGATTGTGCCGATCGTCAGGGACCACAAGAATGCGCTTTTGCTCCGGATCACAGATCCGCAAGCCTATACTCCTGAAACAATCACCACCCTGCAGCATGCCCTGCTCAGGGGCATTGAGGTCGTCTACCAGCTGGAGGAAGGTGAAGTATTGGGCGAGCCCTTGCCCGCACGGGACAATCGCCGGGCAATCCTTGCTTATGAAGCGACCGAAGGCGGCGCGGGCGTTCTGACGCGCCTTATCGATGACCCAAAGGCAATCGCGCTGGTGGCCAAGACGGCGCTTGAGCTGATGCACTTTCAAAATATCGACAAGGCGATTGGCGCAGGTGATGCCGCGTTGCTCGCTGACGCAGACCATGAGGCCTGCGTCAGAGGCTGCTATCGGTGCCTGCTCTCATATTTCAACCAGCCCGATCACGAGCAGATTGATCGGGCGAGCGATGAAGTGAAGCAGTTTCTGATTGACCTTGCCCGTGGCGAAACAATTGTTCTGCAAAGGATAAAGCCGGATGCGGGGGCGCATTTATGGCTCAATGCCTTTGCCGCAGCCAATCTGCCTAAACCAGATGCGTTGCATCTTGAACTCGGTGACTCGACGATCGAGTTTGGCTGGAAAACACATCGTGTCGCGGCAACTCTGCAAGCGGTGACAAATGAGCTGGCAGGCGAGGCCCTGGAAAAGGGTTGGGAGATCGTCTCTCTGCCCTCTAGTCCTGACGATGGCCTCCCATCTCAGCTGGTGACACTGTTGGGGGGCGACGCATGAGTTTCAACGTATCACCGGGAGATCTTGTCCGGGCAAGAGGACGGGAGTGGGTCGCACTCCCTGCACCTGATAGTGACGTTCTGGCACTACGTCCGCTTTCTGGGAACGAAAACGACATCGTTCTGCTCAACCCCGAACTCGAACTGACGACAGTGGAGCCTGCTCGTTTCGATCTGCCAACCGATGCGGTGCCAACTGTTCAATCGAAGGCGGCCCTGCTCAGCGACGCGCTGAGACTTACACTGCGTCGCGGCGCCGGCCCGTTCAGGTCGGCGGCTCATCTGGCCTTCGAGCCTCGTACTTATCAACTTGTGCCCTTGCTAATGGCTCTGAGGCTTCAGGTTCCGAGACTTCTCATTGCTGACGATGTGGGGATTGGGAAAACCATCGAAGCCGGACTAATCCTCCGAGAGTTCATGGACCGGGGCGAGGTAGACTCGTTTTCTGTACTCTGCCCGCCGCACCTCGTGGATCAATGGATCATTGAGCTCAAGGACCGGTTCGGGATTGATGCGGTTCCGGTGACCTCGGGAACAGCAGCCCGTCTTGAACGCAATCTGCCCCTGGCCCAGACGCTGTTTGACGCATTTCCCTTTACCGTTGTCAGTCTTGACTACATCAAAGCTGAGAAGCGCCGGGATGGGTTTGCAAGAGCTTGCCCCGATTTCGTTATTGTGGATGAGGCTCACGCCTGCGTCGGCACTCACAAGGGCAAACAGCAGCGCTTTGATCTCCTTCAGGGGCTTGCAAAAGACGTCAGTCGTCGCCTGATCATGCTGACTGCAACGCCGCATTCGGGCGATGAAGAGGCTTTCGCGCGGCTCCTATCACTCATCGATGGTGAATTCGCCAGCGCAGACTTTGACAATGTGCGCTATCGGGAGCGCCTCGCGCGGCATTTTGTTCAGCGCCGACGCGTGGACCTGATTGAAGGTGACTGGGATGAGACGCGGTCCTTTCCAAAACATGAGACCACGGAGTTTTCCTACCGGCTGACGGGACCGCACCTGGACTTTCAGGAGGCGGTTATCGACTACTGCCTTGGCGTGGTGTCACGCGCGGGAAGTCAGCGGCGCGATCAAAGGTTGGCGTTCTGGGGAACGCTCGCGCTTATGCGCTGCGTTGGGTCGTCACCGGCCGCGGCGCTCAGTGCCCTGAGGAACCGCGCCAGCAATGAGACTGAGCGCCTCGAACCCCAGATATACGATGAAGACGGCGATGACGAAGATGCAGTGGACCTCGAGCCGGGCACGGTCTTCACGTCGGACCCTGAACTGCTAGCGCTGCTTGATAAAGCATCAGGGCTCACAACCGAGACAGACCCGAAAATTGACGCGCTCGTCAGTGCCTTGAAACCTCTTATCAAAGACGGGGCAAACCCGGTCGTGTTTTGCCGCTATCTGGCAACTGCGGAATATGTGAAGGAACGGCTCCGCAAGGCGTTCAACAAGGTCACTGTGGAAGCGGTCACCGGTGAACTGACACCCGATGAGCGCCGTGATCGGGTTGCCGAAATGGCGTCCGAAGATTCACAAAAGCAAACCCAGCGCATTCTTGTGGCCACCGATTGCCTGTCTGAGGGCATCAACCTCCAGCAACTCTTCGACACCGTGGTTCACTACGATCTTTCGTGGAACCCGACACGCCACCAGCAGCGAGAGGGTCGCGTTGACCGCTTTGGGCAGCCTGCTGAACTGGTTCGGTCAATCATGATGTTCTCGCCTGACAGCGCAATCGACGGCGCGGTTTTGGACGTCATCTTGCGAAAGGCAGAAGAGATCAGGAAAGCAACCGGCGTCACTGTTCCGCTACCGGAAGAACGCGGAGCGGTCACAGACGCCCTAATGGCGTCGATGATGCTGCGTCGCGGCGGACAGCAACAGCTTGCTCTGGATTTGCGCCTCGATGACGGCACGCGCGCCATCGAGGCGCGGTGGCGCGATGCCAGTGAAAATGAAAAGAAATCACGCGCACGGTTTGCCCAGAACGCCATGAAGCCGAGTGAAGTCGCACCGGAATGGAATAAGGTGAAAGACCTGCTCGGCTCGCCGGATGATGCCAGGGTATTTGTTGATCTGACCATGAGGAAATTCGGCGTACCGCTCGAGAAGAAGGGCGCGGTCCATCTCGCCCATGTCCACGCATTGCAGCCGAGCCTGAAAGAGAAACTGGATCAGCGCGGACTCAAGGGATCAGTGAGGCTTGCCACTGCCGAACCGGCGCCTTCGGGAACCAGTCTTCTGACGCGGACCCATCCCTTGACATCTTCGCTGGCGGAAAGCCTGCTCGAAGCCTCTCTCGAACCTGAATCATTGCCCGATCTTGGGATCGGCCGCGTCGGCGCCTGGCCGACGCCAGCGGTGTCGGTCATAACGCGCATTGCTTTGCTGCGGATCCGGTACAAGCTGACTATTCATGCGCGGAAGGAAAGGCTTCTTCTTGCGGAGGAAGCTGCGCTTGTCGCGCTACAAGGCCAGACCCTCGTTGCGTCCGGCAACACGGTGCGCGACTGGCTCGGCACGCCGGCGACTGCTGACCTCGCAGACATTGCGCGTAAACGCCTGTCTGACGCTGCCAAGGCTGAGCTTCCTGCGATGCTTGAAGGTCCGCTTGCGGACTTTATCAGGCAACGAGCGGAGGAACTCGTGGAAGATCATGCCCGTCTGCGCGCCGCTGCAGGGTCAGCGTCCAGAGTTAGCGTCGAAGCCGTGCTGCCGCCGGATGTGATCGGGCTCTTTGTTCTCATCCCGGACGGGGTTTAATCATGGCCCGTCGTCCTGTCACCGACCTTTCCGCCTGGCCATCGATCAGCCTCGAAGGCAATCTGATTGCGCCCGCCATGCTGGCGCGGATCGATGAACGCGCCGCGCCTGAACAGAGCCCGGAAGACTATAGCGTCCGCAAGGGTCTGACGCTTCGCGAGGAAATCTCCACCGCCTTCCGGGTCGGCCAGTCGCATTTCGATGCCTTCAGCAAGCTGAGCAATCCGTCTGCCGACGCAACGCGCCGCTTCATGAAGGCCTTCCTGAAAGAGACGTTTGGGTTTGATGATATCGAGGATGGCGGAGGGCTGATCGCGCTCTCTGCTGGTGGTCATCGCATTCCTGTCATCGTCGTGCCGCCGGATGAAGACCGGCTCGACCGGCGCAGCGCGACGCTCTCGGTCGAGCGCTCCCGCTCGCCTGCCTTTGCGTTGCAGGACTATCTCAACGACGAGGATGACGCGCTCTGGGGCCTCGCGACCAATGGCACTGTCATCCGCCTGATGCGGGACAACGCCTCTCTGACGCGCCCCGCATTCATAGAAGCCGACCTTGCCCAGATATTCACCAACGAAGACGCTGCGTCGTTCGGTCTGCTCTGGCTGCTCATTCATCGCAGCCGCTTCGGAAATACAGGTGCCCCCGCGACAGACTGTGCGCTGGAGCGCTGGCGGGAAACGGGCACGAAGGAAGGCGAGGTTGCGCGTGACCGGCTCGCGGCGCAGGTCAAACTCGCCCTCAACATTCTGGGTTCGGGCTTCCTTGAGGCCAATCCGGCGCTTGCGGCCAAGCTTAAGTCAGGCGAGCAAAACCTCACCGAGTGGTTCAACGAGTTGCTGCGTCTCGTCTACCGGCTGATCTTCCTGATGGTGGCCGAAGACCGAAACCTTCTGCACCCGGAGGTTTCCCGCGCCGAGGCCCGCAAGCTCTACGCCGATGGCTACAGCCTCGCCCATCTTCGCGCCCAGTGTTTTCGCGGGGCGACCTGGGATCGCCACCATGACCGCTATGAAGGGGTCAAGATCGTCTTCCGCTCACTGGCGGGCGGACAGGAAGCCCTGGCGCTGCCCGCGCTTGGCGGGCTCTTTGCGCCAAACATGCTGCCAAGCCTTGAAACGGCGAAGCTGCGTAACCGCGCCTTCATGGAGGCGCTCTATCGCCTGTCATGGCTGCAGGGCAAAACCGGCATGGCGCCGGTCAACTGGCGCGCCATGGAGACCGAGGAACTGGGGTCGGTCTATGAATCGCTGCTCGAACTCCAGCCCCAGCTCGGCGATGACGGCAAGTCGCTCGTCTTTGCCTCCGATGCGGCCGAGCAGAAGGGCAATCAGCGCAAGACCACCGGCTCCTACTACACGCCCGACAGCCTCGTGCAGGCGCTGCTCGATACCGCCCTCGATCCCGTCCTCGACAAGACAGAAGCCGAAGCGGACGACCCGGAAGCCGCGCTCCTCAGTCTGTCCGTCATCGACCCTGCCTGCGGCTCGGGTCACTTCCTGCTCGCGGCGGCAAGACGGATTGCGACGCGCGTCGCCCGTATCCGTGCGGATGGCACACCGGCGCAGGAGGATTTCCGTCATGCCCTCCGCGATGTCGCGCGGTCCTGCATCCACGGGGTGGATCGCAACCCGATGGCGGTGGAGCTGACCAAGGTCGCGCTCTGGATCGAGACCGTCGATCCCGGCCTGCCGCTGGGCTTCTTCGATGCGCAGATCCGCTGCGGCGATGCGCTGCTCGGCGTGTTTGATCTGGCCGTTCTGGAAGAGGGTATTCCGGATGCGGCCTACAAGCCGCTGACCGGCGATGATAAGGACGTCGCCAAATACTACCGCGAGAAGAACAAGCGCGAGGTGGCGGAGCGGGACCGGATCGCAACCGGCTTCGGCTTCAATCGCCAGCAGGATTTCATGCGCGAGTTTGCGCGCCTGCGCGCCATGCCGGAAGACACGGTGCGGCAGATCGAGGCAAAGGCCGAAAAGCTGCGTGGACTGACGGCGGAAGGCGCGACAGCCTGGACGCTGGAGACCGCCTGCGATCTCTATGTCTCGGCCTTCCTCCTGCCCAAAACAAAAGAAGACCCCCATGCTGGACCGGACGGCCTGCCGCGCCGGGGCACTGAAACTGTGCCGACCTCCGGCGCGATCTGGGAATGGCTGCGCGGGGTGCAACTGTTCGGCCCGCTTTTCGGCAGCAGCATCGACGCCGCCCGCAAGGCCCGCGCCTTCCACTGGCCGCTTGAGTTTCCGGATGTCATGGCGGGCGGCGGTTTTGATGTCGTGCTGGGGAATCCACCGTGGGAGCGGATCAAGCTACAGGAGCAGGAGTTCTTTGCGACACTGTCGCCCGAGATTGCAAGCGCAGCGAACAAAGCCGCGCGGGAAAAGCTGATCAAGGCGTTGGAGAAGGCCGAGCCGGGCACCCCCGATCGCACGCTGTTCGATGCCTTCACCATGGCCAAGCGTGAGGCTGAGGCGAGCAGCGAGTTCGCTCGCGTGCCGGGTGAGGATGGAGGGCGTTTCGCCCTGACCGGACGGGGCGACGTGAATACCTACGCGCTATTCGCGGAACTGTTCGCCAACCTTTCGCGGAAGCGCGCCGGGGTGATTGTACCAACTGGAATCGCCACGGATGCGACGACCGCGCCATTCTTTGCACATCTGGTTGAGGCTCAGCGACTTGCGCGGTTGATAGATTTCGAGAACTCAGCGCCGATTTTTTCAGGCGTCCACAGAAGCTTCAAGTTCACGCTTCTGACCTTGGGGCGAAAGGAAAAAGAAGCGGTCTTCGCATTTTTCCTGACCGATCCAAGCCAAATAATTGATGAGGCGAGAAACTTCTCACTCTCTGCGGAAACCATCGGAAAATTGAATCCGAATACAAAAACTGCGCCGGTTGTGAGGTCCCGGGCGGACGCCGAATTGATATCAAAATTCTACTCCGCAACAGATGTGTTTTTGAATGAGTCAAGCGGCCCGGATGGAAACCCATGGGAAGCTGCATTCTATACTCGAATATGGCATATGGCCGAAGACTCTGAGTGGTTTCGAACCGCTCATGATTTAGCTAATCTTGGCCTTGTCAAAGATGGGGCTGACTGGATTGATCCAGCCGACATCGGAAACCGTTATGTGCCGCTCTACGAGGCCAAGATGATGCACATCTACGATCATCGATGGTCGAGTTATGGCATGACCGACGATGCAGCGACGGAGTTGACGAAGGAACAGAAGGCAGACCCTGAGACTGATCCAATTCCACGATATTGGGTTCCACACTCAGAAGTTGCTACACGCCTTGAACGTCAGGGCTGGCGACGTGAGTGGCTATATGGATGGCGAAAAATTACGAACACCACGAATGAGCGAACCCTTATCTCAGCCGTCTTTCCACGTTCCGCGGCTGGCGATTCCCTGCCGCTCGCATTGTCAGCCGAAAGAACCGAACTGGTTCCGGGGCTAATCGCGAACCTTTCTTCTTTGCCATTGGACTATGCAGAGCGAAGAAAGCTCGGCGGCACGAATCTGACTTTCCAATACTTATTTCAACTGCCTGTATTCCCTCCGAACTTCTACACCGACCCCCGCCTCGCCTTCATCACCCCGCGCGTGCTGGAACTCACCTACACCTCTCACAGCCTCGCCCCCTTCGCCCGCGATCTGGGCCATGACGGCCCGCCCTTTGGCTGGGATGAGGACCGCCGCGCGGCCTTACGCGCCGATCTCGACGCCTTCTACGCCCGCGCCTACGGCCTGACCCGCGACGAGCTGCGCTACATTCTCGATCCCGCAGACGTCATGGGCGAGGACTACCCGTCCGAAACCTTCCGTGTCCTGATGGAAAAGGAAATCCGCCTCCACGGCGAATACCGCACCCGCCGCCTCGTCCTCGAAGCCTGGGACCGGATGGAAGCGAACGGCACCTTCGCCGAACTCGGCCTTGCCGACGGGGTCGCAACGCCTGCCCAACAACCCATCCAACTCCCGCCACTCGTTACCTTGCCGGATGGCGCATGGGCGCGTGCCGCGCCGTCTCCCCAGCATGATCCGACAGCCGCACTGGCTGCAATCCTGAAGTCGCTTGACGAGCCGACGCCCATTAGGACGGTGAGATTGGTTGCAGTTATGATGCTGGAGCCTCATCTTCTCACCCCGCTGCTCGCCACCGATCAGCAAGCGCAATGGCGCCGCCTCGTTGGCCCGGAAGCCGAACCCCATTCCGGAAATGTCATTGGCTTTGCTGCGCGGACCACACCGGGTTGGAATACCGCGCTTACAAACCATCGCGGCAATGGAAGACTGATTGAGGATCGCGCGGCAGGGACCTGGGCGGCTGGAGCGGGGCTTGAAGGTTTCGATACAGCAGGTTGGCCAGACGGTCGCGCGGAATTTGTTCTCACAGCTCTCAGCGCACTCGATATCGACGTCACAGTAAGCTCAGCACCTGATGAAGTGCGGGACTGGATCGCCAATGCCGCAGCCGGATGACCTCTTCCCAGAGCCGCCATTGAGCGTTGAGGTTCCAGCTGGCCTCACGCAACCGAGGCTTTGGGTGCGGCGTCTGAAGATCTGGGCCGAACCTGGCGGCGAAGTCATCCGTGATATCGAGCTTCGGCCCGGATTAAATATCATCTGGTCTCCGGACGGAGGTGATGATCCCGTTGGGTCCCAAGCCGGTATTGGCCACGGCAGCGGCAAGACACTGCTCTGTCGGCTGCTCCGCTACTGCCTCGGGGAGACCCGATTTGCCGATGAGGTGCAACGCGACGCAATCTCCACGGCGTTCCTGAATGGCGTTGTCGGCGCTGAAGTCATGCTGGACGGTATCTGCTGGGCCGTCGCCCGACCTCTCGGCGTTAACAGAAAACACTTTGCGATCGAGGGGGGTGACCTGGATACCGTTGCCTCGATGGAAGGTACCGCATCTGGTATCGAACCTTTACTGGACGCCATTGAGAACAACATCCTTGGGAACCAAACGGCCCAGCTCGCGCGGCTACCATCAGGGCAAAAAGCTTGGCCAGTGGCTCTGGCCTGGGCCTCACGGGATCAGGAGTGCCGGTTCAACAATGTACTCGAATGGCGGTCGCCTTCGTCGGAGTCGGACGCGCCACAACCCGCAAGCGGCGAAGCCAAAGGCCCCCGACTGCTCGCGCTACGCGCATTTGTTAACGCGATTACTGAAGACGAGCAGGCCGCACGAAGCCGCGAACAACAGACTGCCAGTGAGCTTGAGAATTCGAAGCGGCAGAAGTCCTTCCTGGAATGGGATCAACAACGCCGGATTGAGCGACTCATTCGTGATCTGGGATTGGACGGAGAGTCCCTTCCAGAGATGCCGTTGCTCATAGACTCCTTAAAGTCGGTTGCAGAAGAACGCCTTGCAGCTGCTGCGAAGTTGCCCGCGGGTGATAAGGGTGAGTTGGCTGCGGCCCGCCGTGATCTTCAGAACGCAAGCACCCAGCTGCGAGAACTCGAACTGAAACTCGAACGTCTGAATGCACAAAAGCCAGTCGAAGAGAAACTCCTGGCACAAATCAACAGCGCGCTACCAGGCCTTTCAGCTGCCGCTCAAACCGCCGCGACCCCTGTCTGCCCAATCTGTGAGGTGCCTATCGATAAGGTTCTCGCTGACGGCTGTAAACTGTCTCACAAACTGCATGACGAAGCTGAATGTCGAGCGCGCTGGGAAGCGCAACGTCGAGAGGCAAGTGATCAGCAAGCCAAGATCGATGGCCTGAGATCAGAGATCGAGGCTAGCAAGCCTCAAATCGCTATAGCGCAGCAGGCGAGGCAACAGGCGGAAGATAGGGTTCGTCGGCTCGAGCAGGCGGCTGATGCCCGAAACTCAACTTGGCGCTCTGCGACAAGATACGTCGATGACGTCCAGCGTTCCGCTGACCTGGTCGACGAACTGGAGAAAGCAAAAGTCGGTATCAGCGCTCTTGATGGCGACCTGCAGCGCGCGCGCGAACAGCTTCGGGGCTTCGAAGGTAAGCAGGCCAAAGCAATTCATGCGATATCTGAGAAATTCTCTGCGATAATCCGATTGCTACTCGGGGAAGAGGCGAAAGGCACCGTTCGTCTCACTGGCAAGGGTATCGACTTAACGGTTGACGTCGGAGGAGACCGCCGGACGGCTGCTATTCAATCGCTCAAGGTTCTTGCGTTCGACCTCGCTTGTCTCTGTCTAAGTATTGAGGGCCGAACGCGGATCCCCGCATTCTTCATCCATGACAGCCCACGCGAAGCAGATCTCGGTCAGACCATCTACGAAAGATATTTCCAGATACTGCTCGATATCGAAGAGCGACTTGCCGGTGCAGTATTTCAATATGTGATCACGACCACAACGAAGCCCCCAGTATCGCTCAATCAACTGCCGTGGCGTCGCGAGGTATTGCGAGGCGAGCCGGGCGATCAACGCTTGCTCCGGCGCAATTTGTAAAAAACGGAACTCAACCCATGCAAACTGGAATATTGTCAGTACAGAGATTGTTTGATCGCGAGGTACACTACGCCGTCCCGCTCTATCAGCGCCCTTATGTCTGGAACGAAGAAGAACAGTGGCGGCCACTATGGGATGATTTGTGCCCTCTCGCCGATATGGTCGCGCAAGGAAAAGAGGGGCGCGCTCACTTCCTGGGCGCGTCGGTACAGGAAGTGATCCCGGTTCCGGCTGGCACCACTGAAGTCCGCCGCGTTATTGACGGCCAACAGCGGATGACAACGCTTCAGATACTTCTAAAAGCATTTCGCGACGTTGCCGTTGCCTTGGGCCATCCAAACTATGGCGATGCCGTATTACCTCTCGTTCGAAACCGGGACCCACTGATCGTTGACAACGCCAAGAAGCAAAAACTTTGGCCAACTCGCGCCGATCAGTCAGACTATCAGCAAGTGATGGACGCGCATTCTCCTTCAGGGTTGTTGCTAGCACTTGGGAAGCCGGAACAGTCCTATCCTCTGGAAAATCACGCGATCGCTAACGCTTACCTGTTCTTTTACCGTGAGATCGTTTCCTGGGTCGAAGCCTCCGAGGGGAACATCGAGGAACGTCTGAAGGGACTATATGGCGCGATCCGCGACCGTCTGAGGCTCGTCGTGATAGATTTGGACGATAAGGACGACGCCCAGGCGATCTTCGAAACGCTGAATGCGCGAGGAGCTCCCTTATTGTCAGCGGACCTTGTGAAGAACTCTCTGCTGAGCGACTTGTCGCCTTCCGAGGCGGAGGACGCCTATCGGATGTACTGGCAGAGCTTTGATGCGAACGGTGCTTTCTGGCGCAAACTCATCGGCCGTGGCCACGCACAGAGAGCACGAATAGAGACCTTTCTGCAAAACGCATTGACGCTGATGACGGGCGAAGCGGTAAGTGCTGGTCACTTGTACAACGCATATCGTGATTTCGCTGCCACTGAAGAAGCAGGAAGCGCCAAGGATATGTTGGCCAGGTTCAAACGTCTGGGCGACATCTTTTACAAACTTCAACAACCTCAATATGATCGCCGTCTATCGGACTTCTTCTACCGCCTTGGCGTCCTAGACGTCGTGACTGCTTGGCCGTTTATTTTGGCTCTGTACGAGAAGTACGAGGACAGGCCAGCCACCGTCAAAAATGTACTCATCGATCTGGAGAGCTATCTGGTCCGTCGAATGGTATGTCGTTTGAGCACCAGAGGCTACGGCAGCGCATTTTCAAAACTGGCGGGCATCGTCAAAAGTGCAGATGCCGATATTCAAGCAGCTATTCGTGCGGAGTTGCTTGATGGTACAGCTGAAGTTGATCGCTTCCCGACAGACGAAGAGTTCGAACGAGCGTGGACTTCCAACCCTCTTTATCAAAACTTGACGCGCCCAAGGATCAGAATGCTTCTTGAGGCGATGGAGGAGGCCGCCCGTACTGGATTTGCGGAAACAGATAGGGCTCCGAGGAATCTGACGGTCGAGCACGTCATGCCGCAAGGCTGGCGCGAAAACTGGGCAGTGTTATCAAACGTTCGCGCAGACGAACGCGATGTGAGAATTCACACGATTGGAAATCTGACGTTGTTGAATGGTAAGTTCAACACATACCAGTCTAATCGACCATGGGACTGCGTAGGCGAAGACCTGTCAGCTCCGCAAAGTGTTGGAAAAAGAGAGAACCTAAAAAAGCACACAACCCTCGCGCTCAACCGGGAGCTTTGTGAAGAAGAAACGTGGACAGAGACCCAGATATCCGATCGGGCCAAAACCCTTTTTGATTATGCGAAAAGTATCTGGGCAAGACCGTCGGCATAATGAGTATCGTCGCGCCCCAATCCTTCGTCGTTTCAACCGAGTGCAGCAAGGCTGCCGAACAGAACGGTTTTCGTCGTCGACTTGGCGAAACAGACGGGTGGGCGGCGTTCCAGTCGACAACGGCGCAAGGGACAATCTGGCTCGCCGCCGAAGGGGCACCGGGGCCATGGTACTTGGCGCTGGATCATTCCGGTGTGATCGCTGAAGCAGGTCTTGCAACGGCGGCTGTGAATGGCCCGGGCAAAGCGCGTTTCAGGTTCGAGTCGCTCCGGGAACTCTATGCCGTGCTACCTCGTATCTATGCGCTCGCCGCAAGCCTTCCGGATGCGCCGCTTCGGGTTTTCGAGAAGGAGATTGAAGGCCTTCCCAGATCGACGGAAGCCGAGCGACTCGTCGTTCAGCGGATCGGACAGGGTGTGTTCCGCGAGAGCTTGCTGGAATACTGGGATGGGAAATGCCCTCTCACTGGGATCGATGATGCTGCCTTGCTGCGCGCCTCTCACATCATTCCCTGGAAAGACTGTGCGTCAGATGCTGAGCGCCTCGATGTGCACAACGGTCTTCTGCTTTCGGCGCTTTGGGACGCAGCCTTCGACAGAGGTCTGGTGACCTTCGATGACGGTGGAGAGCCTCAATACTCTTCGATCCTTGGATGGTCTGCGCGGGAAAATCTCAATTGGACAACGCCGATTGCGTTGACCCAAAGCCACACTGTCCGGCTGGCATGGCATAGGAGCAATGTCTTCGTTACCGGCTGAATGATGCTGGGTAGATTGGCGGGCCTCACCGCCCAATCCCCCTCGCACGGCCCACGCTCCAGTCGAGGCCGCCTGCGCGGGCTTTCACGCTGATTTCCGCGCCGCGATAGCGCTCCAGTTCAGGTCGCCAGGGGACGAGGGTAAATTCCTTCGCGCGCACCACCAGAGCGAACCGGCCCTGGGCAAGGTCCACGGGACGCTCATAGACACCGCTGATAGCCATGCCGTCTTCGAGTTTCAGGAATGCGCCTTTGCCTTCAATTCCATTAGCGGCGGATTTCAGTTCTTCGGCGGCGAGACGGTCCCTCATGCCGGGCTTCAATTGACCATCCTCTCCGAGCCAGCCTTCACGCTCCAGAAAGGCGCGCCTCGCGCTGAGCGCTGATGCGGTTTCCTGGCCAAACCCTTTGCCCGTCAGACTTCCGTGATCCACGCCGTCCAGCCAGACAGGTGCGTGCCGCTCGATCTGCGCTTCAACAGACAGCCAGGATTTCACCTCCAGCCGCACGCCGCCGGTGCGTGCGGTTTCGAAGCTTGCGGCCTTGGCCAGATAATCGGCACCAATCGCAAAACGACCGTCTGGATCACGGGTCACGAGGCCTGCCCGCCGCATAGCTTCGAGGCGGCGGATATGGGCAAGGCGATAGTCTGGCCGTGATGCGGGATCGAAAGCCTCGTGCGACGCTTCAGAATACATCCCTCCATTCAACGCGGCGATGCGGGCAATGGTCCTGTCGGAGGCGCGCGCGGCCCCGGCTGCGGGCGAAATCTCCACCACAGCATCTTTCGGCGGCACGGCGCCCGGCAGGGTCTCACCGAGGCTGACATGCCAGCGCTCGCCATCGAGGGCTTCGAGGATGAGATAGCGGCGATTGCGAGGTTCGTCCTCGGGGCCGTCGGTGACGACCCGTCCGACAACCGCGCGGGTATGTTCATGGCCCGGATCATAGACCCTGCCAGAGAGGCCGTCGCCTGTATTGAAGGCGGCGGCGATTTCACGGATGCGGTCACCGTCGCGGCCAATGGCCTGAAGCCGGTCCTTCCAGCCCTCTTCAAGCGCGAAGGCTCCATCGCCGCGCGCGGACGCAAGTCCCAGCCCTCGCAAATGCTTCAGCCTTCGCTGGATCAGCGCACGCTCAAACCGGCTCAGTTTCTTAAAGGCCTCAGGCCGTGTCATGTCGCCGTTTCGCGCAAGCCGTTCGATCTTCCTATCGAGCCGTGTCAGCCGGCCCGCTGTGACGTCGCGTTCCTGAGCGCGGGCAATCTCGAGATCGCGGCGGGGGCCGAGTTCATCTGACACGATCGCGCTGGCGCGCTCGCGAAGGCCCTCGGTCAGATAATCGCGGGCGATGACCAGATCGCGTCCCATCTGATCCTTGCCGCGCACGACGATATGGGTGTGGGGATGGCCGGTATTGTGGTGATCGACGGCGACCCAGTCGAGCCTTGTGCCGAGATCCTTTTCGGCCTGCGCCATCAGGGCGCGCACGGTCTCTTTCATGTCGCCGAGTTCTGAGGCGTCCTCGGGCGACACGATGAAGCGAAACTGATGGCGGTCAGCGGCGCTGCGCTCTTCGAACAGGGACCCGTCCATTCTGTTTGCGTCCCGGCCATAGAGTTCACCGCCTTCGCCGTCCCGGTCGACACCGTCGCGCTGGATGTATCGAAGATGGGCTCTGAAGGCGGCCTGGCCGAGGCCTTGCCCAGCGCGTGCTATGTGGAGTTTCACCACGACGCGCCGCATGCGAAATTTCGGGTGCGGCGTCTGGCGAAACTGGCTTGCCCGTCCCGCGCCGCTGCCACGGGCCATCTGAGCCCCGCTGAAAGCGGACTTGCCGGGCCTTGAAGACAGTCGCCGCGCGGCGCGTTTGAGCTCGGCCCTGAACCGCCTGCCGCCTGTGGCTCCAGCATCGCGCAGGCGCCCAAGGCGCGGGGTGAATTCATCCTCCCCGCTCATGGCGAAAACGCCTCTGGCGCCCTCTCAACCCCTTGTGATATATGGGTTTTTCTAAAAAGAGGGCGCCACAAGGTTTTGCAAGAGGCGCCAAAAAAATGATGTGCAGACAAGGGGTTAAGGGGCCGAGGGCGCCAACCCTTTAATCTTGCCCTCCGGGTCCGCACATCCATTCCTTGCCAATCCTTGCAAGCGCTTGCGAGATCGCCGGTCATCGCTGTTTCCACAGCAGGGTCGCCACACCCTCGAGATCGCTGTCCTGCATGATCCCGAAATAGCGCCCATCGAGGGATCGGGGATGCTCATTAAGGAGAAAAACCTCGCCGTCCTGGAGCACATGACAGCCCTGCCAGCGCGGTAAACTGAGGCCGCCGGGCGCGTGCAAAATCACTTCGGCAACTTGCGTCTGATTGATCAGGATGGTCTCGTTTTCGCGGCAGATTTCATCGCCGGGAAGCGCTGCAATCCGCTTCACCAATGGCCAGTCCGTGCCTGTAAATCCGTTTTCAGAAGTCCATCTTGCGGCCTCTGAGCTGGCAGAGACGACGGCCCACCCGTTCAGGGTGAGCGGGCCGTCGCTCCGCCAGTAGAGGCCAATAGGCGCGCTTTCCGTGCGGTTCCAGATGAGCCGGTTCTGATCGACCAGAACGCTTGCTGCACCCATCATCGCGATGGCGAGGCCCGTGAGGATAAGAGCCGATCTTCGCCTCACGGCCGCACCCGTGTCGCGCTATCCTTGAACTTTCTGCGCTCGGACCATTCGATGAGATCATCGATGTGATAGAAGACGAGTCCACCATGTTTGCGGTAGCTCGGCCCGCCTCCGATCCAGCGATAATGCTCAAGAGTTGAACGGGTCAGCCCGAGATAATCTGCGGCTTCCTGAGCGCGTAAGAACGGGCTCTTGCGCCCGCCATTTTCATGTGTGTCTGTCATTGTGATCTGTCCTTTCCGGTCGCTTCGGGACCGGGGAAAGATCAGCACAGCTTGCAAGATTTCAGGGGGATCGTTCAGCCGGTGGCGGCCAGCGATCCCCCTTCAGACCGGGCTGGAGTCATCAGATCGAGATAGCCGCCCTGCATCAGGGAGAGGCCTTTCTTGCGGAGCCTGCGCATGCGGTTTCGCACGCTCTCATCAGGCGATTTATAACGCTCGCTCCCATCCTCTTCGCCGTAAATCACCATCGCCGCGTCACGATGGGAGCCGCCTTCAAGGTGAACATCGAGGGCGATCAAGGCATCACGCAAGCCAAGGGCGGTGCTGGTCCATTGCGGGCCTGCAGGCGGCTCGGGAAGGAAGCCTTCATAGACCATTTTCAGCCTGCGAAGCGTCTCCACCTTCGCGTCAACGGGCCCGAAAAATCGCAGCATGAAACGCAAATCAACATCGCCCAGAAGCAAGCTGTCGCCCTCGCAGCGCAGCTGGATTGTGCGCTTGCAATAGACGATCCGAAGGTGCTGCGTGCCGTCATGATCGATGAAGAGCGACCGGCGACAGGTCAGCCGCGAAAGGTTGAACAGGCCCTCAAGGCAGCGATCCCGAAGGCTCGGTTCAACCGCGCGGACATCCACAGTGGTCACCCGATGATTGGCCTCTTCGGTCCAGAAGATCGGGGCATCGAGACAGCTGCGTCGGGGGCTGACGAAGAAGGAAAGACCAAAACGCGCCGCATCCGGTTCGGGCCTCGAGAGCTCAAGGATTTCCATGCCGCAGGGTCGGCTCGTTCGCGTCAAAGCGCCGTCGCAATGATCGGCATGCGCGTTTGCATAATCGGGCCAGCGGCGGGCGAATTCCCAGGCCCAGCTGCCCAGCGTCACGTTCTTGAGATAGGCGTAGTCGTCTGCATTCAAACGCTGAAAATCCTTGGGCCTTCTTCAATCTTCAAGAGCAAAATGCGTGCCAACACGCGGGCTAGGCGAGGAGCTGTTGGCATGAAAGCAAACACAAAAACCGCCCCGAAGGTGATCTCCGGAGCGGCTCATTGGCGATGGATCGGACCCCTAATCCCGCGGGTTCCAGAGGATCACGTGACGGCCCTTTTTGCCTTTCACGGGGGCGAGGTTCGCGTAAATCTTGCGCGGGCCGATCTGCGGGTCTGCGAGCGTGATCGAGACATATTCGCGGCCTGAAGCCTTGGCTTTGCGAAGCCACCCGCCGCCGATTTCGGTCGAGGTTTCGCCGGCGAAGATGCGGTAGTCGGGCTGTCCGTCGGCGGCTTTCTCCGCATTCTTCTCGATGCGGATGGCAGCCGAGAGGTTCATCATTGCAAGAGCGCCTTCGAAGCCGGTCTTGGTCTCAGAGACATATCCGAGTGCGTTGGCCATGGTGTGGTTCCTTTCGTTTCCATGTGTCTGAGAGGACCCCTTGTCCCCGTCGACGCCGGACCGAAAGGACGGCGCAGGGCGGGCCTGAACCGCTCGCGGGCGAAACGTAGTGGAGCACCGGACAGGCAAGAAAACTTGGTCCGCGAGGAGCCGCGCAGCGGCGGGGAAGTTTTCTTGAATGGCCGGTTTCAAGGCCCGACAGGCGTCGTCCAGGTCACACGGCATGAGACGGGAACAAGGGGTTCGGAGTGCATCAGGTGGAAACGGATGAAGCGGCGCTGGCCGACGTTCTGGATAGCTCGACGTAACACAAAAGGCGATGTAGCTTGATTGGGACCTAAAGTAATTCAATGGAATGCACATGCCAGATATTGAGCCTTCTCGAAAGCTCTCAGCAGATCAGGAAGAATACCGGATTTGCTCAAAGCCTTATGTCTTCTTTCGCTTGATCTTCGATAAGCACGGAGCAAGGCTTATGACCGCGACGGCGTCTGAAAACTGCGGCGGTTACAGGGCGTTCGAGGACCAAAAAACACTGACCGCCGCGACAGCTAGAGTTCTAGAAGATGCGGGGCTCCATCCCACACTTAAAGAGGATCACGCCCAACGATCCTACATCGAAACACCCATTCCACTTGATCGCGTTGACCGCGAAGAACTGGTTCATCTGGCATCAACCGTTCTGCTCACCCTGGGCATAACCGATGTTCAAGTCTTGGCTCTGGCGGAAATGCTTGCGCTATACGACAAATTTTCGGTTAGTGAGAATGATGAGGCGGTATATTTAAGTGACGGAATGTGGATTACCACAGATGGAAAAATAGTCGAGAAATAAGTAGGCTAGTTTATGGCAGTGTGCCGGTGGATTTAGGGGGAAATGATGTGGTTGGATAAGTTCATCAAGCGCAAGGTTCGTGACTACCACAAGGGAAAAGAATTGTTTGAGCAAGGGGTTCATGCTGCAAACAACGGCGATTTCAAAACAGCATTTACGTTCTACACCCAATCCATCGCGGAGCGTGGCGATCCTTCACCTTATCTGAATCGCGCCCGCATATTGTTCAAAAGGATCCGCTACTGGGAGGGACTCCAAGACCTTCTGGTGGCGAGAGACTTGGACTTGGAAAAAGACCGCCTATTCATTCGGGACGAGATCGATCAAGAGATTGTCTTCGCTGAAGCTATGACTGGGAACTATCGAAATGGCATCCGAGAAAAGCTCATAGCTGACTTCGACCGGAGAAGCGATGAGCATGATATCGCTATGCGAATTGTGGAGGTTTCATTTGGTCTTCCAGAAGGCAGTTGGGGCTTTGCGCTTGGTGCCAATCCGCTGTTTGAGTTCCATTTTTTCAATGAACTTGATAATATTAGGCTCTTCGATGAACTCGAAAACTACCCGACTGCAAGAGAGTATTTGCAACTCTATCCGGCTGATTTCATTCAGCAGAAGATCAGTGTGCCGATAGATGACGATGCTTACAAAAAGGCTGAGTTAATGCTGCACGGCTTCCTCTGTTCGTACGACCAAAAGCGAATGTGTCAGCTTCGCGAATACATCCTCTATCGTATGCACGACGCATTGCTCACTGCCGACTATGGCTCCACGGGATTGAGTTCAGAATGCCGTGGAGTGACGAAAGACGCCTACGAATACCTAATCAAAAACAAAACAATTCAACGCGGCGACTACGTTGGATGATTTGGCTTTCTCTTCATTAAGTGACTTTGGGATTGGCGCGCGTTCAGTAGCACGTCCAACTGTCAGCCGATTGCTGTCTCAGGACAAAATTGAAGAGCCGCCTGACGAGGAGACTGAAAGGTCAGGCGGCGTGTGGCTGATCGAAGGCTTGCGTCCCGGCTCCATCAATGTGTTCTCCGCGCTCGAACAGGCCCGCAATCCGTGCCCATGCGTCTGCGGGCGGTGAGCCTGCCCCCTCGACAAGGCGGGCTGGCGGCACCTGCATCCATGCGGGCCGCCAGTCGCGATTGGGCTCGCATCCATGGCCCATGATCCGGTTGCCGATGATGGCTTTCTGGACCTTGGCGGTGTCGCTGGCGCAGCTTTCCGCCAGCGATCTCGAGCCGATGTCAGCGACCATGGCATTGATTGCGCGCTTGTCGCGCAACAGGTCGAAGAAGGCCGCGTCCGGCTTCCAATGTTCGGATAAGTCCGTCTCGCAGACATGCAGTACGGCCTCGACAACCGGCCCGCCTGCTTCCAGCGTCTGCGCCATCGTAAAGGCCAGCACCTCCATGACTTCCTCGTCTGACATGGCCAGCAAGGCGGCGAAGATTTCGCTAAGGCGGTAGGCGTCTGTGTTGCGCCGCGCCTCGCCGCGCACGCCAAACGCCTCGAACAGGGCCGCGATGCGAGCACGCTTTTCTTCCATCTCTGCGGCGGCTTTCGAGCCTTGAAGGCTCGCGCGTGTCTCCTCCTTGCGGCTTGTGCATTCATGGGTGCGGACTTGCCAGAGCGCGCTGCCGGTCATGGCGTGGGCAACCATCAGGCGCAGCGCGATGGCAGGCTGGCCCGCAAGGCTTGCCGACGCTGCGCCATGACGATGCAGGAGAATGTATTCCGCCAGCGGGCCGGACATTTCCGGTTTGACGGGCGCGGCAGGCGCATCGTCATCGCCCTTCTTCGCCGTCTCCATCCGTCGCGCCTCGGCCTGTGAGACATAGCCCTCATGGAAGGTCACGGTGCCGTCATGGCGTAGCTCGACGTAGACCTTGCCACCTTGCTTCTTCGTACGCGTCTGGTGGTCCCAGCGATGGAAGAACGCCCCGCGCTCAAGGCAAATGACATCCTTCCAGCCGTCTGCAATGTAAGTCTCGATGCGCTGCGCCACGGCGGCTGACTGCGCCTTCCAGAAGGCGTCGGGATCGGCAAACACGCCATGCTCGCCGAACAGGTCGGCGGTGATCTGGCCGTCATAGTCGGCGATGTCGAACAGCGCCTTGTCGGTGGTGATGACCGCCCCGCCGGTGATCCAAGCCTTGCAGTTGCGGCCTCGCGGTGCGCGTTCGTCCTCGCTCTCGTAGAGCCGCAGCCATTCGGCCTGCTGGTCTGGCGTGGCGAGCGTCAGGGCGCGGATCGTCTCGCGGTCGATCTCGTCCTCGGCGTAGAGTTTTCGGATCGGGTCTGCGAGCGAGGCGAGCGCCAGAACGCGGCGCACCAGAAGGTCTGTGACGCCAAAAAAGGCGGCAATTTCGTCCACGCCTCGCCCTTCATCGTGCAGGCGCTTGAAGGCGGTGTATTGCTCCATTTCGGAGGCTGGCAGGCGTCCGACATTCTCGATGACAGAGGCGGCGATGGCGCTCGCGGCGTCGTTCTCGGCCATGATCGCGCAAGGCACAAGCGGGGTATCGCCCGTCTCTTTCTCGATCTCTTTGAGAGCGAAATAGCGCCGCCGTCCGGCGACGACGCCATAATGATCGCCCTCTTTGCGGACCAAGAGCGTCTGCCGGATTCCGCTCTCGCGGATGGACGGCAGGATGTCGGACACGTCCGGCTTCTTGCGGCTGTGGCGCATGTTGAGTTTTGAAATCCGAAGCTCGGACAGGGGGATGGTTTTGAGAATGGGCTGGGCCATGATCTGGCTCCTTGTTGATTGATTGGCTTGTGGATTGGGGGCGCGCCATCAGGCGCGCGCCCCGCTGGTCTCCAGCGCCGCGCAAATGCGGCGGGCGGCGGCGCGGCCTGCGTCCAAGGCTTCGGGCAGAAGCTCCCGTGCGACCTCGGTCAGATAGGCGTTGTCACTATCGGGATAGTTGGCCTCAATGCCCCAAAGGCTCGCCGCATGGGCGTCCAAAGTGACGCCTTCCAGCGCGACGGAAAGAACGATCCCGCAAAAGAACCATTCATCCTTGCGCCATGCTTCCATGACGGCCTCGGCTTTAGCCTGCGCTTCGGCAAAGCGTTGCCGGTGGTTCGGACCGGGGCCGATGAACCCCGGCGCGTCCTTGTAGAGTGAAGGCCAGAATCCGTCCTGGCGCTCGTCGGGTGCGTCGCCGCAATCATCGCGCACAATACGTGCGATGATCTCGAAGCCTTGGGCCTCGCAGGTGATGCTGTCGCCCTCGCAAACGAAGGTCTGGAAGCGTTCCGTGAACGTCATGCCGCGCCCTCCTTGAAGAGTCCGGCAATCGCGATCCAGTGCGGGCCGTAGACGGCATGCTCGCCGCATTCATCGCATGGATAGGCGCTCGCATCGGGTTCGCAGCACTCGCGCGGGGCGCGGCAGGCAAGGCAAAAGCCTTCTGACCAGTCGTCGGCCTGCTGCAATTCTTCGACGGTGAAACGATAGCGGGTGGTTTCGGGAGTCATGCGAAATCCTCCCCGTCTTCACGGTCCAGCGGCTGTGCCAGCGGATTGATGAAAACCTGCCAAGCATCGGCGCGAAGGGCGGCATGCCATTTGAGCGCATCGGCGGCATTTGCCGCCAGATGGCTCTTGGCTGATCCATCGCCATAAAGGGCGGTGACAAGAAACATGTGTCTGCCCTCCGCCTATCGCGACCAGAAAATGTGGACTTCATCAAAGCCCGTCTGAAACACCATGATCTCGCCATTCAGCGCCATGTCGCGGGCAAGGGCCTGCCAGTCGATATAGTAGCGAAGGCTTTCGGGAATCTGGGTTCCGGTGTCCTCGTGCAGGCTCTCGGCGAAGTCTGCGGCGCTGCGATATTCGCCCGCATAGTCCTCGAAGGCGGCGCGCGCCTCGGCGAGGTCGTCGCCGAAATGGCTGAGCAATTTCGCGCCAAGCTCGCCATGCTCCTCAATGAAGTCGGCCAGTTCGCACACGGTTTCGAATGAGGCGTATTCGGAAAGGCTCGCGCCCTCGAAGCCCTCATAATCGTGGATCGCCCATTCCTCGGCGTCCGGTTCTGGCGAGGCCGCCAGCATGGCGCGAACCTGTTCCCAAATCTCGTCAGGGGTGGTCGCGTCGATCCACCGTCCGTGCAGGCAGCCATTATTGTAGGCTGCAAGGCAAGCCACGTAGATGCGCGGTCTATCGGGCTGCGCGGGTGCGGCGGTGGCTGCAAGAGGTGCAGCGGTTGCGAGTTGGTCAGTCATGTCAGTCTCCTTCCCCGCCCGCGTTCTTTTCCCGACAGTCGGGTGGGCGGCGAGGAGGTGCTCAGCCAGAGCGTGATAGGGCGGCGCGCAAGGGGAAGCTGTAGGTATGACGCCTGAAGACGATCAGAGATCACAAAGCCCCGCCCCCTTGCGCGGCGACCGCGCTCTGGCAGACGCACCGTCCGCCCACCTGACTGATGGGAACAGATATTGAGGCGGAGGGAGGCTGGGGTGGCCGGGTCTGAACACTGATCCAATCGGGCGAGTGGCCCGAAACTTGCTCGCGCTTCAGTTGAGCCGACGACGAGCCGGGGAAAGGAGCCAGATCATGTGTTGTCCGAATGAAGTGTGCATGAGTTCGCGTGTCCGAGCGCTGAGAGATGCGGAACGGTCGCGGGTGAAGCGTATGCCGCCTCACGATCCTGATGTTGAGTTTGATGCTCAGATGATCTGCGACGATTGCGGCACCGCCTTTGTGGAGGGGCGACTCCATGACGTCTTTCCGCTTATCGTGTTGCTTGGGTCTTTGCATCCCCGCGCAAAGAGTCTGTCGCTGGTGAAAGCCTGAGATCAAAGCTGCGACCCCTCTGGCGCCAGCCAGTGGGAAGCGCAGCGTCGGCCCCGCCGGCGAGTCCCAGCGACCTGCCTGAAAAGACTGGGGACGTCCCTGAACTGAGCCTCGCCGGGCCGGTCGGCGCAAGACGACTTCCGCGGCTCCGGTCAGAGCGCCGGGCGCAAGGTCGGCGATCCGGCCGGACCGCCAAGATGCTCTTTGGCGGCAGGAATCCGCCGGGCGAAGTGCTCCGCGCGATGAGCGCGGACGGGGCTGAAAACGATTTTGAAGAATCGAACGAGATGGCGGTCCCAACAGGATTCGAACCTGTGACCTCTACCTTCGGAGGGTAGCGCTCTATCCAGCTGAGCTATGGAACCTTTGACTCTCGATTTAAGGCCAAATCCGGTTTGCGGCCAGTTCGTAATCACACAGCTTGCGAGACCTTGCGGAAATCCGTGCTGACATGGTGCTGACTCAAAAGCGGGTCGAAAAGTGCGGCCTTAGATAACTCCTTGTAATTCTTTCATAATTTCATCTCAAACAGATAAAGGTTGCGTCCTTCGGAGGGCAGCGCTCTATCCAGCTGAGCTACGGGTGCCGTCGCGGGCGGGGCGGGGTGCGCCCCTCGCGGGAGGGCGGAACCTAGCGTGAAACGGGGGCGGCGGCAATGTGCCTTGAGGTGCTCCGGGCTGGAAAAAGTCCCTCGAAAGCCGCTGAAAAAACCAATGAAAACCCGGGGGCGCTGAGGCCCTGGCCGCGGGCCCCGGCCGGTGGGCGCTTGGCGTGGGGGCAGGGTGGCGCGATAGTCGCATGGGATGCGGGGCGCGGCCTTGAAGCGATTCGTTTTGGGCCGATCTGATGCAGGGCGTGTGCCGGGCTGGCACAGGGCCTGCCCCACCCCGGTACCGAGGCGACATACGAGCATGGCGACACCGGTCCAGAAAGCCACCAATGACGCAGCGCGCAAGGCGGCCCGCCGCTCGCCGCTGCTGAAGCTCGCCCCGTTCGAGGCCTATGCGGACCCGGTCTGCGCCCTCAAGGACAGCCGGCTGCAGGTGCTGCATGAATATTGGCGTGCCCGGCGCGGGGATGTGCCCATTCCGCCGCGGGCGGCCATTCACCCGCGGGATTTCACACGGCTGCTGCCGCGCATCTTCATGGTGGACGTGCTGCCGGACGGGGGCTTCGCCTTCCGCCTGGCGGGAACGGCGATTGTTGATCTGTTCGGCTGCGAGCCGACGGGCAAGACGCTGACCGAGGCGCTGGGCCCGCGCGCCGGCAAGCTGGCGACGGCGGTGTTCACGGCGGTTGTCGAATATGGCCGGCCGATGCGGACGTTGGGGCAGATGGACTGGTGGACGCCGCCCACAACCCCCGCCTTCGAAACGCCGGGGCACGAGCTGTCGCACATGTCGTTTGAGGCTGTGCATCTGCCGCTGTCGCCCAACGGGGCGGAGGTGGACATCATCCTGTGTGCGCTGATGCCCTATTCGGGCGATGAGCAGCCGCGCTTTCCGGAGATTTCCGGGGGGTAAGCCCTGCGGCTGGTCGCCCCCTCACCCTCCCACCGCTGGCGCGGCGGGCCCCTCCCTCTCCCGCTTTTTGTCCGCTTCCGGCGGACACGCCGCCGAAAGGGGGGAGAGGGAATAGAGCGGTGGCTCGCCCTATCAGGCGGCCTTACTGCGGGTGAGTTCGAGGAACACGTCTTCCAGGTGGCCTTCCTCGATGGAGAGGTCGCGGATGGCGATGCCGGCCTGGTTCACGCGGTCGAGGATTTCGGCCACGTTCTGGCTCGAGGGGCGGTAGGCGATTTCGAGCAGGCCGCCGGGCAGGATCTGGGTCTGATAGCCGTCGAGCCCCGCGGGGACGGCGTCGAGCGGGGTGTCGGGGGTGACCAGCAGCGACTTGCGGTCGAGCCGGGCCACGAGGTCGGGCGTCTTCTCACAGGCCACCACTTCACCGTGATTGATGATGGCGATCTCGTCGCACAGGCTTTCGGCCTCTTCCAGATAGTGGGTGGTGAGGACGATGGTGACGCCGCGCTCGTTGAGCTGCTTCACATAGGCCCAGAGCTGCTGGCGCAGCTCGATGTCGACGCCCGCCGTCGGCTCATCCAGCACGATGACGGGGGGCGAATGGACCATGGCCTTGCCCACCAACAGCCGCCGGCGCATGCCGCCTGAGAGTGTGCGCGCATAGGCGTTGGCCTTGTCGGCGAGGCCCATGGCGTCGAGGATTTCCATGGTGCGGCGCTCTGATTTGGGCACGCCGTAGAGCCCCGCCTGCAGCTCCAGCGCTTCGGCCGGGGTGAAGAACGGGTCGATGTTGAGTTCCTGCGGCACCACGCCGATGGACGCACGCGCCTGGCGGGGGTTCTGGTCGATGTTGAAGCCCCACACATCCACCTCGCCCTCGGTCTTCATGACGAGGCCCGCGAGGATATTGATGAAGGTGGACTTGCCCGCGCCGTTGGGGCCGAGCAAGCCGAAGATGCTGCCGCGCGGCACCACCAAGTCAACGCCCTTGAGCGCGTGCTTTTCTGGCTCGTTGTTCGAGGCCTTGTAGGTCTTGCGCAGGCCGCGCGCCTCGATGGCGGCTGTCCGCGCTGCGGGGTCTTTTGAGGCGGTTTGAGCCTGCATGTCCATGGGCGTGTCCCCCGTCCCGGCGGCGGGGCCCTGAAGGCAGGCGGCCGGGCGAATTCTCGATTGTCTGGTCGGAAACTTGGTACACCCGCCCCCCTGCAAGGGTCAAACAGACCGGCGGGCGGCGGGACACCGGGCTTGGATCATCCCCATATGGTAGCTGTGGCGGCCTCTGCCAAGCGGTGCCATTATCCGCCCCCGCCAATCCCGCCCGCATTTGAGAGAATCAGGTTCGCCCATGTCCGGAACCCCCGTCACCAAGTCCAGCCATCTCTATCTGGTGGACGGGTCCGCCTATCTGTTCCGGGCCTATCACGCGCTGCCGCCGCTGACGCGCAAGTCGGACGGGCTGCCGGTGGGGGCGGTGTCGGGCTTCTGCAACATGCTGCACAAGCTGATCGTCGGCTCGAAGGCGCGGGACGACAAGGATGCGCCGACGCATTTCGCGGTCATCTTCGATGCCTCGGGCGACACGTTCCGCAACGAGATCTATCCCGACTACAAGGCCAACCGCGACGCGCCGCCGGAAGACATGGTGCCGCAATTCCCGCTGGTGCGGGATGCGACGCGGGCCTTCAACGTGCCGTGCATCGAGATGACGGGGTTCGAGGCAGATGACCTGATCGCCACCTATGCCAAGCAGGCTGCTGCGCTTGGCGCGGAAGTGACCATCGTGTCGTCGGACAAGGACCTGATGCAGCTCGTCGATGACCGCATCGAGATGCTGGACCCGATGAAGGACAAGGTCATCGGCCCGGACGGGGTTGTCGAGAAGTTCGGCGTCGGGCCGGACAAGGTGGTGGAGGTGCAGGCGCTGGCGGGCGATTCCACCGACAATGTGCCCGGCGTGCCCGGCATCGGCATCAAGACGGCAGCGCTTTTGATCGATGAGTATGGCGATCTTGAAACGCTGCTGGCGCAGGCCGACGGCATCAAGCAGAAAAAGCGGCGCGAGAACCTGATCGAGTTTGCCGAGCAGGCCCGCATTTCGAAAAAGCTCGTGATGCTGGACCAGAACGTGCCGGTGGACGTGGCGCTGGACGAGATGGGCGTTGTGGAGCCGGACGCTGAAACGCTGATCGGCTTTCTGAAGGACATGGAGTTCAACACGCTGACCCGCCGCATTGCCGACGCGCTGGGGGCGGATGCGGACGAAATCGAGGCGGCAGGCGACCACAAGCCGGACGTGAAGCCGAAGCGCGCGGCCAACCAGGACGCAGGCGCCGGCAAGACCGGCGGCAAGCCGGGCGTCATCAACCAGGCGCTGATTGATTCAGCGCCGATTGACGCGGACGCCTATGAGTGCGTGACCGATGTGGCAGCGTTGGATGCCTGGGTCGCCGAGGCCTTTGCTGCGGGCACCATTGCCCTTGATACGGAGACCACCTCGCTTGACCCGATGTCCGGGCGGCTGGTGGGCATTTCACTGGCCACGGCGCCGGGCCGGGCCTGCTACATTCCGCTGGCCCACGGCACCCCGGCGGACGGCACGCTGGCGCTGGATGATCCGGCCCCGGAGCAAATCCCCCTCAAGGAGGCGGTGGCGCGGCTGAAGCCGCTGCTGGAGCATTCGGGCATCCTCAAGGTGCTGCAGAACGCCAAATATGATCTGGTGGTGCTGAAGCGGGTGGGCATCGACGTGGCGCCGATCGACGACACCATGCTGATTTCCTACGCGCTGGATACGGGGCTGCACGGCCACGGCATGGACGCGCTGGCTCAGGAATTTCTCGGTCACAGCCCGATCCCCTTCAAGGAGGTGGCGGGCACCGGCAAGGCGCAGATCACCTTCGACAAGGTGCCGCTGGACAAGGCCACGCGCTATGCCGCGGAGGACGCGGATGTGACGCTGCGCCTGTGGCACAGCTTCAAGCCGCGGCTTGTGGGCGAGCGGATGGCCACCGTCTACGAGACGCTGGAGCGGCCGATGGTGGGCGTGCTGGCGCAGATGGAAATGGCGGGCATCAAGCTCGACCCGGCCATTCTCAAGCGCATGTCGTCGGACTTCGCGCAGAAGCTGGCGGGGCTTGAAGCGGAGATCCACGAGTTGGCGGGCGAGGAATTCAACATCGGCAGCCCCAAGCAGATGGGCGAGATTCTGTTCGGCAAGATGGGGCTTGAGGGCGGCAAGAAAACCAAGACCGGCGCGTGGAGCACCGGCGCCGACGTGCTGGAAACCCTCGCTGCGCAAGGGCATGACCTGCCCCAGCGCATCCTCGACTGGCGGCAGCTCTCCAAGCTCAAGAGCACCTATACGGACGCCCTGCCCGACTTCATCAACGAAGAGACGGGCCGCGTGCACACGAGCTATTCGCTGGCTTCCACAACCACTGGCCGGCTGTCTTCGTCAGATCCCAATCTCCAGAACATCCCCATACGGACGGAGGCGGGCCGCAAGATCCGCACGGCGTTCGTGGCCGAGGAGGGCAATGTGCTGATCTCGGCGGATTACAGCCAGATCGAGCTGCGCGTGCTGGCGCATATGGCCTGCATCGACACGCTGCGCCAGGCCTTTGCCGACGGGCTGGACATTCACGCGATGACGGCGAGCGAGATGTTCAACGTGCCGATCGAAGGCATGGATCCGATGATCCGCCGCCGCGCCAAGGCGATCAATTTCGGCATCATCTACGGCATCTCGGCCTTCGGGCTGGCCAACCAGCTGTCGATTCCGCGCTCGGAGGCGGCCGATTATATCGACCGCTATTTCGAGCGCTTCCCCGGCATCCGCGCCTATATGGACGACACCAAGGCGTTTGCCCGGGAGCATGGCTATGTGGCGACATTGTTTGGCCGCAAGACGCATCTGCCGGAGATCAAGAGCAAGAACGGCGCCCAGCGCGCCTTCACCGAGCGCGCGGCGATCAATGCGCCGATCCAGGGCTCGGCAGCCGACATCATCCGCCGGGCGATGATCCGCATGCCCGATGCGCTCGCGGCGGCCAAATTGCCCGCGAAGATGCTGCTGCAGGTGCATGACGAACTGATCTTCGAGGTGCCCGAGGCGCAGGCTGAGAAAACCATCAAGGTTGCGCGCCAGGTGATGGAGGGGGCAGCAGCGCCTGCCGTCGACTTGTCTGTGCCGCTGGTTGTGGATGCCAATGCGGCCTCAAGCTGGGCGGAAGCGCATTAGCGGTCCGTGTGCGGCGCACCCTCCCATGGGCCCTCCGGTCAAGCCGGAGGGAGAGCGGTTTCTTTAATCGTCGCAAAAAACAACCTCTCCCCTTGCGGGAGAGGTCGGTGCGCAGCACCGGGTGAGGGGGTTGGACCTGTCCATCTACACACCGTCAGAGATTTCACACCAAAGCTGCCGCCCCCTCACCTTCCCACCGCTGGCGCGGCGGGCCCCTCCCTCTCCCGCCAGGGGAGAGGGGCAGTTCTTGCAAGCTCCTCCACCCGCTGTCCCTCCGGCTTGACCGGAGGGTCTATCTGAGTGGGCAGGCTTGCGTCAGCCTTTGAGGAACACCCCTGCCCTGCGCGGGTCGCCGGCGCCTTCCAGGGAGCCGCGCTCATCGCGGGCGGCGATGTGGACGCCGCCGAAGAACATGTTGGGGTCGGGCCAGGGTTCGGTGATGTCGAAGTCGCGGGTCATGGCGTCGCGCTCGGCGTCGGGCCAGCCTTCCTCAAAGCTGAGCTTGGTGGCCTCGTCGGCACGGGTGCCTTCGACGTGGAGGCGGGGGTGCATGACGGCCTCTTCGGGGTGGGCGCCGCGGCCTAGCAGCAGGGCCGTCTGCAGGAGGGCTGAGCGGATGCGGTTGGAGCCGCCGGAGCCCAGGGCCATCACCTTGCCGGCATCGTCATGGGCCAGCATGGGCGACATCATGGAGCACATGCGCATATTTTCCGCCCACTGATGGAAGCCGCCGGGGTTGATGTCGTCCTCACCCAGCATGTTGTTGAGCATGAAGCCGCAGCCGGGCACCAGCGCGCCGCAGCCTTCCCCGTTCGACACGGTAACCGACGCTGCGTTGCCGCTGCCATCCACCACGCTCACATGGGTGGTGCCGCGCAGGGCCTGGGGTTTCTTCTGCCCGTCTGCCTCAAGCTGGGCGCGGCGGGCCAAAAGCGCGTCCGGGTCGCCGTGGCATTCAGCACGCAACGTGTTCATCCATAACAGGGTGGCGGCGATATCCGGGGCCGGCACGCGCCTGCGCCGGTGGGAGGCCTCGAGCCTGTCGAGGCCCAGCGCCACCATGACCCCGCCGGTGGAGGGCGGCGGCACGGTTTCGATCCGCAGGTCACCGGCGCGTGCTTCCAGCGGCGTGCGGGTGGCAACCTCGTAGAAGCGCAGATCATCCAGGGTCAGGTGGCCGCCCTCATCATCCGCCTGCCGTGCCATGGCCTGGGCGATCTCGCCCTTGGTCGCCAGCACCTCGCCCTCGCGGGCCAGGGCATCAAGCGCATCAGCGAGGGCCGCGTTCTTCTGCACAGCGCCTTCGGTCAGCAGCCTGCCCTCCGCATCGGTGAACAGGGCGCGCAAGGCAGGGCTTGCGGTGAGGATCGGTTCGACGACGGTGAGAAGATAGGCCTGGAACGCCGTGACCCTGACGCCCTCCTTGGCGGCGCGGATAGCGGGCTCGGCGATCCGCGTCATCGGCACGCGGCCCAGGCGCTCATGCGCCCGGAACAGGCCGGGCAGGAGGCCGGGCGTTGCGGCAGCGCCGAGGCCGATATGAAAGGCTTGCGTGACGCTGCCGAAATCCACATGCACTTCGCGGAAGTCGATGTCACCGCGGGCGCGCTTGCGGCGTGGGGTTTGGGCGAAAAAGTCAAATACGCGGGTGGTGTCACCGCGCCCGGCATCACCTTTGCGGGCGGTCATGAAGCCGCCGCCGCCGGGGGAGGCCAGTATGGGCTCGGCCACGCAGGCAGCTAGCACGCCGGCGATGGCGGCATCGAACGCGTTGCCGCCATCCTCCAGGAGTTCGAAAGCCGCCGCTGCGGTGACCTCATGGCCCGCGGCGACGGCTCCCTTATGCGTCATGATCTGTCCGTTGCCTGACGGTTATTCGGCAGCGGCGGCCTGGATCGGCGCTGCGTCGCGCACGTCCGGGTCCACGTGATCTTCGAACTTCTTGAAGTTGTCGATGAACATGGAGACGAGCGCCTTAGCCTGCTTGTCGTAGGCGTCCGCATCGGCCCAGGTGCCGCGCGGGTTGAGCAGCTTTTCGTCCACGCCGGTGACGGAGACCGGCACTTCGAAGCCGAAATTCGGGTCAACGCGCATCTCGGCGTCGAGCAGGCTGCCGTCGAGCGCTGCGTTGAGCAGGGCACGGGTTTCCTTGATCGGCATGCGGTGGCCGACGCCATAGACGCCGCCGGTCCAGCCGGTGTTGACCAGCCAGCAATTCACATCATGCTCGTTGATCAGGGCACGGAGCAGATTGCCGTACTCGCTGGGGTGGCGCGACATGAAGGGCGCACCGAAGCAGGTGGAGAAGGTGGCTTCCGGCTCGGTCACGCCCTTTTCGGTGCCCGCCACCTTGGCGGTGTAACCGGACAGGAAGTGATACATGGCCTGGCTCGGGGTGAGCTTGGCGATGGGCGGCAGCACACCGAAGGCGTCAGCCGTCAGCATGATGATGGTGTTGGGCTGGCCTGCAACGCCGGTGAGGCTGGCATTGGGGATGTAGCTGATCGGATAGGCGCCGCGGGTGTTCTCGGTCAGCGTCGCGTCGTTGAAGTCGAGCTGGCGGGTGTCCTCGTCCATCACCACGTTTTCGAGCACGGTGGCGAAGCGGCGGGTGGTCGAGAAGATTTCCGGCTCCGCCTGCGGCGACAACTTAATCATCTTGGCGTAGCAGCCGCCTTCGAAATTGAACAGGCCGTTGGGGCCCCAGCCATGCTCGTCGTCACCGATGAGCTGGCGGTCGGGGTCGGCGGAAAGCGTCGTCTTGCCGGTGCCGGAGAGGCCGAAGAAAATGGCGGCGTCGTCCTGCTTGCCGACATTCACCGAGCAGTGCATCGGCATGATCTTCTTCGGCGGCAGCTTGTAGTTGAGCATGGAGAAGACCGACTTCTTCATTTCGCCCGCATAGGACGTGCCGGCGATCAGCACGATCTGGCGGGTGAAGTCGCAGGCGATCACGGTCTCGGTGCGGCAGCCGTGACGGGCCGGATCGGCCTTGAAGCTCGGCAGGTCGATGATGGTGAATTCCGGCGTGAAGTCATCGAGCTCGTTGGACATGGGCTCGATGAGCAGGTGCTGGATGAACAGCGAGTGCCAGGCATATTCGGTGACCACGCGGGTCGGCAGACGGTGGTCCTTGTCGGCGCCGCCGAACAGGTCCTGGACGAACAGCTCCATACCCTTGGCGTGGGCCAGCATGTCGGCGTGCAGGGCGTCGAACTGCTCGGTGGTCATGGACTTGTTCGAGTCCCACCAGACCTGATCCTCGGAGGACGCGTCACGGACGATGAACTTGTCCTGAGCGGAGCGGCCGGTGTGGGCGCCGGTCTTGACGACGAGCGGGCCGTCGGCAGCGAGCTTGCCTTCACCGCGCTCCAGCGCGATCTCGACCAGGGACGCAGGGCGGTGGTTCCAATGGGCTGCCTTGATGTCGGTGAAGCCCATCTTGTCGAGGCCGTAGCTCGATGCTTTGGGACCGGTCTGTGTCACTGTCGCTGTCTCCGTTACCGTCCGCGCGCGGGGCCGGGCGGGACCACGTCCCCCCCTGACGCGCGAAGCTCAAATCTCTCAAAAACCGGCCCCTTGCGGGTCCGGCGACCGTCATGCAGGCGAAACCGCCTTGCTGCCGCTGCGTGAATGCAGCGTGGATTAACGCCTTGGCGCGGCAGAGTCGATAAGCAAAAGCCGCAATTCGTGCCGCTTTTTTCGGACCGTCCGCCACGCTGCACGCCCGCCGCCCATGCAGGGCGCGGGCCAGCCGGCGCAGGGTCCGTCAAAAGCGGCCCGGAATCCGCCAAATTCCCTTGGCGTGCCGGGGGTTAGGGCCCCGGAATGCCAAGCGCGGCCAACTTAGGCTGCGTCATAATGTTGCGCAACATGGGGCCGGAGATTTCGGGAATTGCCGATGGCGGGAAGGAGTGCCGCCGTGCCCATTTTGCAACGGATTCGCATGTGGAAGGGCGGGACCGGCCCCGGCGCGGACATATCCGGGACGCGATGCTGTGCCGGGACGGCACGGCACGGCGCGGCTATGCGATGGGCCTTCGCACCCGTGCGGGGCAGTAGGTCTTTGGCCCCGTGCGGAGAGGCTGTATGAGAATGGTATGAAGGCGGACCGGTCATCTTGATGCCCGATTCCCTGCGGATACCAGCCCTGCCCTCCCCGCGCGGCCGTGCGCCCGGGGTTGCGGCGAGCCAGACGGAAGAAAAGCGAACACATAAAATGCCGACAGTTGCCCTGGTGGATGACGACCGCAACATCCTCACCTCCGTGCAGATCGCGCTGGAAGCCGAAGGCTTTACCGTGCGCACCTACAGCGACGGTGCAGCCGCGCTGGAAGGCCTTGCGGGCAAGCCCTGCGACATTGGCGTGTTCGACATCAAGATGCCGCGCATGGACGGCATGGAGCTGTTGCGCAAGCTGCGCCAGAAAAGCGAGATGCCGGTCATCTTCCTGACTTCCAAGGATGACGAGATCGACGAATTGTTCGGCCTCAAGCTGGGGGCGGACGACTACATCAAGAAGCCGTTCTCCCAGCGCCTGCTGATCGAGCGCATCAAGGCGGTGCTGCGGCGCGGCAGCCCGAAGGACAATGGCAAGGGCACGACGGCGGCAACAGCCCCTGCGGCAGCCGGAGAGGCTGCCGGTGCCAATGGGCGCGAGGCGGCTGGCGTGATCGAGCGCGGGCGGCTCAAGATGGATCCCGAACGGCATGCCTGCACCTGGGGCGGCAAGGACGTGACCCTGACGGTCACCGAATTCCTGATCCTGCATTCGCTGGCACAGCGGCCGGGCTATGTGAAAAGCCGCGACGCGCTGATGGACGCGGCCTATGACGACCAGGTCTATGTGGATGACCGCACCATCGACAGCCACATCAAGCGCCTGCGCAAGAAATTCAAGGCGGTGGATACAGAGTTCGACGCTATCGAGACGCTCTATGGCGTCGGCTACCGCTACAAGGAAGATTGAGTAGCGGGGAAGACTGAGTAGCGGGCCCTCCCCGCTCTCACCACGCACTCACAGCGGCACCAGAGGAAAGCCAGCCCGATCATGACAGACAGCGCGCGCCGCAGCCGGGATGCGGGGCACCGGATCACCCGGTGGCTCAGGCAGGCGCGCGGGCGGATCACGCCGCTGATGGCGCCTGCCATGCGGGCCGTCAACGAGGTGCAGGTGCGCGGGCGCTTTTCCACCCTCACCCGGCGCATCGTGGCGTTCAACGTGCTGGCGCTGGCGCTGCTGGCGGTGGGCATTCTTTACGTCAACCAGTTCCAGGCCGGGCTGATCGACCAGCGCATCCAGAATCTGCGCGCCCAGGGCGAGATCATCGCCGGCGCGCTGGCGGAAGCTGCGACCGTCGAGCTTGAAACCCAGATCATCGTGCCGGACGGGCCGGTCCCGCAGATCGACCTGACGGTGGCCGCCCGCCAGGCGCCGATCGATCCCAACCGCGCCGCCGCCATCCTGCGCCGTCTGGTGCTGCCGACCGATGCGCGTGCCCGGCTCTACAACACCAATGGCGTGATCGTGGTGGATTCCCAGTTCATCGATGCGGGGCGCGACGTCATCGCCTATGAGCTGCCGCCGCCGGCGCAGGAGGAACGGGTCACGCTTGTGGATTGGGTGAATGTGCTGATCACCAATCTCCTGCGCGAAGGCGACGTGCCGCGCTACGAGGAGCTGCCGGGCAGCCAGGGCCTCAATTACAAGGAAGTGCGCGGCGCGCTGAGGGCCGAGCCCACCGCCATGGTGCGGGAAAATGACCGCGGCCAGCTGATCGTGTCGGTCGCCGTTCCGGTGCAGCGTTTCAAGGCGGTGATGGGGGCGCTGCTGCTCTCTACCGAAGGCGGCGACATTGACGCGCTGGTGCGGGCTGAACGGCTGGCGGTGCTGCGGGTCTTCGTGGTGCTTTTGGTGGTCACGGTGCTGCTGGCGATCCTGCTGGCGGGCACCATCGCGGCCCCGGTGCGGCGGCTGGCGGACGCAGCCGAGAGGGTGCGCCGCCAGCGGCATACGCGGGTGGAGATCCCAGACTTCCGCGACCGGCGCGACGAGATCGGCGAATTGTCCGGCGCCCTGCGCGAGATGACGCGCGAGCTTTATGCGCGCATTGATGCCACCGAGCGCTTTGCCGCTGATGTGGCGCATGAGCTGAAAAACCCGCTCACCTCCCTGCGCAGCGCCATCGAGACCTTGTCGATCGCTAGGGACGACACGGCGCGGGCGCGGCTGACGGAGATCATCAATCACGACGTGGTGCGGCTCGACAGGCTGATCACGGACATTTCCGATGCCAGCCGGATCGACGCGGAGATGAGCCGTGCCGAAGCCGTGCCGGTGGACCTCGCCGAGGTGGTGGCCACCTTCGTGCGCAACTACACCCAGTCGCGCAAGGGCACGCGCACGGCCGACATCGAGGTGCATTTCGTAGCGCCAGACACCACCGAACCGCTGATGGCGGATGTGATCGAGCTGCGCTTCGGCCAGGTGCTGGCGAACCTCGTGGACAATGCGGTGTCGTTCAGCCAGCCCGGCGACCGGGTGGAGATCGGTATGGTGCGCCGGGGCGAGGAAATCGAGATCACCATCGACGATACCGGCCCGGGCATTCCGCCGGACAACATCGAGACAATCTTCAAGCGCTTCTATACGGACCGGCCGGACCCGAGTGCCTTCGGCAACAATTCGGGCCTCGGCCTGTCAATCTCGCGGCAGATCATGCAGGCGCATGGCGGCTCGCTGCATGCGGAGAACCGGGTGGATGAGGCAGGCGACATCACCGGCGCGCGCTTCGTCATCCGGCTACCGGCAGCATGACGGCTGACGCGGCATCTCAGGCTCAGCCCCTGCACGGCACCTGCCTTGCCCGGCGCGGCCGCTGCGTGCTGCTGCGGGGGGCATCCGGCAGCGGCAAATCCGATCTGGCGCTGCGCTTTCTCGACCGCTTTGCCGATGCCTGGCTGATCGCCGATGACCGGGTGCTGCTGGAGGCCCGGGACGGCGCGCTCTACCCCAAAGCGCCCGCGCCGCTGCAAGGGCTTCTGGAAGTGCGCGGGCTGGGGCTGGTGCGCCGGTCGGTGCCTGCCCGTGACGCGGTGCCGCCGCTGGCGCTGATCGTTGATCTCGACACGCCGGACGCCATTGCCCGCATTGCCGAACCGCGCACGGACAGCCTGCACGGGGTGACGCTGCCGCTGGTGGCGCTGGCGCCCTTCGAGGGCTCCGCCCCGCTGAAACTCGCTCTGGCGCTTGAAACGATCGGCGTGGCTCCGGGCGCAGGGCCTGTGCTGTCCGGCTTTGCCGGGGATGACGGGCTGCTCGGCTGAACGGGGCCTTCAGCGCCAGGGTGGGAGCAGGTGCGGGTTTTTTTCGCACCCGCGTCAATTATCCTTGCAATGGGGGGCCGGAACGCGGTGTGATCTGGCCTTCTCCCGCGCGTGCTGAGCCGTTTACAGCGGCACGTGTACAGGCGCGGTTCACCAGTATCTTTCCGCACACGGATCACGTCTTTCCATGATCGGTCTTGTTATCGTCACCCATGGCCATCTCGCCACCGAATTCGTTGCCGCGATGGAGCATGTGGTGGGCCCCCAGGCCAATACCCGCGCCATCTGCATCGGCCCGGACGACGACATGGAGGAGCGGCGCAAGGAGATCCTTGCCGCTGTCGGCGCGGTGGATACGGGGGACGGGGTGATCCTGCTCACCGACATGTTCGGCGGCACCCCCTCCAACCTGGCCATCTCCGTCATGGAGCAGGCCAATGTGGAGGTGATCGCGGGGATTAACCTTCCCATGCTGATCAAGCTGGCCAGCGTGCGCAATGATGCCAAGCTGGCGGAAGCCGCTGCCATGGCGCAGGAATCAGGCCGCAAATACATCAATATCGCCAGCGAACTTCTGGCCAACGATACGTAAGCCGGCACGCGCCGGTACGGGGACATGACCTCAGGAGCCGACACACCCTCCGGCACGACCGCCGGACGCAGCGCCACATCCGACACCGGCACACCGGCCGGTCATGGCGATGCCGATACGGATGGGGGCGCGCCGTTGTCGCGCATTCTCACCATCACCAATGCCCGCGGGCTGCATGCCCGCGCCTCGGCGCGCTTCGTGAAGACGGCCGAGGCATTCGACGCGGATATCCGCGTCACCAAGGACGGCCAGACCGTGTCGGCCACCTCGATCATGGGGCTGATGATGCTGGCGGCCTCAACCGGCAGCACCATTGCGCTTGAGGCGTCCGGCCCGCAGGCACAGCAGGCCATGGACGCGCTGGAAGCGCTGGTGACGGATAATTTCGGCGAGGAGTAGGGCGCCGAGGAATGAGGCGGGCGAACACGCCTTAAGCGACTGCTTGGGGCAATAGCCTAGCGGCTGCTGCCGGCGACCCTGAGACCGGACGAGGTTTCGTCCTTGCCGCCCTCAACGGCGTCCTGGCCGTCTTTCACAGCATTGAGGTCACCATAGGCCCGCACGCAGTTGCGGCCTGCGCCCTTGGCCTCATAAAGCGCCTCATCCGCCTTGCGGAACAGCTCATCCACTTCGCGCGCATCCTGCGGGAAGGCTGAGACACCGATACTGCCGGAGATGCTGACCTCCACACCCTGGGACAGGCGGATGGGCACCTCGATGGCGCGCAGCAGGCGCTGAGCGAAGCGGACGGCACCGCGGATATCTTCCAGGTGCAGCATGACGATGATGAATTCGTCGCCGCCGGTGCGCGCCACGAAATCCGTATCCCGCACTTCCTCACGCAAGCGGGCAGAGAGCTCCACCAGCACCTCGTCGCCTGCCCCGTGGCCATAGGCATCGTTGACCGGCTTGAAGCCGTCGAGGTCCAGCGCCAGCACGGCGGCCACCTTGCCCGAGCGTTCCACATGCCGGAACATGGAGCCGGTGAACTTGTCCAGCGCGTTGCGGTTGGCCAGCCCGGTCAGCGGATCGGACGTTGCCTGCTCGCGCATGATGGCCGCCTGCTCGTGCCGCTCGGTTATGTCGGTGGCGGAGAAAACAATGGTGCCGTCGCCACGGCGGACGATCTCAAGCGCCAGCACGAACTGGCCGCCGAAACTCTGGTCATAGCGGTAGACCCCATCGCCCAGTTCGCGGTCGATGGTCTTGATTACCCTGTCTGCGATCTGGGTCGGGTCGCCGACGCCGTAATCGCCTCGGGTGGCGAGATAGAGGATCAGTTCCTTCAGTGTGCGCTCGCGGGTGAACCAGCCGAGCGGCACGCCGGTGAGCTCAGCCAGGCGCGGGTTCCAGAACATCAGCTTGCCGAAGCCGTGGGTTGCCAGCACGCCCTGGGACAGGCTCTCGATCACGCCGCCGATCATGTCGACGCTGGTGCCGGCGCTGGCGGCACGTGCTTCGGCGCTTTCGGCGCGGGCGGTCATCTCGTCGAGATCCTTGCGCACGGTCGCGAGCTTGCCGCTCAGCTGATCGTTTTCCGCCGCGAAGCTGTCCACCTGCGCTTCGCCTTCCACGGCCTGCTCGCGGCGGAACCACAGGGTACGGCGGATGGCGTTGAAGGGCGTTTCAAGGGCGGCGAATTCTGCCGGCAGGCCGGAATAATCCTGGTTCCTGTCGAATTCCTCCTTGGCCAGGCTGTCGGCGATGTCGGTCACCTGATCAAGCCAGGACGGCACAGCCTTCATAAGGCCAAGGCAGACGCGCGCGAACTGCAGCACGAACGGCACGAGGAACACGACAATGAGGACAAGGGCCAGCCACCTGACCGTCACGAGCCCGGCCCCCACCTCGCGGGTGCGCTCGTTGAGGCGGGCGATGGCAAAGCCGCGCAGGGTTTCGTAGGCGCTGAGGGCGGGGACATCATCCACACGGATGGCCTTGTCAATTTCCCGCGCCGGCACCCCCTCTGCCACCATCTCCGCGGCGATGGTGAGGCCGCGGGCATAGTCATCAATGGTGCGGCCGATGATGCGCACGGCCTCGCGTTCGGTGCCGGTCATGGCGCGCGCCTTCAGGACAGCGAGAGTCGCCTGGGCACGCTCAAGCGCCGCCGTGGCCGCGTCGAGCGCAGCCGGGTCGCTGGTCAGCACATAGACCTTGAGATGATGGATCAGCCCGTTGAGGCCGATGGCCGCCTCGAACGCGCCCAGCAGATGCTGGCCGTCCTGCCTGTCGCCTTCACGCGGGCCGCTGACCATGGCAAGTGTCTCGACCGCCCGTGCCATGCGGTCCGGCGTCACGCCGAGGCGGATATAGGTCCGCTCCGGCGACATGGAAGTGAACTCACCCTCTTCAAGCGCGCGCAGGGCCAGGTTGAACTGTTCGAGCTCTTCCCGGATGATTTCGATGGCGGTGCGCTCCAGCGGACTGATGTCGAGCGCGCCGAATTCCTTCAGTGCGCTTTCCACCCCGCCGATACCGAACGCGACCTGCTGGGTGCTGGCTTCTTCCGGCCGCAGGATGGTGTTGAGATAGTGGTGGACGAGCCCGCCATAGCCCAGCTCATGGCGCAGGCGGCTGATCGCCGCCGGGCGGGCATCGTGCAGGCTTGCCGCCTCGCCCCAGCGGCTCTCGGCCACCGACAGCTCATAGGCCATGTACAGCAGGCCCGCGCACAGCACGCTGCCAAGCACCGACATCCGGACAAGATGGCGCTTGATGATCTGTGAGACTGAGGCTGCCTTGCGCATTCGGCCTTCTACCTGCTTTCTACCAAAGAGCGAGGGTCGCAGGCCGGGGTCAATATCCCGTTAATCGTACGGGTATCAGCCGGGCGGGTCAGGATGCCGAGGAGGCTGCCGTCAGCACGTTCACGGCCTGGGTTTCCGGCAATTCGTACATCACCACCGCGTTGCGGCCCTTTCCCTTGGCTTCATAGAGCGCCATGTCGGCCAGCACGCAGAGGGGCTGGGCCTCGCGGCCGTGATAGGGGAACAGGGATATGCCGGCGCTGGCGGAGACATGCACCTCGGTGCCGTCCTCCAGGGTCACGGGCATCTCGATGGCGCGCAGCAGGCGCTGGCCGAATCTCAGCGCACCGTTGCCGTCTTCCAGGTGCAGCAGCACGATGATGAATTCATCGCCGCCGACACGGGCGACAAAATCGGTCTCCCGCGCCTCCTCCTGCATGCGCGTGGCAATCTCGCGCAGCAACTCATCGCCGGCGTGATGGCCGTGCGTGTCATTGATCGGTTTGAAGCCATCCAGGTCGATCGCCATGATCGCGGCCACCTCACCGGAACGCTCGGAGTGCTTGAGCATGGCTGTGGTGAATTCGTCCAGCGCCACGCGGTTTGGCAGGCCCGTCAGCGGGTCAGAGGTGGCCTGCTGCTGCATGGCTTCCACCTGCTCGTGATGTTCGGTCACATCCGCCGCCGAGAACACGATGAGACCGGAGGTGCTCTTGGACATCTCCAGGGCGAGTACGCGCCCATTGGCGAACTTGTGATCGCTGCTGACCACGCCGGCGCCGAGGCGCTCCTCGAGCCGGTCGAGTGCCGCGTCGGCGATCACCACCGGGTCGCCCTGCCCGTATTCGCCACGGGAGGCGAGATAGATGATCAGGTCACGGAGCGTTCTGCCGCCCGACAGCCATTCCGGGCTCACGCCGATGAGCTCCGGCACGCCGCTGTTCCAGAACACGATCTCGCCAATGCCGCGGCTGGCGAGGATGCCGTGGGAGAGGCTGTCCATGACGCTGCTGAGCGTCTTGCCGTCATTCACCGCTTCGACGGCGCGCTGATGGGCCGTGCGGGCGCGTTCCCGGGTCATGTCCTGTTCGATGCGCAGGGCCTCCAGCTCGCTGTGGAAGCGCTCGTTTTCCGAGGTCACCGCGGCCACCTGCACCTGGTCCTGAAGGGCGGTTTCGCGGCGATGCCATATGGTATTGCGGATCAGCCCGAAGGGTGTTTCGAGATTGGCGAATTCCGATGGCAGGGAGGAGAAGTCATGCACCTTGTGCAATTCCTCATGGGCCAGGTCGGAGGCGGCATCCGACAGCTTGCGCTCCCAATCCGGCAGGCCGGTAATCAGACTGAGGCAAAAGCTGCCAAACTCGGTGATCATTGGCAGCAGGACGAACAGCACCAGCCCGATCATCGTCCACTCCAGCTGCTTGAAGCCGCTTGCCACGGTGGCCGTGCTTTCCATCAGGCGCAGTTTCTCGAAGCCCAGCAGGGTGGCGTAGGCACTGATCGCCGGCACGTCATTGATGCGGATGACGGCATCTATCTCGGCAGCGCTGGCACCGTCCCTTGTCATGTCCCCGGCCACGCGGATGGCGTGGCGATAGGTGCTGATCGTGTCGTGGATGACGAACAGCGCCTCGGCTTCGGCGACGGAGGTCGCGTGCTGGCGCAAGGCACCGAGAATGGTCAGCGCCTGGTCAAGGCAGGTCTCCGCATCGTCGAGCAATTGCGTATCGCCCGTGAGCAGGAACAGCTTCAGGTTCTGGATCATGCCGTTGAGACCGATGGCGGCCTCGAAGTCCGACAGCAGGCCGTGATAGCCGCTGCTGGCAGTGCTGGTCCCGGCGCTGATCTTCGCCAGGGTGTCGACGGCGGCGGCCAGGGCATCGAGATCCACGTCGAGGCTGCGGAACACGTCTTCCGGGGCCTGGCCCTTGAATTCGCCGCTTTCTATACGGCGGGCGGCGACGTAGATGCGGTCCAGTTCCTCGGCGATGATGATGCGGGAGGAGCGCTCCATCGGGCTGACGTCGAGGCTGTCGTAGTAAAGGAGTGTGCCGCGCACCGCGCCGAGGTCGATGGCGGTATCCTCTTGCCGTTCAGCGTCGGGCCGCAAAATCGAGTTCAGGAAATTGTGGACGACGCCGCCATAACCCAGATGGTGCCGCAGGCGGCTGACGATCAGCGGCCGGGGGTCATGCAGCACGCCTGCCCGGTCCCATTGCTCCTTGGTCCGGTCGAGGATGAAGAGCATGCCGAACAGGCCAGCGCTCAACATGATTGCCAGGATGGACATCCGCATGCGGTGCCGCCTGACTGTCTCCAAAACAGAGCCTGCACGTTGAAACATAAGGCCACCTCTCTGGAACTGGCCTGATCGTGCCATATCAAATTAAATTGCGAGTTAATTGCTACCCATAGTTACATTCGGGTATTGTGCCGCGATATAAACCTTTCTTTATATGACCTTGTTACGTGGCGGCAGGGCTGTTAGAACCCCTGCAACCTCCGCCCGCCATCTTCATGCGGGGGGAATCCCTCACCCGGTCCCGCATGCGGCGGTGCCCCGGGCATCCATGGAGAGAGCGCTTATGAGCGAGCAGGATTACGTCGTTGCCGATATTTCCCTGGCGGAGTTCGGCAACAAGGAAATCGAGATTGCCGAAACCGAGATGCCGGGCCTGATGTCCTGCGTGGAGGAATTCGGCGAGAGCAAGCCGCTTGCCGGCGCGCGCATCACCGGCTCGCTGCACATGACGATCCAGACCGCGGTGCTGATCCGCACGCTGGAAGCGCTTGGCGCCAAGGTGCGCTGGGCGTCGTGCAACATCTTCTCGACCCAGGACCACGCCGCCGCCGCGATTGCCGCCGCCGGCACGCCGGTCTTCGCGGTAAAGGGCGAGAGCCTGGAAGAATACTGGACGTATACGGACAAGATCTTCCAGTGGCCTGATGGCGAACCCTCCAACATGATCCTGGATGATGGCGGCGACGCCACAATGTACATCCTGCTGGGGGCGCGGGCAGAAGAAGGCGAAGACATCCTGTCCAACCCGGGGTCCGAGGAGGAAGAGTATCTCTTCGCGCAGATCAAAAAGCGCATGGCGGAGACGCCGGGCTTCTTCGTCAAGCAGCGCCACGCCATCAAGGGCGTGTCGGAAGAGACCACCACGGGCGTCAACCGGCTTTACCAGCTGATGGAAAAGGGCCACCTGCCGTTCCCGGCGATCAACGTCAACGACTCGGTCACCAAGTCGAAGTTCGACAACAAATATGGCTGCAAGGAATCGCTGGTGGACGGCATCCGCCGCGGCACCGACGTGATGATGGCCGGCAAGACCGCCATCGTCTGCGGCTATGGCGATGTGGGCAAGGGTTCCGCCGCCTCGCTGCAGGGCGCAGGCGCCCGCGTGAAGGTGACGGAAGTGGACCCGATCTGCGCATTGCAGGCCGCCATGGACGGCTATGAGGTCGTCACCCTGCGCGACGCCGCCCCCACCGCCGACATCGTCATCACCACCACCGGCAACAAGGACGTGGTGACCATCGACGACATGCGCGCGCTGAAGGACATGGCGATCGTCGGCAATATCGGCCATTTCGATAACGAGATTCAGGTCGCTGAACTCAAGAACCACAAGTGGACCAACATCAAGCCGCAGGTGGACATGGTCGAGTTCCCCGACGGCAAGCGGATGATCCTGCTGTCCGAAGGCCGCCTGCTCAACCTCGGCAACGCGACCGGCCACCCGTCGTTTGTGATGTCCGCGTCCTTCACCAACCAGGTGCTGGCGCAGATCGAGCTGTTCACCAAGGGCGATGAGTACGAAAACAAGGTCTATGTGCTGCCGAAGCACCTGGACGAGAAGGTTGCCCGCCTGCATCTCGAGAAGCTGGGCGTCCAGCTCACCGAGATGACCGACCAGCAGGCCTCCTATATCGGCGTGTCCAAGCAGGGCCCGTTCAAGCCGGAGCATTACCGCTACTAGGCGGACGCGCCCCGCGCCTCACTCACCACACCGAACGGGGTGTCCTTTACGGGACACCCCGTTTTTTTGTTGCGCGCCTCAGGGCTGCATCTGCGCACGCATGGTTGCATGGGGCGGCGGATACGGGTTTCCTAGGCGGGGGAAGACGAATCAAACACAGAGCCATGCGCCCATCGCGTCCACACAACCGCGCCGCTGCCACATGTCTGCTTGCAGGCGGGGCGGGCATGGCCGCCTTGCTGCCCGCAAGCGCCCAGGCGCAGGGCACCACCCTCCTTGATCCGGGCCTTGATCCAAGTGCATCTGTGAGCACGCTGCTGGCCAGTGTCGCTGCCGGGGCCGTGGCGGTCGCCATCGGCGCCCTTTGGGCCGCCGGGCGGGCGCATAGGCGCAGCCGCCGCGACATGGCCGCCCGCGCCGAGCGGATGACCGAGCTTGAAACCAAGCTCGACAGCGCCGAGAGCATTCTCTCAGCAGAGCCGGACGCGGTCTTCATCTGGTCGCCGGAACGCACCGTGGCGCCCACTACCGGCGCCCGCACCTGGAGCCGCCCGCGCGTTGTCGGCTCCACCGCGGGACTGGCCGACCCGTCCTCCGGCGCGGTTGATTTCGATTTTGTGCTGACGCGGCTTGAGCCCGAGGATGCCGAGGCCCTGCGCAACGGCGTCTCGCGCCTGCGCGAGCGCGGTGCGCGCTTCTCGCTCAACCTGCAGATGCGCGACGGGCGCACCTATGAGGCGGAGGGCCGCCCGGCGGGCGCCCAGGCCGTGTTGTGGATGCGCGACATCACCGGCGAGCGGGAGGAGGAATCCCGCCTGGTCGAGACCGCCCGCAAGGCCGAGCGCGAACGCACCCTGCTGAGCCAGGTGACGGACGCCGCCCCCTTCCCCGCCTGGCGCCGCTCGGCGGACGGCGCCCTCATCTGGGTCAATGGCGCCTTTGCGTCCGCCGTTGAGGCGAAAGACACCGACAGCGTCATCGATGAGGCGCGCGAGCTGCTCAATGCCGACACGCTCGCTGCGGCCGCGGCCCGCATCACCCGCGGCGAGCGCTACCACGAGCGCGCCAATGCGGTGGTGAACGGCGAGCGGCTGGTGCTCGACATTATCGAACTGCCGCTGGCCGACGGCGGCAGCGCCGGCTTCGCGCTCGACATCACGCCGCTGGCGGAAGCCGAGAACGACCTGAAGCGCCACCTCGAAGCCCATCAGGACACGCTCAACCGGCTTGCCAGCGCGGTGGCCATTTTCGGCCCCGACCGGCGCCTGCGCTTCTACAACCGCGCGTTCCAGAAATTGTGGGGCCTCGAGGAAAGCTTCCTCGACACCGAGCCCGGCGAGGGCGAGGTGCTGGAGACCCTGCGCGAATCCCGTCGCCTGCCCGAGCAGGCCGATTTCCGCGCCTGGAAGCAGCAGCGGCTTGACCTTTACACCCGCGCTGAACCCACCGACGAATTGTGGCACCTGCCTGACGGCCGCACCCTGCGCGTCATTGGCCAGCCGCACCCGTTCGGCGGGCTGCTCTATCTCTATGAAAACGTCACCGACCAGCTGAAGCTTGAATCAAGCCTCACCACCGCCCAGCACGTGCAGCTTGAAACCCTCAACAAGCTCTATGAGGGCGTGGCGGTGTTCGGGTCCGATGGCCGCCTCAAGCTGCACAACCCGGCCTATCAGCGCATCTGGCATCTGGAGCCGGGTCAGCTTTCGGGCGAACCGCATATCGACCAGATCATCGAGTGGTGCCAGGGGCTTTACGACAACGCGGATGAATGGGCCGAGATCAAGTCGCGTATCACTTCCGTCACCGATGAGCGCGGCACGCGCACGGGGCGGCTGCAACGGCCGGATGGCAGCGTGGTGGATTACGCCGCCGTGCCGCTGCCTGACGGCAACATGCTGCTGACCTATGTGGACGTGACGGATGCGGCCCTTATCGAGCGCGCCCTGCGCGACCGCAATGACGCGCTGGAGACCGCCGACCGGCTGAAGAGCGAGTTCATCAGCCATGTTTCCTATCAGCTGCGCACCCCGCTCACCAACATCATCGGCTTCGGCGAAATTCTGAATACGGAGCTTTTCGGCCCGCTCAACGAGAAGCAGGGCGAATATGCGGGCGGCGTTCTCAAATCCGCCACCGAGCTTCTGGACCTCGTCAACGACATCATCGACCTTGCCACCATCGAGGCGGGCGCCATGGCGCTCGACGTGGATGACGTGGACCTCAACCACATCGTCGAGCAGGTGTTCGAGATGACCGGCCCGCGCGCCAAGCAGGGCAAGCGCGTGCTGGCGCTGGAGGCCGCCCCCAATCTCGGCACGCTGGCCGCGGATTCCCGCCGCCTCAAGCAGATCCTGTTCAACCTTCTGTCCAACGCCATCTCCTTCACCAATCCGGGCGATACCATCACCCTTGGCGGTGAGCGCGAGGGGCAGGAAGTGCGCCTGTGGGTGCGGGATACGGGCGACGGCATCAAGCCGGAGCACCAGGCCACCGTGTTCGACCGTTTCGAAGCGCGCGGCACGTCCGAAAAACGCCGCGGCGCGGGCCTCGGCCTTACTTTGGTGCGCAGCTTCGTCGAACTTCATGGCGGCTGGGTGTCGCTTGAAAGCGCCCCGCGCGAAGGCACCAAGGTGACCTGCCACCTCCCCACCGACCCCAAGGCGATCCCCGCCTCCCCCGAGGGCGGTCCCCAGGGCGGGTCACATCCTGAAACCACCGGCAGCGCGGCGGCGTCGTAGAGCACCCGCCAGCCCTTCTCCTTCCGTTGCGCTTTCCCCCCACCCGGCAGCCCCAAGGGCCTGCCGACCTCCCCACAAGGGGGAGGTGCGCGCCATGCGCGCGGGTTGGAACGTAATCTACCTCCCCCCTTTTCTCTTTGGTGTGGGGAGGTCGGCGGAGCGAAGCTCCGGCGGGTGGGGGGCTGCTCCCGCGCTCTCACCCTGCTGCAAGGCGAGTAGGCCCCGGATCAAGTCCGGGGCACGCGGTGTCTTTCTCCGTCGCCCCGGACTTGATCCGGGGCCCACTCTCGCCCGCGGCTCTTCTCGGCACCGGCCCCTCACGGCCCGCCCACGCCGCACGAAAAACCATCCCCCACGAATGCCCGCCCAGCACGAAACCCCGCCCGCGGCCAGCGCCTGCGTCGGTTGAGACATGTCCCCCTAAGGGGTGCGGGCGCACCTTCGGTCTGCGGCTGCGCAGACATGAGAAGAATGCGTATCGATGGGGTCGCAGACGGCTGAAGGTGCGTCCCGCGCGGATGGTTTCGGCGCGCGTCCCTTGCGCAGCGGGGTCCGGCGACTAGGCCGGAGGGATCCGCCGCAGACCCTTCTTCCACCGTCCACACTTTGGAACGTGCACGGACGCGGTGAGGCCAGCTTTTTCAGGGCGTGACCGGGTCTGGGTCGTGGCCGCCTCTGCAACATGCGCGCGTTACTCGCATGTCCCGGCCCTGCGCGCTGCTTCCCCGTTCCCAAGGAAACGCCCTTCGCCGAACCTTCCAGGCATCCGCTCCCCCGCCCAGGACCGGACGGTCCGGCTGCCCTTGCGGCGGGAGGTGCAGGCAGTCTCTCACGGGGGCAGGGGGACGGGGATAATTTTTACGGGGACGACAACCCCTTAACGCCAACCGACAGGCGAGTAGGCCCCGGATCAAGTCCGGGGCTACGGAGAAAAACACAGCCGCCACCCCGGACTTGATCCGGGGTCCACTCGCGTCTCCCCTTGCCGCAGCGCCCGCGGAAATTTTCCGATCGTGCTCCCTTATCATGCGCAGGAAAACGTCTCTTGCCGAACTTTCCACATTCGGCATCCCGCAGTTAAGCTCCTCCTTTTGGAGGCAACATGGCAAATGATAGATGGCTAATGATCACTCCCCAGCAGGTTGGAGTGCAGGCCGACAAAAAATTCGGCATTGTCCGGCTTGGTCTTGATGTTTCCCACCCTGAGCTTGGTCTTGCTCCAGGACTAAACTTGGGAATTGCCTTGCCTCCCACTGAGGCACGGGAACTTGCGGAAACGATACTACGCAAGGCAAACGAAATTGAGGGGACGAAGCAGTAACGAGGGACTAAGGCCCGTCATAAGTCACCCTAGGGAAAAGTCCTGCTTGCCCGTGTTTCTTATCCTATAAGCTGCTTCTCTTAGGTAAAATCTCGGTGATTTGTTCAGTACCCGCTTTTTAACTCCACACCTTTTAAGGATGATTCCTGAATGGCTGACGAGTCCTCGCGCGTCAACACTAACAGACGCTTGTATGGGCAATTCATAATTGAGTGGCAGATGTTCGAGTGCATTCTCGAAGTTGCGATAAGAGATATCTTGAAGATTTCCTATCTCCACGCACACACAGTCTTGGGCAGCCTCCAATTCAAAACGAAGGCGAGCATTGCCAAGGCGCTTTTGCAGCAACGTGGGCGGGAAAAAGATAAGAAGGCAATCCGCCTTATCAACAAGATCACTCGGGAGGCTAGGCGCAATGCACTCATACACTCAATCGTCTGGGAAGCTGACGACGGAATCGAGTTTGTCAAACGAGACGTAGACGACAAACTCAAAGTCCGCAGCAAAACGTTTCGGGGCAAGTTTGCCCTCGGAATGCACCTCATTCAGTTGGAGGCCGGTTGTTATGACCTCTGCCAACAACTGGGCATAACCGGCGCCTCACTTCACAGGTATCGGCAAGCTGCCGACAAGCTGTTAGACGAGACCCAAACACTACCTTAAGAGCCACTTTTTGGAGGATGCAATCTTCGGACTTGATCCGGGGTCCACTCGCATCTCCGCTTGCCGCAGCGCCCGCGGCTCACGTCCCAAGCACAAAAAACTACGCCCGCCGGATGTCTCCGGCGGGCACTGCTGATTGTCTCTTTCGTCTGCCCCTTGCCGCATGGGCCGGGGCGCTGCCTAAGCCGCTTAGTGCTGGCTTTCCGGCATGCGGACGACCATGCCGTCGAGTTCCGGCTTCACCTTGATCTGGCAGGACAGGCGTGAGGTTTCCTTCACGTCCGGGGCGAAGTCCAGCATGGTCTGTTCCATGTCTTCCTTCGGCTCGATCTTGTCCATGAAGGACTCGTCCACATAGACGTGGCACGTCGCGCAGGCGCAGGCGCCGCCGCAATCGGCATCAATGCCGGGGATCATGTTGTTGACCGCGCCTTCCATGACGGACAGGCCATCGGCCACATCCACGACATGCTCGGTTCCGTCATGTTCGACATAGGTAATCTTCGCCATGTTCCCTCTCGCGTCTTACTCGGCCCTGGGGAGGCCCCTCGCAGGTTCGCGTCCAAGCGCTGCCCGCGACAGATGGTTGGTCTTGATGGGCGTGTTCTTACGGGCAGGACCGCGCCTGAGGCAAGCCCCCAGACATGCAGCACGGTCAATCCCGGAGCGCGGACAGCCGCCCGCACTCCTCAATCCGCAAAGATGACGCACCCGTCATTTTTATAGGAAATGACTTAAAGCCAGTATGGCGATACGTCAAGATGCGTCAGGGCACCTGCCGCATCTGCCGCAGGTGCCCCAATCGTGTCACGCCGAAGGACCGGCTCAGGCGAGCATGTCCTTCATCTCGATGCTTTCATCGGCCAGTTTTTCGGCGGGGGCGGACTGGCCCTTCTGGAGCATCATCTTCGACATCATGAATTCCGGGGCGCGGTTCACCGCGTCCACGGCGATCATCCTGCCGTCCTTCATGTAGAAGGCGGCGAAGGAGCGGCCCGTTATGTCGCCGCGGATGACCACGTCGTCATAGCCCTGGCTGAGGCCGGCGATCTGCAGCTTGAGGTCATACTGGTCAGACCAGAACCACGGCACCTGGCCGTAGGGCTTGTCCTTGCCGCAAATATGGGCGGCCGCCGTCTTGGCCTGCTCCAGCGCGTTGTGGACGGATTCAAGCCGCAGCTCCACGTCGTAGATCGGGTTGGGGTGGAAGGTGCAGTCGCCCGCCGCATAGACGTTTTCGTCGGAGGTGCGGCACAGCTCGTCCACCACGATGCCGTTGTTGCAGGTGATGCCCGCTTCCTGCGCCAGTTCCACATTGGGCAGGATGCCGATGCCGGCGATGACGAAATCCGCCGGGATGATGTCGCCGGTGCCGGTCTTGACGCCGGTTACATGGTCGGTGCCCTCGATGCCGGCCAGCGCCGTGTCGGTGAGGATCTTCACCCCTTCCTCGCGGTGCACGCGCTGGAAGAATTCCGCCACCTCGCGGCAGGTGACGCGGCCCAGCACGGTCGGCGCCATTTCCAGCACCGTCACGTCGATGTCGTGCTTCACGGCAACGGCGGCCACCTCAAGGCCGATATAGCCGCCGCCGACGATCACCAGCTTGGCGCCAGGCTTGAAGTGGGCGCGGATGGCTTCCACATCGGCGATGGTGCGCAGATAGTTGACGCCGGGCAGTTCCGCGCCCGGGCAGGCCAGCTTGCGCACGCGGCCGCCGGTGGTGAAGATCAGCTTGCCGTAATCCAGCGTCCGGCCGCCTTCCAGCACCACCTTCTTGGCGGCGGTGTCCACGGTCTCGACCTTGGTATCGAGGATCATTTCCGCTTCCGCCTTGGCGTAGAAATCAACCGGCTTGAACAGCACGCGGTCGATGCCGATCTCGCCGGCGAGGAACTTCTTCGACAGCGGCGGGCGCTGATAGGGGACGACGCTTTCCTCGCCGATCACCACGATGGTGCCCTCAAAGCCCTCCTGGCGGAGGCTTGCCACTGCCTGGCCGGCGGCGTGACCGGCCCCGATAATCACTACACTGTCGCTCATTGCTCTTGTTCCTCACGCATCGCAGGCGTTACCCGGCCCTAGCTTGGCCTCAGCGGGTAGCACGAAAGCGCCAAACCGGCCAAGCGGCGGCATCGTCACGCCCTTAAGGACGGGGGTTGTTTCCCCTTGAGGCCGTGCCGCGCGATGGGTACAAGCGATCCCACGGCCCGCCGCTGCCTTATGGGCGGGCACCTGCCTGTTACCCCTCTTCCCGAGGCCCGGAACGCGTTCATGCCCACGCCCGTTGCCAGCTATAGCGCCGCCCTTGATCTGGCGGATGAGGCAGCCACGCGGAGCTTCGCCGCCCGGCTGGCGTCCTATCTGGAGCCCGGTGACCTGATTGCCCTTGAAGGCGACCTCGGCGCGGGCAAATCTACCCTCGCCCGCGCCCTGCTCCGCGCCCTGGGGGTCGAGGGCGAGATACCGAGCCCCACCTTCACCCTCATCCAGCACTACGACACGGCCTATCTGCCGGTTGCGCATGTGGACCTCTACCGCATCGAGGATGACGGCGAGATCGAGGAGCTGGGCCTTGAAGACGCGCTTGATTTCGGCGCGCTTTTGGTTGAATGGCCGGCCCGCCTCGGCCGCGGCTTTGAGGCTAACCGCGTCAAGGGACGGCTCGACATCTCGCTGACGCTTGATGACGCCACCGAGGACCCGGCGGTTGAAAAGCGCAAGCTTGCCGCCACCGGCCATGGTGGCTGGGCGGCCAAGCTTGAAAGGATCGTCGCATGAAGGCGCATGATCGCAGCGACGCCCGGCGCGCCTTTCTCGATCAGGCCGGCTGGGGCGATGCCACGGCCACGCCCGTCGCGGGGGATGCCTCCACCCGCCTTTATGAGCGCCTGACGCGGGATGGCCAGACCGCGATCCTGATGGATGCCCCGCCCGGCCCGGACGGCCCGCCGATCGAGGGCGGGAAGAGCTACAGCGCCATCGTGCATCTGGCCGAGGACATGCGCCCCTTCGCCGCCATCGCCCGCCACCTCACCGCCCACGGCTTCAGCGCGCCAGAGCTCTACGCGCTTGATCTCGACCGGGGCTTCATCCTGCTCGAAGACCTCGGCGACGGCGTCTTCGCCCAGCGCATCGCCGCCGGCGACAGCGAGGAGACGCTCTATGGCGAGGCGGTGGACGTGCTTGCCGCGCTGCACGCCCTGCCTGTGCCCGGCCCGCTGCCATGCGGTGACGCGGGCGCGTCCCACACCGTCCCCCGCTTCGATGATCTGGCCATGCTCACCGAAGCCCGCCTCCTGCCCGCCTGGTATGCGCGGCTGGCCACGGGCCGGGACCTTGATGCGGACGCGCAGTCAGCCTTTGACGCCGCCTGGCACGCGGTCTTCCCTGCCCTTTCAGACATGCCGCCCGCGCTGGTGCTGCGCGATTATCATTCGCCCAATCTGCTGGCGATCGAGGGGCGCTCAGGCCTTGCCCGCATCGGGCTTATTGACTTTCAGGACGCGCTGATCGCGCCCGGCGCCTATGACGTGGTGTCGCTGTTGCAGGATGCCCGCCGCACCATCGCACCCGACCTCGAAGCCCGCCTGCTCGCCCGCTACGAAGCGGCCCGCACCGCGCAGCACACGGGCTTTGACGCGGAGGCGTTCCGCGCCGCCTATGCCATCATGGGTGCGCAGCGGAACACCAAGATCATCGGCATCTTCGCCCGGCTGCTGCTGCGCGACGGCAAGCCGCATTACCTCGCCCATATCCCGCGGCTGGCGGACTATCTGGCCCGCGACCTTGCCCACCCGGCGCTTGCCCCCATGGCGCGCTGGTATGAGGCGCACATGCCGCTCGACATTATCCGTACCGAGATCAACCCGGACAGCGTGACCCGATGAGCTGCGATATCGACACTGCCATGATCATGGCCGCCGGCCACGGTACGCGCATGCGGCCGCTTACCAACGACATCCCCAAGGCGCTGGTAAAGGTCAACGGCAAGGCGATGGTCGATCACGCCATCGACCGGGTGAAGGCCGCCGGCATCTCGCGCATCGTCATCAACATCCACGCCCATGCCGACAAGATGCGCGCGCATCTTGAAGCACGAAACGATGACAGCATCATCATCTCCGATGAAACGGACGCATTGCTGGAAACCGGCGGCGGCATCAAGAAGGCGCTGCCCTTGCTCGGCGACAAGCCGATCCTCACGCATAACTGCGACTCGATCTGGATCGAAGGCATGGGCGCGACCCTGCCCCGGCTGATCGACGCGTTCGATCCCGCCGAAATGGACGCCATGCTGGTGCTCGCCGTCACGGCCAGCATTGTCGGCGATGTGGGGCGCGGCGACTTCACCATGGAGGCCGATGGCCGCATCGAGTGGCGCGAGCCGCGCTCGGTCGCTCCCTTCATGTATACGGGCGTGCAGATCATCAAGCCGCAGCTTTTCGCCGACATCGACGAGCAGGCATTTTCCACCACCAAGGTCTGGCGCACGCTCACCGAACAGGGCCGTGCCTACGGCCTGCGCCATGACGGTATCTGGATGCATGTGGGCACGCCGCAGGCGCTGGACGATACGGAAGCCTTCCTGCGTGATCTCTAGGCAGGCCGCCGTGCGCGACTCACGTTAGAGTGGCGCCCATGGGTCAGGTCTTCACCATTCCGCCGCATGTGCCGTTTCTGCGCGCCCTCGCCAGGGGGCTGCTTGAGCGTGGCGACCAGCTTGCCGATGTCACCGTGCTGGTACCGACGCGCCGCGCCGCCCGCGCGCTGGTGGAGGAGTTTCTCGCCCAGGCCCCGACAGATGCCCTGCTGCTGCCCGCGATCCGCCCCCTGGGGGACGTGGATGAGGAGATGGGCCTTGAGGGCGCGGCTCCTGCGGGCGGGGACGCAGGCGACGCCCCCCTCAGCCTGCCGCCCGCCATCGCACCAATGCATCGCCGCCTGGCGCTGGCGCAGATCATCCGCGCCCATGGCGACAAGATTGAGCGCCCCATCGCCAGCGCCGCCCAGGCCATCGCGCTGGCGGATGACCTCGGCGCCCTGCTTGATACCTTCGCCGCGCAGGATGTGGACATCACCCGCCTCAAAGACGCAGTGCATGGCGATTACGCCGATCACTGGACCGAGACCCTGCGCTTTCTCGAAGTCATCACCGACAGCTGGCCCGACATGCTCGCGTCGCTCGGCCTCACAGACCCCAGCGCCCGCCGTGCGGCGCTGATCGAGGCCACATGCCGCCGCTGGCGTGATGCCCCGCCCGGCCCCATCGTGGCCGCAGGCTCCACCGGCTCGCTCAAGGCCACCGCCGACATGCTGTCCACCATCGCCGGGATGGACGAGGGCATGGTGGTGCTGCCGGGCCTTGATACGGGCATGGAGCCCCGCGCCTGGGACGCGCTTGAACCGGCGCATCCGCAATTCGGTCTCAGACTGCTGCTGTCACGCATGGGCCTTGAGCGCAATGATGTGGCCCTGTGGCCCGCGGCCGGCACGGAAGATGACCCAGCCGCCGCCGCCCGCACCCGCCTTGTCAGCGAGGCGCTGCGCCCGGCTGAAACCACCGATGCCTGGCGGGACGCGGGCGCGCATCTGGGAGATGTGGCGGAGGCAGCCCTTGACGGCCTCACAATGGTCAGTGCCGACAGCCCGCAGCTTGAAAGCCTGGCCATCGCCCTGGCCCTGCGCGGCGCCCTTGAAACACCCGGACGCACAGCCGCCCTGGTGACGCCCGACCGTAATCTCGCCCGCCGGGTCGCGGCTGATCTCGCGCGCTGGGACATTGCCGTCGATGACAGTGGCGGCCAGCCGCTGGCGCATACACGCACCGGCAGCTTCCTGCTGCTGGTGGCGGAGATGCTCGCCGCCCAATGCGCGCCCGTGCCGCTGCTTGCAGCCCTCAAACATCCGCTTGCCCAGGGCGGGCAGCCGCAGGGGCTGCTGCATCGCGACGTGGAATTCCTCGACAAGCGCGTGCTGCGCGGGCCGCGCCCCGCCCCCGGCCTTGCGGGCCTTGCCGACGCCATCACGGCGGCTGCCACCCGCCCCCATAACAAGCTGCATGAAAAGGACCATGCCCGCGCCCGCGCGATCCATGCCCGGCTTGCAACGCTGCTCACCGGCGCGGGCAATATTGCTGAAACCGCACCCCAGCCTGCCGCCCGCCTGATCGAAACCCATATCGCCATCTGCGAGGCGCTGGCCGCCACCGACACGCTCCCCGGCGCGCAGGCGCTGTGGTCCGGCACCTCGGGTGAGGCCGGGGCGCAGTTTATCGCCGACCTTCTGGAGAACGCCGTTCTGCTCGGCGATGTTCCGTTGTCGGACTATCCCGCCATTCTCGGCGCGCTGATGACCGGCCGCATGGTGCGGCCCAAGCGCCGCTCCCATGCCCGGCTGCAGATCCTCGGCCCGCTTGAAGCCCGCCTGCAACAGGCAGACCTCCTGGTTCTAGGCGGCCTCAATGAAGGGGTGTGGCCGCAGCGGGCGGAGACCGGCGCGTGGATCAACCGCCCCATGCGCGCCCAGCTTGGCCTTGAAGCGCCGGAGCGGCTGATCGGCCTTGCCGCGCATGACGTGGCGCAGGGGCTGGGCACGCGCGAAGTGATCCTCACCCGCGCCGAGCGCGCCGACGGCCAGCCCACCGTGCCGTCGCGCTGGTGGCTGCGGCTTGAAAACCTCGTCTCCGGCCTCGGCAAGACGATCGACAGCGGCCCGTGGCTCGCCATGGCGCGCGCCTATGAGCGGCCGGTGGTGGAAGCCCGGCAGATCGAGCGGCCCACACCGCGCCCGCCGGTGGACAAGCGTCCCACGCGCCTCTCCGTCACCCGCATCAACGATCTGTTCCGCGACCCCTATGCGATCTATGCGGGCCATGTGCTGAAGCTAGACGAACTGGATGCGCTGGAAGCTGATGCGGGCGCGCGGGAGCGCGGCGACATCATCCACGGCATTCTGGAGCGCTTCTCGCGGGATTATCCGGTCACCCAGGACACGCCGATGCCGGACAACGCCTATGCGCGCCTCGTCGCCATCGGCGAGGAAATGTTCCAGGCCGCAGCCACGCGGCCCGCCGTGCGCGCCATCTGGTGGCCGCGCTTCCTGCAGGTCGCCGAATGGTTCGTGCCCTGGGAGACCGCGCGCCGCGCCCGTATCCTCACAACATTTGTGGAGCTGAAGGGCGAGCTCTCCCTGCCGCTGCTCACGCGCGAGTTCACCCTGAGCGGCGTTGCAGACCGGATTGATCTGTTCACGGACGGCACGCTGGCCATTCTCGATTACAAGACCGGCACCGCGCCCACGGCAAAGCAGACCGACGCCAAGTTTTCCGTCCAGCTGCCGCTCGAAGCCGCCATGGCGACGCGTGGCGCGTTTGAAAACCAGAAGGACGGCAGCACCGGCCCCGTCGCCGCGCAGACCTCCGAGCTTGCCTATGTGGAACTCAAGGGCGGGCGCGAGCCCGGCAAGGTGGTGAGCGCCACCGGCAAGGACAAGGACGCCATGACGACCGGCGAGGATGCGCTGGAGCACACACGCGCGCTTCTGACCCTCTTTGAAGATGAGGAGACGCCCTATATCTCGCGGCCCCGCCCGCAATTTCTCTCTTATGACGGTCCTTTCGACCATCTGGCCCGGGTGAAGGAATGGCAGACGGTCAGCGACACCGAATAGAGATGGACGGCGAGACCGTGGAGCTTGAGCCCTCCGGCGCCAATGCGGCGTTGCAGGACCTCTCCACGCGCAGCCAGCTTGCGGCCGCCGACCCCACGGCCAGCATCTGGGTGTCCGCCAATGCAGGCACCGGCAAGACGCATACGCTGACAAGCCGCGTCGCGCGCCTGCTGCTTTCCGGCACCAGGCCCGAGCACATTCTCTGTCTCACCTTCACCCGCGCTGCCGCCGCCCAGATGCAGACCAAGCTCTATGAGCGGCTCGGCAAGTGGTCTACCATGGATGAAGGCACGCTCGCCGAAGAGCTGTTGCAGCTCGAGGGCCGCCCGCTTGCGCCGGAGGAAATCGCCAAGGCCCGCCGTCTGTTTGCCCGCGCGCTGGAGACCCCCGGCGGCCTCAAGATCCAGACCATCCACGCCTTCTGCGAAAGCCTGCTTGGCCGCTTTCCCCTTGAAGCCGGCATCAGCCCGCATTTCGCCCTCGCCGATGACCGTCAGTCCAGGGAGCTTCTGGCGACGGCGCGCGACAGAGTTCTTCAAGACGTCATCGATCAGCCGGACAGCGAGCTTGCCCGCGCCGCCGTGCGGCTGGCGGGCGAGACCGATGAGCGCGGCCTCGAGCAATTGCTCACCGATGTAACAATGTCACGCCACCGCCTGCGGGCACTGGTGAAAAAATCGCAAGGCGTGGATGCCGTCGAGAACGCCATCGCCGACGCCCTCGGCATTGCCCCCGGCGTCACACCCGACGATCTCATCAATGCGGCCATTGAAGAGACGGATACGGACAGCCTGCGCGCCGCCCGCGCCGCTCTTTCGGGAGGGAAAAAGACTGACACCGGGATTGCCGATCAGCTGGCGGCCTTCATCGCGAGCCCCGATGCAACGGCGTGGCGCGAGGCGTATCAGCCCGCCTTCCTCACCCAGAAGGGCGACCCGCGCAAATCCCTGATGACCAAGGATGTGGCTGCAGCCCATCCCGCCTCCCTTCACTGGCTTGAGCAGGAGCAGGAGCGCGTGCTGGCGCTTCAGGCCCAATGCCGCGCGGCGGCCACCGCCACCATGACCATGGCGCTGATCCGCATAGGTCACGCGGTGCTTGATGCCTATGAGGCTGAGAAAGCGCGGCTCGCGCTTCTGGATTATGACGATCTCATCGCCCGCACCTCGGCCCTGCTCTCCACCCGCGAGGCGACACAGTGGGTGCTCTACAAGCTCGACATGGGCCTCGACCACATTCTGGTGGACGAGGCGCAGGATACGAGCCCGCAGCAATGGCGCGTCATCGAGGCGCTGGTGCAGGAGTTCTTCGCCGGTGACGGGGCGCGCTCCTTCGCCCCGGAAGACGAGACCCGCAGCCTCGGCCTCACCCGCACGCTGTTTGCCGTGGGCGACGAGAAGCAGTCGATCTATTCGTTCCAGGGGGCCGAGCCCGGCACGTTCGCGCGCATGCGCGACCGCTTCGCCGCCATGGCGGAAGGCGCGGGCCAGGATCTGATCCCCATTCCGCTGCACGTGTCCTGGCGCACGGCGGATGAAATTCTTGCCGTCGTGGATACCACTTTCGCGCCCGAGCCGGTGCGCGCGGGCGTTGTCTCGGGCGATGAAGAGATCGAGCATCGCAGCGTGTGGACCGGTCGGGCCGGGCTCGTCGAGCTTTGGTCGCCGGTGACGCCTGACGAAGTGGACGAGACCGCCCTGTGGGACAATCCGCTGGATGCCGTCTCCGCCCGCAGCAAGGAGGCCAAGCTCGCCGCCCGCATCACCGGCAAGCTCAAGGACTGGATCGGCAAGGAAGTGCTGCCCCAGCGCGGCCGCCCAATGCGCCCGGGCGACGTGCTCATCCTCGTGCGCAAGCGCGGGGCCTTCGTCGATGAGCTGATCCGTCAACTGAAGACCGAGGACATTCCCGTGGCGGGCGTGGACCGGCTGGTGCTGGGCGATCACATTGCGGTCATGGATCTGATGGCGCTCGCCCGCTTCGCCGTGCTGCCGCAGGATGATCTGACCCTCGCCACCGTGCTGCGCAGCCCGCTCTGCGGCCTCAGCGAGGACGCGCTGTATGCACTCGCCATCGACAGGGACGCTGACGGTACGCGCAAGAGCCTTTGGGCGTCTCTGCGTGACCGCGCCGCCGAAGTGCCGGGAGCAGATGAAGCCCTCCGCTATCTCAGCGACATCAGGGCACGGGTTGATGTGCTGCGGCCGCATGAATTCTTCACCCATGTGCTGGGCACGAAAGGCGGGCGGGCAGCGCTCGTCGCGCGGCTCGGCATGGATGTGCATGACCCGCTGGATGAATTCCTGAACCAGACGCTCGCTTACGAAGCCGCCAACACCCCGTCTCTGCAGGGCTTCATCGCCTGGATGGAGGCGGGCACCACCGAGATCAAGCGCGACCTTGATCAGGGCGGCGACAAGGTCCGTATCATGACGGTGCATGGTGCCAAGGGGCTTGAGGCCAATGTGGTCATCCTGCCGGACACGGTGCAGGCGGGCGGGCGGCCCGGGCAATCAAGTCTCGTTTCCCATGAGGACGGGCTTCTCACCTATAGCCCGCGCGCCGGCGACGCCGATGACAAATCGCTCGCCGCCCGCACACTGCGGGCCGAGCGCGAAGACGAGGAATATCGCCGCCTGCTTTACGTCGCCATGACCCGCGCCATGGACCGGCTATACATCGCCGCCGCCCATGGCTCGCGCGGCATGCAGGACACGAGCTGGTATGTGCGCGTGCGCGACGCGCTGTCAGACCAGCCGCATGCGGTGACCGAAGAGGTGACCTTCGCCGACGGGCCGGGCTCTGTCCTCAGGCTTGAAAGCGATCAGAAGGTGGAGCCGGTCCGCGAGAAAGCCGATGGCGACCTGGACGCCCTTCCTGCCCTGCCGGAGTGGGTCAGCCGCGCCGCCCCGCGCGAGGATGTGCCACTGGGTCCGCTCGCGCCCTCCATGATGCCGGGGCAGGAGGACGACCCGCCGGCCCTGTCGCCGCTGGCGGCGCTGTCCGGCGTCTCCCCGCAGCAGCGCTTTGCCCGCGGGCGGCTCACCCACATGCTGTTGCAGCACCTGCCGGGGATTGCGCCCGCCGACAGAGCGCCCCGCGCACGCGCCTGGCTCGACCGGGCGGCGGGGCCGGAGTTTGACGAGGCGGCGAAGGACACGATCGTCGCCGAGGTGATGGCGGTTCTGGATGACCCTGTTTTCGCGCCGCTCTTTGCCCCCGGCAGCCGCGCCGAAGTGGCGCTGGCGGGCCATGTCACCTGGAAGGGCCAGCGCGTGCCCCTGTCAGGCCAGGTGGACCGGATCGCCGTCTCCGAGACAGCCGTGCTGATCGCTGACTACAAGACCAACCGCCCGCCGCCCGAACGGCCGGAGGATGTGGCCGGGATCTATCTCGACCAGATGGCCGCCTACCGGGCGCTGGCGCGCGCCGCCTATCCGGGCCGTGACGTCACCTGTGCACTCGTCTGGACCGACGGAGCGCGGCTGATGACCCTGCCCGACGCCCTGCTCGACACCCGCGTCACATGAGCATGGCAGGCCTGCTCACGCCCGTGTGAGCGCAGGTGCCGCATCGCTTGACCCCCATGGGGGGCGTTCCTACATTCGGCTCAAGAGATACCCCCTAGGGCGAGCGATTCAGAGGCTGGCCCAAGTCTGGACACCGCAGAAAACAGCGCGTTTCAGGCGCAACCCAAGGAGAAGTCGCATGGCCACGACCAAGGTGACGGACGAAAGTTTCGAAAGTGACGTGATCGACGCATCGGGCCCGGTGCTGGTGGATTTCTGGGCCGAATGGTGCGGCCCCTGTAAGCAGATCGGCCCGGCCCTCGAAGAGATCGCCGGTGAAATGGGCGAGAAGCTCACCATCGCCAAGATCAATATCGACGAGAACCCGAATGTGCCGACCAAATACGGCGTGCGCGGCATCCCGACGCTAATGATCTTCAAGGACGGCCAGGTCGCCGCCACCAAGGTCGGCGCCCTGCCCAAGAGCAAGATTGCCGAGTGGATCGACGAGTCGATCTGACCCCGCAGGCTGATCAAACACCGGAAACCCGGCGGCTCCCCAGCGGACCCGCCGGGTTTTTTGTCGCCACGGCCCGCTCTTCCGCTGCCCCTTTTCCCCCTAACCTCCTCGGCCCGTTGCGTCTTTTATGCCGGGGGCCCACACATCCCTTTGCCCGCGCGCGCCAAGTGTGATGGAATTATCTCAACAACAGCCTTGGGGAGGGCGTGGCATGGAACAGCTCAGCGCGCTGGACGCCGCATTTCTGTATTTCGAGACCAAGAACGCGCCGATGCATATCGGCTCGGTCGCCATCTACGACCAGTCGACGGTTCCCGGCGGGGTGCTGGCGTTCAAGGAAATCCTGCGTAATTACGAAAGCCGCCTGCATCTGGCCCGCGCGTTCCGCCAGCGGCTGGCCTATGTGCCGGGCAATCTGGACCACCCCTACTGGTTCGAGGATCCGGATTTCGACATCGAGTTCCATGTGCGCCACATCGCCCTGCCGCATCCCGGTGACTGGCGGCAGCTGTGCATCCAGGTCGCGCGCCTGCATTCCCGCGCACTGGATACCAACCGGCCCTTGTGGGAATTCTACGTGCTGGAAGGGCTCGACAATGTGGAGGGCATTCCCAAGGGCTCCTTCGCCATCGTCTCCAAGGTGCACCACGCGGCGATTGACGGGGTCTCCGGCGCGGAAATGACCGCCGCCGTCCACGACCTGACGCCGGACGCCAAGCCGCAGCCGCCGGAGGAGCAGTGGGTGCCGGAGCGTGAGCCCCTTGCCCTTGAGCTGCTGGCACGCTCCGCCGGCCACACCGCCGTGCAACCGTTCCGCCTTGCCAATGTGCTGGCCCGCTCGGTCCCCGCGCTGGCCCGCGCCGGCCTCAAGATGACCACCGGCGAGCTCAAATCTTCCGGCCCCGTGCCGCGCACCCGCTTCAATGCCTGCGTGTCGCCGCACCGGGTGTTCGACGGCCGCAGCTTCGCGCTCGACGATCTCAAATTCATCCGCACCACCGTGCCCGGCGCCACCGTCAACGACGTGGTGCTGACGGTCTGCGGCGGCGCCTTGCGCAAATACCTCGAGGACAAGGAAGAACTGCCGACGGATTCCATGGTGGCGATGACGCCGATCTCCGTCCGCGCGGCAGCGGCGCAGAAATCCGCCGGCAACCAGGTCTCCGCCATGACGGTCGCCATCGGCACCGACATCGCCGACCCGATGGAGCGGCTGGAGGCCGTCTTCGCGCACACGACAAGTTCCAAGGAGCTTACCAACGCGGTCGGCGCCAAGAACATGACCGACTACACCCAGTTCATTCCGTCGATGACGGCGGGGCTGGCGGCGCGGCTCTATTCGGGCCTCAGCCTCGCCAACCGGATGAAGCTGCCGATGAACTGCGTCATCACCAATGTGCCCGGCCCCAATGTGCCGCTTTACATGACCGGCGCACGGCTGGTCACCCAGTTCGGCCTCGGCCCCATCCTCGACGGCATGGGCCTCATCATGCCGGTCTTCTCCTATGGCGGGCAGATCACCATCTCGATCTCGTCCTGCCGCGAGATGGTGCCGGACCCGGCCTATTTCGCCCAGTGCATCCAGGAAAGCTTCGACGAGCTGCTCGCAGCCGCGCAGACCCGGGCCGCCTCGCCGAAATTCAAGAAGATGGTCAAGGCCGCAGCCGGCAAGAAGCGCGCCTCCCTGTCGCGCGACGCGGTGCCCGCGCATCAGTCCGATGCCACGCTGAGTGCCCGCGGCACCGGCGACAGCCAGACCACCAAGCGCAAGGCCGCCTCGAAAACCAAGACAAAGACAAAGACAAAGGCCAAGGCAAAATCAGCCGCGAAGAAAACCACGGCCAAGCGCAAGACGGCGGCGAAAAAGACAAGTACCAGGAAGACCGCAGCCAAAAAGGCCGCCCCCGAGACCACGGCAGCGGAGACCAAGAGCGACGACACCAAGGTCGTCACGCTCCAGGCCGCGGAATAACTCCCCCTCCCCTTCGGGGAGGCAATGAGTAACGTCCATTTCGATGAGACCCTCCGGTCAAGCCGGAGGGATCGCGGTATTTTTCCCGCTCATCCTCCGGCTTGACCGGAGGATCTCTCTCACCCTGCTCGGGCTCCGGTCGCCTGCCTTACCCGTTGCGGGCCAGCACCTCACCGGCGAGGTAGAGCGAGCCGCAGATGACGATGCGGGGCGGCGGGGAGACGACGGCGGCGCGGTCGAGGGCTGTTTCGATATCGGCCATGGCCACTGCTTCAAGCCCTGCGGCGCGGGCCATCTGCGCCACGTCTTCGGCGGGCCGGGCGTTGGGCTGGCCGGGAATGGTGACGGTCAGCACCGTTGAAGCCAGGCCCTTGAAGGCCTCGAAGAAGCCCCCTGTATCCTTCGTGTCGAGCATGCCGCAGACCAGCACCAACGGCCGGGAGGACTTGTCCTCAAGGTCGGCCACCGTTTCGGCAATGACGCGGGACGCCGCCGGGTTGTGCCCGCCATCAAGCCACAGCTCCGCATTGCCGACACGCGCCTCCAGCGCGCCCGAGGCGAGCCGCTGCATGCGCGCGGGCCATTCCACCTGCTTCAGCCCGTCGGCAATCGCCTGCTCGCTGATGCCGCCAAAGGCGCGCGCCGCCGCAATGGCGGTTGCCGCATTGGCGATCTGGTGGCGGCCGCGCAGGGCGGGCATCGGCAGGTCGAGCAATCCTGTTGCGTCCTGGAACACCATGCGGCCGTGCTCTTCATAGGCAGTGAATTCCTGGCCGAAGCGTGCCACCGGCGCTTCCAGCCGGGCCGCCTCGCCCTCGATCACCTCAAGCGCTTCATCCACCTGCGGACCGATCACCACCGGCACCCTTGCCTTGATGATGCCCGCCTTCTCCCCGGCGATCTGGCCAACCGTATCACCCAGGAAGCTCTGGTGGTCGAGGGAGACCGGCGTGATGACGCTCACCTGCGGCGCATCAATGACATTGGTGGCATCAAAGCGCCCGCCGAGCCCCACCTCGAGTAGGGTCACATCGGCAGGCACGCGGGAGAAGGCAAGAAAAGCTGCCGCCGTCGTGATCTCGAAGAACGTGATGTCGCCGCCCTGATTGGCGGTCTCGCAATCCGTCAGGAGACGGATCAATTCGTCTTCGGACACATAGGTGCTCTGCCCCGCCCCCGTAGCCAGGCGGATGCGCTCGTGGAACTTCACCAGATGCGGTGACGTATAAGTGTGAACGCGCTTGCCCTCGGCCTCGAAGATCGCGCGCAGATAGGCCACTGCCGAGCCCTTGCCGTTGGTGCCTGCCACGTGGATCACAGGCGGCACCTTCAACTGCGGTTCGCCCAGGGCGGTCAGCAGCCGCTCCAGGCGCTCCAGCGACAGGTCGATGAGTTTGGGGTGCAGCTCCGTCAGCCGGTCGAGGATGGCATCGCTCGACTGGCGGCGGGAGGTGAGATCGGCTGTCACCGCCGCCCTTCTCCCGGCCTCAGGCGCCCGTGGCGGGGGCAGGCGGCGTGCCCGCACCCGACGCGGCGGGGGCGGCGATCTGCGGGGCTGCTGTCGCTGCCGCCGCCGGGCCTTCCACCATCAGGAGCGATGTCAGGCGGATCAGCGTGTCGCGCATGTCGCCGCGCTTCACCACCATGTCCACCATGCCATGGTCCAGCAGATATTCAGCACGCTGAAAGCCTTCCGGCAACTTCTCGCGGATGGTCTGCTCGATCACGCGGGGACCGGCAAAGCCGATGAGCGCGCCGGGCTCGGCGATGTGGACATCGCCCAGCATGGCGTAGGACGCGGTGACGCCGCCGGTCGTCGGATCAGTCATCACCACGATGTAGGGCAGGCCCGCTTCGCGCACCATCTGCACGGCCACGGTGGAACGCGGCATCTGCATCAGCGACAGGATGCCTTCCTGCATGCGCGCACCACCGGCAGCGGCGAAGATGATGAAGGGGGTGCGGCGTTCGATCGCCAACTCCGCGCCCTTGACGATGCTTTCGCCCGCCGCCATGCCCAGCGACCCGCCCATGAAGGCGAAGTCCTGCACCAGCACGGTGGCTTCGCGGCCACCGAGCTGGCCGAGCGCGATGGTCACCGCATCCTGTTCGCCGGTCTTGGTCCGGGCTTCCTTCAGGCGATCGGTGTATTTGCGCTGATCGCGGAACTTCAGCGGATCGGCGGGTACTTCCGGGTTGTCGATCTTCTGCCAGGTGCCACCATCAAACAGGCTGTCGAGGCGCTCCTTGGCCCCGATGCGGCCGTGATGATCGCAATTGGGGCAGACCTGCAAATTCTCGGCAAGGTCGCGGTGAAACACCATCTCGCCGCAGTTCTTGCATTTGTGCCAGAGGTTTTCGGGCGTGTCGCGCTTTGCCGAAAGGAAGGTGCGGATCTTGGGGCGCACCACATTTTCAAGCCAGCTCATCGTCTCGTCTCCCTCAACCTCTTCCCGGTGCGGCTTCAGCCCGGCCCGGATACTTCATCTTCTTACGCTACCGGGAAAATCCGGCAAAAACATGCCGCCAATCCGCGGCGCTCGCATGGTGCCCGCTTGGCACCCGCTCAGGCCGCGTGCGCGCCGCCTGCCAGTTCCCCAGCCAGCGCCAGCACCTTGTCCACGGTGTCGGCAGTCGCCTTGCCGTTGTCATCAAGCGTCGCCTCCACGCAGGACACAAGCGCCGAGCCCACGACCGCGCCATCGGCAACGCCTGCCATGTCGCGCGCCATGTCGGCGGTCTTGATGCCGAAGCCCACGGCAACCGGCAGATCGGTCTGCGCTTTCAGACGCTCAACCGCATGGCCCACGACATCCGCCTGTGCGGAGGCAGACCCCGTGATGCCGGTGATCGACACGTAGTAGACAAAGCCCGACGTGTTGGCGAGCACCGCCGGCAGGCGCTTTTCGTCCGTGGTCGGTGTTGCCAGGCGGATGAAATTGATACCTGCCTTCATGGCCGGTATGCACAGCTCGTCATCCTCTTCCGGCGGCAGGTCCACGACGATCAGCCCGTCCACGCCCGCGTCCTTCGCGTCAGCCAGGAAGCGCTCCACGCCATAGATGTAGATGGGGTTGTAATAGCCCATCAGCACGATGGGGGTGTCGGCGTCCTCGGCGCGGAAGGCGCGCACAAGCTGAAGCGTCTTCACCATGGTGGCACCCGCATCCAGCGCTCGCTTGCCGGATGCCTGGATCGCCGGACCGTCGGCCATGGGGTCGGAGAAAGGCATGCCCAGCTCAATCACGTCCGCGCCCGCCTTGGGCAGACCCTTGACGATCTTGAGTGATGTTTCCGCGTCCGGGTCGCCGGCGGTCACATAGGCCACAAACGCCTTCTTGCCTTGCGCCTTCAGCTCGGCGAAGCGCCGGTCGATACGAGTCTCAGCCATGTTCTAGAGCTCCACGCCGAGATAACCGGCAACTGCAAACACGTCCTTGTCGCCGCGGCCGCAGAGGTTCATCACCATCAGATGATCCTTCGGCAGGGTCGGCGCCAGCTCCTTCACCTTGGCCAGCGCATGGCTCGGCTCGAGCGCCGGGATGATGCCTTCAAGGCGCGTGCACATCTTGAAGGCGTCCAGCGCCTCGTTGTCGGTGGCGGACATATAGGTCACGCGGCCGGTATCCTTCAGCCACGCATGTTCCGGGCCGATGCCGGGATAATCGAGACCGGCGGAAATCGAGTGCCCCTCGATGATCTGGCCGTCCTCATCCTGCAGCAGATAAGTGCGGTTGCCGTGCAGCACGCCCGGCGAGCCGCCGGTCAGCGAGGCGGCGTGGTCGCCCACTTTATCAAGCCCGCGGCCTGCGGCTTCGACGCCATAGATCGACACTGTCGGCTCGTCGAGGAAGTCGTGGAACAGGCCCATGGCGTTGGAGCCGCCGCCGATGCAGGCAATGAGCGAATCCGGCAGGCGGCCTTCGCGCTCCATCATCTGTTCACGGACTTCCCGGCCGATCACCGACTGAAAGTCGCGCACAAGTTCAGGATAAGGGTGCGGGCCTGCAACGGTGCCGATGATGTAGAAGGTGTCTTCCACATTGGTCACCCAGTCGCGCAGGGCCTCGTTCATGGCGTCCTTGAGCGTGCCGGTGCCGGAGGTCACGGGCTTAACTTCCGCGCCCAGCAGCTTCATGCGGAACACGTTCGGCGCTTGGCGCTCAATGTCGGTTGCGCCCATATAGACCGTACACGGAAGACCGAAGCGGGCGGCGACGGTAGCGGTTGCCACGCCGTGCTGGCCCGCACCGGTTTCGGCGATGATGCGGGTCTTGCCCATGCGCTTGGCCAGCAGGATCTGCCCCAGGCAATTGTTGATCTTGTGGCTGCCCGTGTGGTTCAGCTCGTCACGCTTGAAATAGATCTTGGCGCCACCCAGCTCCTCGGTCAGGCGCTCGGCGAAATAAAGCGGGCTGGGGCGGCCGGTATAGTGCTTCTGGAAGTCGGCCAGCTCGTCGGCGAAGGCCGGGTCCTTCTTGGCGGCGCGATAGGCTTCTTCGAGCTGCAGCACGTTCGGCATCAGGGTTTCAGCCACAAAGCGGCCGCCATAGATGCCGAAATGGCCGCGGTCGTCCGGACCCGTCCTGAATGAATTCGGTGTGTCTGCCGGTGCGGCCTGATCGCTCACGCTCGACTTCCTTTCGCAACAACAGGCATCTGTCGCGCCGGGCCTCAGCTGCGGGCCGCGGCGGCAAATGCCCGGATCCGGTCGGGATCCTTCAATCCTGGTTCGCTCTCCACGCCGGAGGAGACGTCCACCGCGCGGGCGCCCGAAATCCGGGCCGCCTCGGCGACATTGTCCGCGTCCAGACCGCCCGACAGCATCCAGGGGCAGGCGCTTTCAAAGCCGGTCAGCAGGGTCCAGTCGAAGACAAGCCCGTTGCCGCCGGGAAGAGCATTGGCGAGTGATTTAGGGGGTTTGGCGTCAAACAGCAACCAATCCGCCACCTTCTCATAGGCACGTGCGGCTGTAAGGTCATCGGCTTCGGCAATCGCCAGCGCCTTCATCACCGGCAGGCCGGTGCGCGCCTTGACCTGCGCCACGCGCTCGGGCGTCTCGGCCCCGTGCAGCTGCAGCATGTTGGGGGCGACGCCGCCAATGATCTCGTCCAGCTCATGGTCAGGCGCATCCACCACCAGCGCCACCGACTGCACGGACGAGGCCAGCCCGCCCGCCAGCGCGCAGGCATCGCTGATCGATACATTGCGCGGGCTCTTGGGAAAGAACACGAGCCCCGCCATGTCAGCCCTGATCTCATTGACCGCCGCAACCGCTTCCGGTGTCGTCAGCCCGCAGATCTTTATCTTGGTGTCCGCGCCCATTCGTCAGCAGCCAAGGTCGTCGGCGATCGCGCGGGCCGCGGCGGCGGGATCGTCGGCGGCGGTGATCGGGCGGCCGATCACCAGGATGTCGGCACCCAGGTCGCGCGCTTCGGCAGGCGTCATCACCCGTTTCTGGTCGCCGATATCCGCGCCCGCCGGGCGGATGCCGGGGACGATCAGCTTGAAGTCCGGGCCCAGCTCCATGCGCAGGGTCTCGATTTCATGGGCCGAGCATACCACCCCGTCCAGCCCCGCCTCGGCAGCCTGTTCGGCCAGGCGGCGGACATAATCGGCAGGCGCCACGCGGTTGCCCTGACGCTCAAGATCCGCCTGGTCGAGGCTCGTCAACATGGTGACGGCGATCATCAGCGGGCGCTCGCCTTCCGGTGCCTCATTGGCCGCGTCCCGGGCGGCCTGCATCATCGCCATGCCGCCCTGGGCATGGACGTTGAGGATGGCAGGCTTGAGCGGCAGCAGCGAGCGCACAGCCCCGGCCACGGTGTTGGGGATGTCGTGCAGCTTCAGGTCAAGGAACAACGGGCGGCCTTCCTTGGCCACGGTGCGGAAGCCTTCCGGGCCCGCCGCCATGAAGAACTCAAGCCCCAGCTTGAGCCCGCCCACAGCGTCGCCCACCTGGCGGGCCATGCGGGCGGCCTTGTCGGGGGACGGGGTGTCCAGGGCGCAGAAAACCGGGTTGCGGCTGATGGTGCGGGCGTCTGTCATGGGCGGACTTATAGCAGCCCCCCAGCCCTGCCCCCAAGTGATCTGATGGCAGTCTGGCGGGGGCCTGCCATGCACCCGCCCGGTCAGATCAGGGTTTTGTCAGGCCTCGCGGCGCGAAAACAGCGCAATCGCGCTTAACAGCACCGCAAGGCTCGCGGCCGCCACCGCCACATAGGCCTGGGGCAGCGCGGCGTCCATATTGGCGACCACGACACCGGCCAGCCCCCACACAGCGGCGATCAGATACCAGCCCTGGCCGCGGCTGCGGCCCAGCATCACCGCCACCAGCAGGGCGGCGGGCAGCAGGATCGCAATGGCATATTGCCAATTGGCAAGCCCCAGCGGCGCAAGGTCCTGCTCGCGCAGGAACGTCGAGATGTTGAGGAAGGCGGCTAGGCTCAGCCAGCCCGCATAAAGACCGAACAGCACCGCCAGAAGCTGGCGGCCCGGCACGTCTTCCTGCCGCGCTGACGTTGCGGAAACCTCCAGCAGCAGGCGCAGGGCGATGGCCAGCATGGCGAGAATGATGACCAGCAACAGCGCCGTCGGCCCGTCAAACTGGGCCACCATCATCCACAGGGTCGAGAGTGCGAACAGCACCCAGCTCGGGGTGCCGATCTGGGCATAAAGCCGCGTGGCGCGCGCGGACGGCAGCACCTGCACCACCGCATAGATCAGGCTGAGGAGAAAGATCACGCCCCAGATGGAGAAGGCGTAGCCCGCGGGCACTTCCGGCGGCGAGGCGAACCCGTCACGGGCGCCGACGGTGATGCCATAGCCCAGGGCCGGCAGCGCAGGCACCAGGGCCTGGGTGATGGCGAAGACCACGTTGAGGGTCCGTCGGCCGCTGGCGGATAGGGCAGGCATGAAAGGCGATCTCCCGGGCAGTGAGGCGCAGATGGTGCTCAGGACGCATCCTGAGGCCATGGTTTGGCCAGTCTACGGCACAACACCGCCCGGGGATCACAGTTCCGGTGAATTTCACCGGATTGGTCAGACCGGCCTCAGCCGATATAGGCCAGCAGCTCGCGGACGATCATGATCATCAGCAGCACCCAGCCGATGGCGAAGAGCGGGAAGCGCAGCGCCACGGCGTTGACGGTCCACTGCCACAGAGAGTGCACCACGCGGGACGCAACAAAGCCCCAGGCACAATACATGTGCATTTCATCAGCGTGGCCGCCCACGACGATCGCAAGCACCACCGCGTAGAAGATGACCGGCACCTCGAAGAGGTGGTTGTAGTTGTCGGCCAGCTGGCGCGGCGTGCCCTGAAGCGTGTTGAGATTGACCGTGTGCTTGGCGTCATCCGGCGTCAGGCCGGCAGCGTTCATCGCGGGAATGCGCACCGCCGTCATGATGATCCAGGTAATGGCCGTCCACGCCGCCATCACATAGAGCGCGCCCAGCATGTCGCCCGCATAGCCGGCAGACGCGACAGCAGCGGATACGGTGTTGGCGAGTTCTTCCATGGTTGTTCCTCTTGTTGTTTGAAAGTGACGCCGGGCCTCACGGAAAAAGCCCCGGCGCCGGGAAAATCAGTGGGGGCGGAACACGGGCGTGTCGCCGTCTATGGTCACCCGGTGCATCTTGCGGTGATGCGGAAAATAATCGGCAATCGCGTAATGCTGCGTGCAGCGATTGTCCCAGAAGGCGACCGAATTCTCGCGCCAGCGGAAGCGGCACTGGAATTCCGGCTGCTTGATATGCTCATGCAGAAAAGTCAGCAGCGCGTCACTTTCCTTCTGCTTCATGTCCTTGATGCGGACGGTGAAGCTCGAATTGACGAAGATGCCGTGCCGGCCCGTCACGGGATGGGTGCGGATCACCGGGTGCTCCGCAGGCGGATGTTTGCGCCGCTCTGCCTCCATCTTGTCGGTGCCCTGGTTGCGGTAGAGCCTACCCGCCTTGCCGAACACATGCTCGTAGTCATGGATGGCCACAAGCTCGCTCAGCAGCCGCTGCATGCGGTCCGACAGGGCCTCATAGGCCGCATACATGCTGGCCCACATGGTGTCGCCGCCAGTGTCGGGCATCACCTTGGCGTGCAGCACCGAGCCGAGCGGCGGCTGCGCCATGAAGGTTACGTCCGTGTGCCAGTTGTTGAGGTCCGGCGCGCGTTTCTCGCCATGCTCGATGACGATAATCTCCGGATGATCCTCGCCCAGATTGGGGGCGAAGGGATGCACCTGCAGATGGCCGAAACGCGAGGCGAAGTCCTTGTGCTGGGCGGGGGTGATGTCCTGGTCGCGGAAGAAGAGCACCCCGTGCTCCACAAGCGCGTCATGCAGGATGGTGAAGGTCTCGTTGCCCAGCGGCTGGCTCATGTCCACGCCGGACACTTCCGCGCCGATGAATGGCGTGACGCGGTCAATCGAAACGGCCCCGGTCATGCGGTGCCCTCCCCGTTTCCTTTTCCCTCGGGCGGCGCGTTTGTTTCTTGCAAGGCCCGACATGTGATGCCGTGGCCGCGGACGCCGTCCCGCATGGAGGATACCGCGCCCGGACCGCGGAGCAAGGCTTTGTGTTTTGCCCGATCGTCCGCAAGCCGGCGCATGGCGGGGCGCAACTACGGCTGCCTTGCGTGTCAGGTCCGCTCGAAGGCCAGCGTCGCAGTTGCAAGGTCTTCCAAGGCCACGCCGACGGATTTGAACAGGGTGATCTGGTCGTGATAGCGGCGGCCCGCGCGTTCGCCGCGGGTCAGCTCATAAAGATCAGCAGCAATGTCCTCGACGGTGATCACGCCGGCCTCCAGCGGCCCCATGATGTCACCGGCTTCGGACAGGGCGCCGGGGCGGGTATCGACGAAGATGCGCGCGCGCGACAGCACCGCGTCATCCACCTCGCGCATGTCCGGGCGGTAGCCGCCGACGCAGTCCACATGAGCGCCGGGGGACAGCCACTCGCCCCTGATCAGCGGTGCGGTGCTTGCTGTTGCAGTGCAGATGATGTCTGCGCCCTTCACCGCCCCTTCGAGGTCCGTTGTCGCTCCGACGCGGAAATCCGGGCGGTCGAGCTTCTTCGCCAGCCGTTCGGCGGTCTCCGCCGTACGGTTCCAGATCAGCACGTTGCAGATGGGGCGGATGGCGGCGAAAGCACGGATCATATGCGGGGCAAGACTGCCCGCGCCCACCATCAGCAGCCGTTCGCAATCCTGCCGGGCAAGGTAGCTCGCCGCCAGCGCCGAGGCGGCGGCGGTGCGCCAGTGGGTCAGGGTCGGGGCATCAATCAGGCCCAACGGCTCGCCGGTGCGGCCGGACATCAGCACATACACACCGGTCAGCGCAGGCACGCCGTGGCTGCGGTTGTCCGGGAAGACCGACTGCACCTTGACGCCGATATAGCCGCGGCGGCCTGACATGTCGCCGGCCCGCGCGGTGCCGCGCACCCAGGCGGGCATCAGCATCAGGTCGCCCGCCCCCGGCTCATCGGGGCCCAGGCTCGATTCAACATGATGGACAGTGCGGCGCGGACTGGCGATGTCATCGCGGAAGGCGGAGCGCAGCCGCTCCATCACGGAGCGCACATCCAGAACCTGGTTCAGTTCCGCCGCCGTGACGAGGCGCATGGCCGCTTCCTTTCTGGCTGGTCAGCCCCCGGCACATGACTGCCGCCCGGACACTCTGTCAGCGGCGGCCAGGCGCGTGTCCCGTCAGGCGCTGCGGGCTGTCGGCAAGGCGGGGGTGGCGCTCCCGCGCGTATCCGGCAGGGCGGTGAGGCCGTCGGTATCGGTCTGCTGCTTCTGCACGCGCTTGAGCTCGCGCTTGGCGGCACGGCCTTCCACCCGGTTACGGTGCTGGCCCGCCCAGGCGGCTAGGGAGCCCGCCACCATGCCGAGGCCGAAGGCTGCGAAGATCACCACGATCAGCGGCACTGTCACGGCGAAAGCCGGGCGCACATCGGAGAACGGATCAAGCGAGAACTGCACCGGGGCGAGATTGGCTAGGGTGAGCACGACACCGACGATGATGCAGGGGATCAGGATGAACCAGGTCTTGAGAGTCACGGGGGAGACTGCCGCTTTCAGTTACGCGCAAAACAAACGGGACCACATGACATGTGGTCCCGCCATGCGGCGCGGCCATGTGGTGCTGCCAGGTGATGCGGCCAGCATAGGTCAGGCACGGGGTCCGGGAAAGGGCGGCTATTCGCCTGCGGCCACGCCGGCGGGCTCGCCTGCCACATCCGCCGAAGCTGTGTCGCCTGACGCGCCGGCCTCGTCGCCGACGGGCACCTTGTTGAGGCGCTCGCGCAGTTCCTTGCCGGTCTTGAAGAAGGGCACGGCCTTCGCTTCCACATGCACCGGCTCGCCGGTGCGCGGATTACGGCCGGTGCGCGCAGGGCGCGTCTTCACGGAAAACGCGCCGAAGCCGCGCAGCTCCACCCGGTCGCCACGCGACAGGGCAGCTGCGATCTCCTCAAAGATCGTGCCGACGATGCGCTCCACATCGCGCTGATACAGATGCGGATTGGCCTGGGCCAGCCGCTGAACGAGTTCTGACTTAATCATGAGGCCCTTGTCCCTAGTCCCTCACCCGTCAATCTGCCCGAGAGAGGGCCTGTGCGTCAAGCTGCACGAATGCAACAAGCCCAACACTTTCAAAGGGTTATCAATAGTTCGATTCTCAACCATTAACCAAAGATGACGCCAGCGTCACCTTTGCGCGAAATCCTAGCCCAGAAACCACGATGGCGGCAGGGGTTTTCCCTGCCGCCATCCAATGCGTTGACTGCCGGGGACAATATGCCCCGGCACGGACGGCTTATTCGCCGTCCTTGTTCTTGAGGGCGGCACCCAGGATGTCGCCAAGAGAGGCACCGCTATCGGTCGAGCCGTACTGTTCGACAGCTTCCTTCTCCTCGGCGATCTCCTTCGCCTTGATCGACAGCGAAATGCGGCGCGAACCCTTGTCGATCTGCGTCACGCGGGCATCGATCTTGTCACCCACATTGTAGCGCTCGGGGCGCTGCTCGGAGCGGTCACGCGACAGCTCGGAGCGGCGGATGTAGGAGGAGAACTCCTCATCGCCGACGGAGACTTCCAGGCCGTTCTCTTCAACATTCGTCACCGTCACGGTCACGATGTCGTTGCGGCGGATGTCGCCGACGCTGTCGAACGGATCACCGCCCAGCTGCTTGATGCCGAGCGAGATGCGCTCCTTTTCCGGGTCCACATCAAGCACCACCGCCTTCACGACGTCGCCCTTGTTGTAGTCGGCAATGGCGTCTTCGCCAGAGCGGTTCCAGTCGAGGTCGGAGAGGTGGACCATGCCGTCCACGTCGCCGTCGAGACCGATGAACAGGCCGAATTCGGTGATGTTCTTGATCTCGCCTTCGACTTCGGTGCCCTGCGGGAAGTTGACCATGAAGGACGACCACGGGTTGTCCAGGCACTGCTTGAGGCCCAGCGAGATGCGGCGCTTCACCGGGTCCACTTCCAGCACCATCACTTCCACTTCCTGGGAGGTGGAAACGATCTTGCCCGGATGGACGTTCTTCTTGGTCCAGCTCATCTCGGAGACGTGCACCAGGCCTTCGACGCCCGGCTCCAGCTCCACGAATGCACCGTAATCGGTGATGTTGGTGACGCGACCCTTGATCTTGAGGTCCACCGGGTACTTGGCTTCGACGCCTTCCCACGGATCGGCCTCGAGCTGCTTCATGCCCAGCGAGATGCGCTGGGTTTCCTGGTTCACCTTGATGACCTGGACGTTCACCGTCTGGCCGATGGACAGAACGTCCGTCGGGTGGTTCACGCGGCGCCATGCAATGTCGGTGACGTGCAGCAGGCCGTCGACACCGCCGAGGTCCACGAATGCACCGTAATCGGTGATGTTCTTGACGACGCCTTCCAGCACCTGGCCTTCCTTGAGGTTCTCGACCAGTTCAGCGCGCTGCTCGGCACGGGTCTCTTCGAGAACGGCACGGCGCGAGACGACGATGTTGCCGCGGCGGCGGTCCATCTTCAGCACCTGGAAGGGCTGCGGCACGTTGAGGAGCGGGGTGATGTCGCGCACGGGGCGGATATCCACCTGGCTGCCCGGCAGGAAGGCGACGGCGCCGCCCAGATCCACCGTGAAGCCACCCTTCACGCGGCCGAAGATGTGGCCTTCCACGCGCTCATTGGCTTCGAAGGCCTTTTCGAGCAGTTCCCAGGCCTCTTCGCGGCGGGCCTTGTCACGGGAGAGGACAGCCTCGCCCAGCGCGTTTTCCACGCGCTCGAGATAGACTTCCACTTCGCCGCCGACCGTAAGGCCGTGGTCCTGGCCGGGAGCGGCAAATTCTTTCAGGGGAACGCGGCCTTCGGTCTTCAGGCCCACATCCACGATCGCCATGTCGTTTTCGATGGCGGTGACGGTGCCCTTAACAACATAGCCTTCCGTCATATTCGTGGTTTCGAGGCTCTCCATCAGGAGGGCTTCAAAGTCGTCGGTGCTCGGGTTCAGGCCGGGATCGGCCGCAGTTTGTGACATCAATAATGGCTCCAAAGGTTCATTTGGTTTTCGGGCCGCACGGTTGTCTCCGGCGGTCTTCCGCTTGATCGCGGCTGTTTGTCGTTGGCTGATCCAATAAAAAAGGCGTGGCTTTGCCTCACTTTTTGAGGGTCAGTCACACCTTGCGACGGTCAACGGAGGGAGGGGCGTCAGACAGAGGTTAGTTAAGAGCAACTCCCTTAAGAAACGTGACTACCGCCGCCCAACAATGTCGAGCGCCGCATGGATCGCCGCTTCTATACTCAAATCGGTGGTATCGAGCAAGATCGCATCGTCCGCCTTGGTCAGCGGCGCGCTGGCGCGTTCGCTGTCGCGCCGGTCCCGTTCCTTGAGGTCCGCAAGCACATCACCAACCGTCAGGTCCGGGTCGGCCTGCTTGAGTTCGAGCCAGCGGCGGGTGGCGCGGGCTTCATCTGAGGCCGTCACGAACAGTTTCACGTCGGCGTCCGGGCACACCACGGTGCCAATGTCGCGCCCATCCAGCACCACGCCCGCCTTGCCCTCGGGTGGGTGATGGGCAAAGCGGCGCTGGGTCTCAAGCAGCGCTGCGCGCACGTCCGGCTTGGCCGCCACCTTCGAGGCCGCCGCCCCCACCTCACGGGTACGGATCGCCACCGGGTCGATGGCCTCGATGTCCAGGGTTTCAGCCGCGCGGCGGGCATCCGCGTCAGTGTCAGGGTCGCCGCCCGCCTTCAGCACCGCATGGCCGACAGCGCGGTAAAGTGAGCCCGTGTCCAGATAGGCCAGGTTCAGTTGCTGGGCCAGATCCTTGGCGATGGTGCCCTTGCCCGCCGCCGCCGGTCCGTCGATTGCCACAATAATCGTGTCGACCATGCGGTCAGCCTCAGCCGTTCGTCGGCGCAATCTGCGCGCCAAGGCCTGTCATCAGGTCGCGGAAAGCGGGGAAGCTGGTGGCGATCATTGCCGCGTCGTCGATGGTGACGGCGTTTTCGGCTGCCAGCCCCGCCACCACGGCGGACATGGCGATGCGGTGATCCATGCCGGTTAGCACGTGCCCGCCGCCGGAGATCCTGCCGCCGCGCCCCGTGACGATCATGCCGTCCTCAAGCTCTTCCACCTCGGCCCCGCAGGCCTCCAGCATGGCGACGGTTGCAGAGATGCGGTCGCTTTCCTTGACGCGCAGTTCCTCCAGCCCGCGCATCACCGTCTTGCCTTCAGCAAAAGCCGCGGCCACCGCCAGCACCGGATATTCGTCGATCATCGAGGCGGCACCTTCCGGCGGCACCACAATGCCTTTCAGCGACGAGAACCGCGCCCGGATATCGGCCACGCGCTCACCGCCGGTCTCGCGCTCGTTTTCGAAGGTGATGTCCGCGCCCATTTCCTTGAGCACGGAAAACAGCCCGGCGCGCAGCGGGTTCACCATCACGTCCCGTGCCAGCACGTCGGAGCCCTCCACCAGCAGCGCCGCCACCAGCGGGAAGGCCGCCGAGGACGGGTCGGCGGGCACGTCCACATGGGTGGGCGTCAATTCGCACTCGCCGGTCACCCGCACCGCGTGGATGCCGTGCGGGCCTTCATCGACCGCCACCTCGCAGCCGAAGGCGCGCAGCATGTTCTCGGTGTGGTCGCGGGTGCGCACGGGCTCCAGCACGGTGGTTTGTCCGGGGGCGGACAGCCCGGCCAGCAGCACGGCGGACTTCACCTGGGCGGAGGCCACCGGCAGCGTATAGGTGAGCGGCAGCGGCGGGTTGGCACCGGTCAGCGTGATCGGCAGCGTGCCGCCCTCGGGGCCGGCAAAGCGGGCACCCATCTGGCTCAGGGGATCGGTGATGCGCTTCATCGGCCGGCGCGACAGGCTGGCGTCACCGATGAAGGTGGCGGTGATCGGGTGACCGGCCAGGACGCCCATCATCAGGCGGCAGCCGGTGCCGGAATTGCCGAAGTCGAGCGCCTGCTGCGGCTCGGCGAGCCCGCCAATGCCCACGCCATCGATCTCCCAGTTGCCCTCGCCCCGGTCAACGGCCCGCGCACCCAAGGCGGTGACGGCACCGGCGGTGGCGATCACGTCCTCGCTTTCCAGCAGGCCCGACACGGTGGTGCGGCCCACTGCCAGTGCCCCCAGCAGCAGCGCCCGGTGCGACATGGACTTGTCGCCCGGCACCCGCACAGCGCCGGTCAGCGCGGCGCAGGGCGAGGCCCGCCAGGGCTGGGCCGCCGAAGCCGGATGGGAAGCGGTCGAAGAGGGAGAGGACGGGCCGGTCATGAAGCGTCTCGATTGGAACTCAGGCGTGGAACAGGGCGGGTCCGGAGGCCCGGGCGCCCGCTTGCGGCATTCGCTGCGCGGGCCGGGCGGGCCCGGCCGGGTACAGCCACCCGTGCGCCCCGGGGCGGGGCCTGGAAAATGTCTCGTGAAATTCTCTTTTGACAGTCCGGAATGATCGTGGCAATGGGAAAACCCACCCGGCGGCGGCTTCTGCCGCATCGCCATTGATACCGTTTCAGGTCCTTTCTTAAAGAGGCGTGTCCCGTGCCAAAACCCGAATGGGGAACCAAGCAGATTTGCCCGGAATGCGGGGCAAAGTTCTACGACTTCAAGAAAGATCCCATCCACTGCCCCAAATGCGACCACGAGTGGCCGCAGGCAGCGCCGGCAAAGCCCCGGCGCGGCGCCAAGGCCAAGGCCAAGGAGCCTGAGGTCAAGGAGCCCAAGGAGGAAGAGGAAGCCGTTCTCGAGGATGACGAGGACGAGATCGAGGATGACGGCACGGAAAGCCTCGACGAGGTCGCATCCGACGAGAAGAAGTCCCAGCGCAAGCGCACACGGGGCCTCGACGAGGATGACGACGAAGACGAGGATGAAGACCTGCCGGATCTCGGCGACGACGACATCGACACCGATCTCGACGACGACGAGGACGACAGTTTCCTGACCGACGACGAGGATGACGAGGACGATGACCTGTCCGACGTGATCCGCGGCGGCAAGGACGACGAAGACTAGGCCAGACGGGGACAACCGTCCCGGCGCGTAGTCCCGCAGGGCTCAGCCCGGCAGGAGGCCCGATCAGGGCCTCACGCCGGGGCCGTCATCGGGGCCCGGAAGATCGCGCCGGCGCTTGCGCAAAAAAACGGCCATCATGACACGCAGATGAAAATCTGCGCTTGAAATGGGGCGGGACGCCGAGTAATGTCCCGCCTCCTTCGGGACGGCGCCCGCCCAAAGCGCGCCGCAGGGCCTTCAAAAAGGCCCGCATTTCCCGGGATTTTCGGGGCCATAGCTCAGTTGGGAGAGCGCTTGCATGGCATGCAAGAGGTCGGCGGTTCGATTCCGCCTGGCTCCACCATCCCCCCCCTTTCAGATCAGTGACAGCTCCGGCCTGGCATGGCCCGCCTATGTGCGCCCTATTGCCTGCGCCTGTGGGGCAGGCACACCCTCCTGCGTGCCGACTGCGTCTGAAGCCGCAAAGGCTTCGCCGATGGCGAGGATGACGGGAGAGGCAGGGTCCATGGCCAGGCGGCCTTCGGCGAGGTCGCCCAGTATGCCGGCGCAGCGTGTCTCATCCGGGCGGGAGACATTGGTGGCGACGAGCACCGGTGTCGATGGTGCGCGGCCAGCGGCGATGAGGCGGCGGGCCAGTGCCGCTGAGGTGCGGGCGCCCATATAGACGATGAGACTGGTGGCGCTGTGGCTCAGCCCGGCCCAGTCGAGGTCATCCGGCAGGCCGCCTTTCGCCCCGTGGGCCGTGATGAAGCGGACAGATTGCGCGGCTCCCCGGCGGGTGAGGGACACGCCTGCGCCCGCCGCCATGGCAGAGGCCGTGGTGATGCCGGGGATGACCGTGACCGCGATGCCCGCAGCCTTCAGGCTCTCCATCTCCTCCGCGGACCGGCCGAACACGGACGGATCGCCGGATTTGAGCCGCACCACATGCTTGCCGTCCCGGGCCAGCCTCCCCATCAGCGCATTGATGTCGTCCTGGCGGCAGCTTGGACGCCCCGCCCGCTTGCCGACACAGATGCGCGGCGCGCCCCGGCGCGCCAGCGCCAGCACCTCCGCCGTGACCAAGCTGTCATAGAGAACCACATCGGCGGCCTCGAGCGCCCGCAGCGCCTTCAGGGTCAACAGGTCCGGGTCGCCGGGCCCCGCGCCCACCAACGTGACTCTGCCTGCACACTGGCCTGCGCCCTCCTCACCCTGCCTGCCTGACATGGGCCACCTCCACGATGCGTTTGATCTCCGCCCGGCACGAGCCGCAATTGGTGCCCGCATTGAGGCAGGCGCCGATCGCGTCCACCGACTGCGCACCGGCACGGGCGGCGTCTGCGATCTGGTTGATGCCGACCTGAAAGCAGGCGCAGATGATCGCGCCCCGGTCCGGCTCGTCAGCGCCCATGCGCCCGGCGAGAATCCGGTGCCGCTGGGTGCCCGTCATGTCGGCGTCCAGCTGGTCGGCCAGCCAGGAGCGCGCCGCCGCCACGGGGCCACGGCCGGCCACGACCAGACCCGCCAGCCTGCCGCCGCGCACCAGCGCCAGGCGATAATCACCGCGCGCCAGGTCGCCCACCTCAAGGCACTCGTCACCGGGCATCGGGGCCAGCCCCATCAGCGCGCAGGCGCGGTCAGCATTCATGCCCGCATGATCGATGCCTGCCATTTCAGCCCGCCAGCCGCCTTCCGCCCGCGCCAGCGACCAATAGGCCGCACCTGCAGGGTCGGGCCGGCTTGCTGACACCACGAAGGCCTGCCAATCCGCGTCGACCTTATCGACCGCCACAGGCATGTGTTTCAGTTCCGGCTGCCCGGAGACCGGGTCCACATGGCCGGCCACCAGCGCGTCCGCATGGGCGCAGGAGGCATAGGGGTTCGTCCAGTGCATGGGCACGAAGACACTGCCCTTCTGCTGCCGGTCGGTAATCAGGGCCCGGACGATCACCTGCCCGTGCGGGCTTCTCACCGTCACGAGATCGGCATCCTCAACGCCCGCAGCATCTGCGTCCGCCGGGTGCAGCTCGGCAAAGGGCTCGGCAAGGTGCGAGAACAGCCGCGGCACCTGCCCCGTGCGGGTCATGGTGTGCCACTGGTCGCGGATGCGGCCCGTATTGAGGCGCAAGGGCCATGTATCCGACGGCGCTTCGACAGGGGAGCGGACGGGTGTTGCCACCATCCGCGCCCGCCTGTCGCCAGTGAAAAATCCCCCGTCTGCAAAAAAGCGGCCGCCCGGCGGCTGGTCCTTCGGCGCCGGCCACTGGAACGGCAGCATCGCGTCATAGGCCGCGTCCTCCACTGCGCCATAGGCGCCGATGTCGAAGTCGCGGGTGCCGCCATTCTCGAACGCCGAGAGCTGTGCATGTTCGCGGAAAATCGCTGCGGGCGACGCAAAGTCGAAGCCCGCAAACCCCATGCGCCGCGCCACGTCGCAGATGATCCGCCAGTCCGCGCGCGCTTCCCCTGCGGGCGGCAGCAGGGGCCGCTGCCGGGAGATGCGGCGCTCTGAATTGGTCACCGTGCCGTCCTTCTCGCCCCAGCCGGCAGCAGGCAGCAGAATGTCCGCAAGCTTCGCCGTGCGCGTCTGATCGGTCACGTCGGACACGATGACCAGCGGGCATTTTTCAAGTGCGCGGGCCACCGCGTCTGCTTCCGGCAGGCTGGCCGCCGGGTTGGTGGCCATGATCCACACGGCCTTCACCTCGCCCCGGTCGATGGCACGGAACAGATCCACCGCCATCAGCCCCGGCGTCGACACCATGGAGGGTGCCTGCCAGAAGCGCTGCACGCGATCGCGGTCATCAGCGCTGTCGATCGCCATGTGCGCGGCAAGCTGGTTTGCCAATCCGCCCACCTCGCGCCCGCCCATGGCGTTGGGCTGGCCGGTGATCGAGAACGGCCCCATGCCCGGCTTGCCGATGCGCCCGGTGAACAGGTGGCAATTGATGATGGCGTTGACCTTGTCGGTCCCCGCCGTCGACTGGTTCACCCCCTGCGAATAGACCGTCACCACACGTTGCGTCGCAGCCACCATGTCGAAAAAGCGGGTGAGCGTGATGGCATCAAGCCCCGTGACCGCTGCCACCTCATAGACGGAGAGCGCCTGTGCGGCGGCCAGCGCGTCGTCCAGCCCCGCCACATGCTCAGCAACATAGGCTGTATCTTCCGCGCCCACCGTTGCCAGGTGCGCCAGCAGCCCGTTGAACAGGGCCACGTCACTGCCCGGCCGCAGCGGCAGATGCAGGTCAGCCGCCTCCGCTGTTGCGGTCCGGCGCGGGTCGATCACGATGATCCGTGTGCCGCGCTTTGCCTGCGCCGCCTGCAGGCGCTGGAACAGCACCGGGTGACACCAGGCGAAATTGGAGCCGACCAGCACCACCAGGTCAGCCTGCTCGAGATCCTCATAGGTGCCCGGCACCGTGTCGCTGCCGAAGGCACGCTTGTGCCCTGCCACCGATGACGCCATGCAGAGGCGCGAATTGGTGTCCATGTTCGCGGTGCCAATGAAGCCCTTCATCAGCTTGTTGGCGACGTAATAGTCCTCGGTCAGCAACTGGCCGGACCCGTAGAGCGCCACGGCATCCGGCCCATGCGCGTCAATCACCGCTCTGAGGCCGGACGCCACGGCGTCAAGCGCTTCATCCCAGTTCGCGTCGCGGCCATGAAGGCGCGGCTGCAGCAGCCGGCCGTCTGCGTCCAGTGTTTCCGCCAGCGCTGACCCCTTGGAGCACAGCCGGCCGAAATTGGCCGGATGGTCCGGGTCGCCCTTCACCTCAAGCCTGCCATCGGTCGTGCGGCTGGCGATGACACCGCATCCGACCCCGCAATAGGGACAGGTGGTCCGGATGTCGGGCGCGTCTGTCACCAGTCAGGCCACTTTCTCGCTTGGCTGCGCGTCGAGGCCCAGATGGATGCGTCCCTCCTTAAGCTGCACCGGATAAGTCCGCACGCAGCCGCCGTCCGGCCCCTCCGCCGCGCCGGAGGCAAGGTCGATGACCAGATTGTGCAACGGGCAGGTGACGCGGCTGCCATGGACGATGCCTTGCGACAGGGGGCCTGCCAGATGCGGGCATTTGTCTTCCACCGCGTAAACCTGGCCGGCCGAGGTACGGAACACCGCCACGGTGCCCGCATGCGTCTTCACCAGCCGAGCGCCGCGCTCGGGAATGTCGTCGAGGGTACCGATATCTACGAAGGTCATGGCGCTTACTCCGCTGCCATTTGCGTCAGGTCCGCCAGGGGGCGGAACTCGTGAGCCTCCCCGCCCTTCACCCGCTCCGCCCAGGGGTCGGACTGGGAGAAGCACTGCGAATAGACAAAGCGCTCGAACAGGTCGCGGCGGCGCGCGACGTCATCAATGATCTGCTCACGGACGGTGTCATAGCCGACGCGCGCCGCCCATTTGTAGATGCGCTCCAGGTAATAGGCCTGCTCGCGATAGAGCTGGATGACGGCTGCGATGATCTCCAGCGCCTCGTCTTCGGTCTTGCCGTGGCCGAGGATTTCCGTGCCTTTGATTTCGAGCCCGGCTGCGCCCGCGAAGTGGATTTCGTAGCCCGACTCCACGCAGATCACGCCCACATCCTTGCAGGTGGCCTCAGCACAATTGCGCGGACAGCCCGAGACGGCGAGCTTCACTTTCGCCGGTGTCCACGAGCCCCACAGGAAGCGCTCAAGCCGGATGCCGAAGCCGGTTGAGTCCTGCGTGCCGAAGCGGCACCAGTCGGTCCCCACGCAGGTCTTCACCGTGCGCAGCGACTTGCCATAGGCATGGCCCGACACGAGCCCCGCATCATTGAGGTCGGACCACACCGCCGGCAGGTCTTCCTTCTTGATGCCCAGAAGGTCGATGCGCTGCCCACCGGTCACCTTCACCGTCGGCACGTCGAACTTGTCCGCCACATCAGCGATGGCGCGCAGCTCCTTGGCGCTGGTGATCCCGCCCCACATGCGCGGCACCACGGAATAGGTGCCGTCCTTCTGGATGTTGGCGTGCACCCGCTCATTGATGAAGCGCGATTGGGCGTCGTCCTGATACTCACCGGGCCAGGTGGACAGCAGGTAATAGTTCAGCGCCGGGCGGCACTTGGCGCAGCCGCCGGAGCTGCTCCATTCGAGCTCCTGCATCACTTCGGGGATTGTCTTCAGGGACTTGGCGACGATCAGCCGGCGCACATCGCCATGGCCAAGCTCCGTGCACCCGCACATGGGCTGCACGGCGGCGGGGTTGTAGGCGTCGCCCAGGGTGAAAGACAGAAGCTGCTCAACAAGGCCCGTGCAGGAGCCGCAAGAAGCAGAAGCCTTGGTGTGCGCCCGCACGCCCTCCACGTCGCTCAGCCCCTGGGTATTGATCGCCTCGATGATCTCGCCCTTGCAGACGCCGTTGCAGCCGCAAATCTCGCCGTCATCCGGCAAGGCTGCAACGGCCGCCATAGGGTCCAGCGGTGTTCCCCCTGCATAGTTCTGGCCGAAGATCACCGTGTCGCGCATGTCCGACACATCGGTGCCGCGCTTGATCATGTCGAAGAACCAGGCGCCGTCACTTACATCGCCATAGAGCACCGCGCCGACGATCACGTTGTTCTCGAGCACGAGCCGCCGGTAGACGCCGTTGGAGGCATCGCGCAGCACGATCTCCTCGCGCCCCTCGCCCTCAGCAAAGTCACCTGCCGAATACAGGCTGATGCCCGTCACCTTCAGCTTGGTCGCCGTCACCGAGCCTTCATAGGCAGCACTTTCGCCGATGAGAGTCGCGGCGAGTGTCTTGGCCATGTCGTAGAGCGGGGCCACCAGCCCGTAGCACTGCCCCCGGTGCTCGACACATTCCCCCACCGCAAAAATATCCGGGTCGGAGGTCATGAGCTGGTCGGTGACGACAATGCCGCGTCCCACCTCGAGGCCCACCTCGGCTGCCAGCGCAGCGCTTGGGCGGATGCCGACGGCCATCACCACGATGGAAGCGGGCAGCACGGTGCCATCTTCAAGCTCAAGGCCCGTCACCCGGCCGTTGCGGCCGAGAATGGCCTTGGTGTTGGCTTCGGTATGAACCGTGATGCCGCGCTCTTCCACGGCCTTGCGCAGCAGATGCCCGGCCGCCGTATCCAGCTGGCGTTCCATCAGCGTCGGCATCAGGTGGACCACATCCACCTCCATGCCCTGCACCCTGAGGCCCGCGGCGGCCTCCAGGCCCAGCAGCCCGCCGCCGATCACCACGGCGCGCCCGCCGGCTTTCGCGGCTTTGACCATCGCCTCCACGTCATCGAGGTCGCGATAGGCCAGAACGCCCTCAAGCTCATGGCCGGGCACGGGGATGATAAAGGGAGATGATCCGGTGGCGATGACCAGCCTGTCATAGGCTGCCACCGTGCCATCGGCGGCGATCACCTGTTTGGCGTCCCGGTCGATGCGCGTGACGCGCTTACCCTTGTGAAGCGTGATGCCATTGTCCGCGTACCAGGCATCGTCATGGATCACGATGTCGTCGAAGGTCGTTTCACCCGACAGGACCGGCGACAGCATGATGCGGTCATAGTTCACCCGCGGCTCGGCATTGAAGATGGTGATCTCGAAGGCCCGGGGCGCGCGCTTCAGCAATTCTTCCAGCATGCGCCCAGGGGCCATGCCGTTGCCGATGATGACGAGCTTCTGCCGCGCGGGCATGTCTACGATGTCTTGTGCCATGGTGCCCTCCTAGGCCATCGCCACTTGGCGGGGCTGCGTGTCGGTATCATCCGGGTCCGGATCAGGAGCGGACACGGGCGCGGGCGCCGGTTTCGGCTTGGCGCCGTGCTCATATTCCTCGAGGAAGGCCAGCACCTCGCCGCGATAGCGGTAATAGTCCGGGTGCTCCAGAAGTTCGGCGCGGGTGCGCGGGCGCGGCAGGTCCACCTTCAGGATCTTGCCGATGGTGGCGCGCGGGCCGTTGGTCATCATCACGATGCGGTCGGCCAGCAGGATCGCCTCGTCCACGTCATGGGTGACGCAGATGGAGGTCACCTGGGTGCGCTTCCACACATCCATCAGCACTTCCTGCAGCTCCCAGCGTGTGAGGCTGTCCAGCATGCCGAAGGGCTCATCCAGCAGCAGGAGCTTGGGCGACAGGGCAAAGGCGCGGGCAATGCCGACGCGCTGCTTCATGCCGTTGGAGAGGTCAGCGGCCATCTTGTGCATGGCATCCCCAAGACCGACGCGCTCAAGGTAGTATTCCACCACGTCGCGCCGCTCGGCGGGGGTCGCGTGGGGATAGACCCGGTCCACCCCCAGCGCCACATTCTCGCGCGCGGTCAGCCATGGCATCAGCGACGGGGCCTGGAACACCACCGCCCGGTCCGGCCCGGCACCGGCGATTTCCTTGTTGTCGAGAATGATGCCGCCGCCGGAAATCTCGTTGAGGCCCGCCACCATGGACAGGACCGTCGACTTGCCGCAGCCCGAATGGCCGATCAGCGAAATGAACTCGCCCCGGTCCATGTTGAGGGTGAAGTTCTCCAGCACCGTCAGCGGCCCCTTCGGGGTCGGGTACACTTTCTTCGCTTCGAATATCTCCACGAATTTCCGGTCGACCGGCGACGCCGCTGCATCGCGATAGGCCTTGGGCAGCCGCCCGCGCGAGGCATCAATCGGCGTCACATTTGGCGCGTCGCGGCTGTCGTCAGCGGACGACTTGGCGCTGGCGCCCACCTCGATCAGATAGTTGGTGACCTGCGCTCTCAGCGCGATGAAGTCCGGGTTCTGGTTGATCGCCGTGCGGTCGCGCGGGCGCGGCAGATTGACCTTGAAGGATGGTCCCAGCGTCGCCTTCGGGCCGGGGTTGAGGGGAATGATCCGGTCCGCCAGCAGGATCGCCTCATCCACGTCATTGGTGATGAGGATCACCGTCTTCTGGTCTTTCTCCCAGATGGATTCGATCTCGTCCTGCAGCTTGGCGCGGGTCAGGGCATCGAGCGCCGACAGAGGCTCATCGAGCAGCAGCACGTCCGGGTCCATCGCCAGGGCGCGCGCCACCGCCACGCGCTGCCGCATCCCGCCGGACAGTTCCGAAGGCAGCCGGTCCGCCGCGTGGGCCAGGCCCACAAGCTCCACATATTTTTGCGTGCGGGCGGCGCGCGCGTCCTTGCTCTCCTTGCTGAATACCGTATCGACGGCGAGGCCGATATTCTCCGTCACCGTCAGCCACGGCATCAGCGAATAGGACTGGAACACAAGCCCCCGGTCCGGGCCGGGCCCGTCAATGGGTTGGCCCTTCACGGTCACCAAGCCTTCGTCCGGCACGACAAGGCCTGCGATGGTGGAGATCAGCGTGGTCTTTCCGCTGCCGGAAAACCCGACGATCGCGACAAACTCACCCTCTTCCACCTCAAGGTCGATGCCGGAGAGGACCTCCGTATGCTGATCGCCCTCGCCATAGGATTTTGAGACGCCACTGAGTTCGAGAAATGCCATGGGTCCCTCCTCAGCGCTGGGTGGAATAGGTGAAGGCGGCCTGCAGCGCGTACATGACGCGGTCGAGCAGGAAGCCGATGAGACCGATGGTCAGCACCGCCACCATGATGCGGGCGAGGCTGTCGGAGGAGCCGTTCTGGAACTCGTCCCAGACGAATTTCCCAAGCCCCGGGTTCTGCGCCAGCATTTCAGCGGCGATCAGCACCATCCAACCGACCCCCAGCGACAGGCGCAGGCCGGTGAAGATGAGCGGCATCGCAGAGGGCAGCACCACCTTGCGGATGGTGGTAAGCCGCGGCAGCTGCAAGACCTTGCCCACATTCATCAGGTCGCGGTCGATGGAAGACACACCCAGCGCTGTGTTGATCAGCGTCGGCCACAGGGAGCACAGGGTCACTGTGAGGGCCGAGATAACGAGCGACTTGGGCAGCGCATCGCTGGCATTCACATACAGCGCCGACACCACCATGGTGACGATTGGCAGCCAGGCCAGCGGCGACACCGGCTTGAAGATCTGGATCAGCGGGTTGAGCGCACCGTTCACCAGCGGCGACAGCCCGCACATGATGCCCAACGGCACGGCGATCAGTGTCGCCACCAGGAAGCCCAGCGCCACGGTGACGAGGCTTGTCAGGATCTGGTCGAGATAGGTGGGCTTGCCGGTGTAGCTGCGCCATTTCACACGCTCCTCAAGGCCCTGCTCGATGAGTGCCTGGTTGCGCAGCTCCTGCCGTTCCATGAACGCATCGGCCTTGCCGCGCTCGGCCACGTGGTCGTCATAGAGGACGCCCGCCTGTTCCATGACGGCAGCCGGCCCCGGAATGGCGCCGAGGGATGTCTGCACCTGCGGGGCCAGCGCGGCCCAGGCGGCAATGAACAGGCCAATGCCGATCAGCGGCACCAGCAGCGTGCGCCACAGGGCGGCCGCCTGCTGCCGGGGGCTGTCGCCGGCGGCCATGCGCAGCAGCGGCACCATGAAGCCGAGACCCACCACGTCGAAATAGGTAGCGGCCTTGTTGATCCGGGCCAGCCGCTGGGCGCGGCGTTCTTCCCGCGCGGGATCAGGAACGGCGCCGTCTAGAGTTGTCATCGCCATGGCGAAATCAAAGCCTCGTTACAAATAGGGAAGAGGGGCACCGGGCAGCAGGTGAGATGCCGCCCGGTGCGGGGCGCGCGTCCCCGCCTCCCCAAAAGGAAGCGGGGTCAGGGGGGCTATCCTCCGGTCACGCCACTTTCGGATACGGTCTCACCGCTCTTGAGGCCGATGGGGAATTGCGAGAGATAGGCGTTCGGCGTGCGGCCATCGAAGCTGACTTCGTCGATGAACTCCGCCGTCGCCTCGCGGTAACCATCCGTATCCCACGGGAAGTCCGCCTCATCCGCCTGGCCCGCATCCACCAACGCGCGCGCAGCCTTCAGGTAGAGGTCCGGGCGGTACACTTTGGACGCCACCTCCGCATACCACTCATCCGGCTTGGTATCGGTGATCTGGCCCCAGCGGCGCATCTGGGTCAGGTACCAGACAGCGTCGGAGTAATAGGGATAGGTCGCGTAGTAGCGGAAGAAGACGTTGAAGTCAGGAATGTCCCGTTTGTCGCCCTTTTCATATTCAAAGGTGCCGGTCATCGAATTGGCGATCACCTCGGCATCCGCCCCCACATATTCCGAGCGCGACAGGATCTCGACGGCTTCCATGCGGTTGGCGTTGTCGTTTTCGTCCAGCCAGATGGCGGCCCGGATCAGCGCCTTGGTCAGCGCGGTCGTGGTGTTGGGGTATTTCTCGGCAAACTCGGCGGTGATGCCGAACACTTTCTCCGGATTGTTTTTCCAGATCTCGTAGTCGGTGATCACCGGCACGCCGATGCCCTTGAACACCGCCTGCTGGTTCCACGGCTCGCCCACGCAATAGCCGTGGATCGTGCCCGCTTCCAGCGTCGCGGGCATCTGTGGCGGCGGGGTGACCGACAACAGGGCGTCGGCTGAAATCTGGCCGGAAATGTCGGACGCTGAGTAATAGCCCGGGTGAATGCCACCAGCCGCCAGCCAGTAGCGCAGCTCGTAATTGTGGGTCGAGACCGGGAACACCATGCCCATCTTGAAGGGCTTGCCGTCGGCCTTGAACTGGTCGACCACCGGCTTCAGATAATCCGCCTTGATCGGGTGTTGCGGGCGTCCGTCTTCCAGCTTTGGAATGTTCGGTTTCATCATCTCCCACACCTCGTTGGAGACGGTGATGCCGTTGCCGTTCAAATCCATGGAGAACGGTGTGATGATGTGGGCTTCGGTGCCGAAGCCGATGGTGGCGGCCAGCGGCTGGCCCGCCAGCATATGCGCGCCGTCCAGCTCGCCGGTGATCACCCGGTCCAGCAGCACCTTCCAGTTGGCCTGCGGCTCCAGGGTCACAAACAAGCCTTCGTCCTCGAAGTACCCCTTCTCATAGGCAATGGCGAGCGGTGCCATGTCGGTGAGCTTGATGAAACCGAATTTCAGCTCATCCTTTTCCGGCAGCAGCAGTTCCGCCTGCGCGATTCCCCCCAGCGCCAGCGTCGCCGCGGCGGCCATCGCCAGGCGGCGGGATGCCTTGCGAATTGTTCCTGATACGGATGAAGACCGGCTCATGTCGCCTGCGGTCATCATTGGTGAACCCTCCAAACCATGTCCGGCTCGCGGCCGGACAAAGAACCGTTCCACCCCTCCCAGGAAGGCAGTCCGGAACAAAAAAAGCGCCGCCCGCGGGAGCGGACCTGCACCTCCTGGCTCAGGTCCCTTCCCGTCGGCAGCGCTGCCGTGTGCTTCCTTGGCGGAAGCAACAAATTGTGTGAGTACCGGCGCAGCCTTGCGCCCTCGGCCATGTAGTAGCAACCGGTGTGCCAACTCGGATTTTGGCTGAATTCCGGCCTTTATGCCGCGCCACGGTTGCCGGCACACCCACCAGCGCTCACGCGGCAGGCATGTGCTGCACAATCAGTGTGCAGTGCAAAAAATCAGGCGGGTCAGGAGGCTGTGAGTGCTGCGAGATAGCCCGCGGCATCGCGCGGATCGAAGATCCGGCCATCGAAAAGCGCCACGGTGTGGGGTGTCACCCCGGTGCGAGCATTGTCACCCAGCGCTGCGGCATAGATGTCCGGGCGGTAGGTGGCGGTCGCAGCCGCCAGGGCTTCGGGCGTCAGGTCAATGTCGCCCCAGCGCGCCATCTGTGTGGCAAACCAGGCAGCATGGGCCGGCTCGGGCCGCGAGGCATCGCCGCGCGCAAACCCTGCCCCGGAACTTGCAAGCCGTCCGGTCAGCCCCGGCAGCAACACGTCCTGCGGCTTGTCGAGATAGCGTGCTTCGGCCAGCATGGCAGCGAGACCGTCCGTATGCGCTGGATCATCTGCCCAGTGTGCGGCGGCAACCAGCGCCCGCACCAGGCGCAGCGCCATATCTTCATTCTCCGCTGCCCAGTCAGCGCGCAATCCCAGCACCTTGTCGGGCCCCGCGGGCCAGATATTGTCGCCCGCCACAAGAATATGGCCCACGCCCGCCTTGAACGCGACGCTGCTCCAGGGTTCGCCGACACAGCAGCCGTCCACCATGCCGGCGGCCAGCGCATCCGCCATGAAGGGCGGCGGCACGAATTCAAGGCGGACATCCGTGCCCGTATAAAGACTGCCTTCCGCCAGCCAGTAGCGCAGCAGGGCTGCGTGGGCGGAATAGGCATGCACAGCAGCAAAGACCAGCGGCCGGTCCGGCATCTGCGCGCGCTTTGCCGTGGTTAGGCGGGCCACGGCATCAGCCGCCTCCAGCGGCGCCGCATCATCCTCAAGCCCCATCATCTCGCGCAAGTCCTGGGAGATGGTGATGGCGTTGCGCCCCGCACCAAAGGCCACCGGCGCGATGAAGGGCACCGGCAGAGGCGGCAGGGCCAGCGACCCGGCAATCGCCATGGGTGCAAGCATGTGGGCGGCCTCGAAATGCCCCACGGCCACCCGGTCGCGCAGGCTTGCCCAGGATGTTTCCCGCACAAGGGTAAGGTCGATCCCTTCCGCCTCGGCGAAACCCTGCTCCCGCGCGACGATCAGCGGGGCTGCGTCCAGCAGCGGAATGAAGCCCGCCCTTATGTGCCGTGTCGCAGCGCTCATGGGGTCTCCTCCGGGAACAGGTCTGCGGCCATGACGATGCTTTCTGCCACTTCCGGGATGCGGCAGTTCTTCGACATCGCCGTCCGGCGCAACAGCGCATAGGCCTCGTCTTCGGTTATGCGCCGCCGCTTCATGAGAAGGAGCTTGGCCTGGTCAACGATCTTGCGGTCCGCAAGCTCTGTGCGGACCTCATCAAGCTCCGACTTGAGCCGGTTGAAGGCGTTGAAGCGGCTGATGGTTATGTCGAGGATCGAGCGCACCCGCTCCTTCTTGAGCCCGTCCACGATATAGGCGGATACCCCCGCCTCCACCGCCGCGTCGATGGTGTCGCTGTCGGATTCATCGACGAAGACGGCGATGGGGCGGCTGATGGCGCGGGAGACCTGCAGCATGCTCTCCAGCCGGTCGCGGTTGGGGTTGGCGAGGTCGAGGAAAATCACCTGCGGATCGAACTCCGCGATCCGCGCCACGATGCCGCCCAGCTCCGCCACCACGGCGATCTGGTCAAGCCCCGCCTCCCGCAGCCCCTCCTCGAGAATGGAGGCGCGGAGATGGTTCTCGTCATAGATCAGGACACGGAGGGAAGCGTCCGGCATAGTCCACCAGCAATTATTGTGCGCCGCAGCATATTGCAGCGCCCGCAGCGCACATGGCAAGAGGCGCCGCCTGTCAGGGCAGCAGCTTGCCGTCAGCTGATGGTCTGGAACGCGTCTCTCAACGCTGTGGACCAGGCGTCGCTGAGCTGGCGGAAGCCTGCATCCTCCGGCTCGATGCGGGTCTGCTCGCTGAAGGCGTAAGCGTCCCGCGGCAGCACGGTCAGGTCGAGCGGCATGCCGACGGAGAGGTTGCTTCGCAGGGTCGAATCCATCGACAGCAGCGCCGCCTTGCGTGCCTCGGCCAGCGGCGTCCGCATGGTGATCACGCGGTCAAGGATGGGCTTGCCATATTTGTGCTCGCCGATCTGCAGGAAGGGCGTGTCCTCCGCCGCCTCGATGAAATTGCCTTCCGGATAGATGAGAAACAGCCGCGGCGCGCCGCCCTGGCGCTGGCCGCCGAGAATCATTGTCGCGCCGCTATTACCGTTGCTCATCTGCTCAAAGGCGCGGCGGTACTTGTTCTGCACCATGACCATGGCCTCGCCGATGATCTCCGCGGTGCGGAACATGCTTGGCGCGGTGAGGATCGACGGCAAGGCTTCCTCGCCGGTCTCGACGCCGGCGGCTTCCGCCTCGATTCCCTCGGTGATCAGGCTGAGCACTGCCTGGGAGGTGGCGAGATTGCCCGCGGTCATCAACACCAGGGCGCGCTCGCCGGGCGTCGTCCAGGTAAACATCTTGCGGTAGCGGGCGATGTTATCGACGCCCGCATTTGTGCGCGTGTCCGACAGAAAGACGAGGCCCTCATTCACCATCAGGCCGACGCAGTAAGTCATGGTTCGGTCATCCTCAGGGCCCGCAATTCAGTCCGGTCTGTGACCGGTTATTGCTGCTGGGCCTCCTGCACGACGAGGGAGACGTCCATCGCCTCCTCCGCGGCCCCTACATGTACACCTTTTATGGGGGCCGCGTCGCGCGCGTCGAGACCCGCGCCGAGGCGGATATAGGCTTCGGTCGGGCAGGTGCGGTTGGAGGCGTCGAAGCCGACCCAGCCGAGCCCGTCGAGCCACAGCTCCGCCCAGCCATGGGCCGCTTCATGCGGCTCCCCATTGGCATCGGCGAACAGATAGCCCGATACATAGCGCGCCGGCAGGCCCAGCAGGCGGGCGGCCGTGATGAGGATATGGGCGTGGTCCTGGCAGACCCCCTGCCCCTCGGCCAATGCCTCGCCTGCGGTGGTGTGGGCATGGGTGGTGCCCGGCGCATAGACCACCGCATCCGCCACCGCGTCCGACAGGGCATGGGCGAGGTCCAGCGTGCCGGGCTGCTGGTCATCGGTCCGGCCCATCCCCGCTGCCACGCCAAGCGCGAGGTCACGGATTTCGTCGGTGGGCTCCGTCATCCCGGTCTGCCGTAGAAAGGCGCGCGGGGAGATCTTTTCCTTGTGGCCGCGCAGGACACCCGCCATGTCCGCCGTCACCACTTCGCCGCTGACCTTCACATGCACCTCGTCGCGCGCCTCCGCGCAGGTGAGCGTCAGCACCTCGTCGCCATAGCCGTCGGTGAAGGCTGCGGTGATGGTGCAGCCCTCGGCCGCAACCGACCAGCGGATCACCCGCTGGCCGTCGAAGCGGCTGGGGGACAGTTTCAGGCTCTGCACCACGAAGCGCACGGGGGCGCTGTAGCGGTAGCAGGTGCTGTGCTCGACGATCAGCCGCATGGGTCAGCTCCAGCCAAAGTGATAGTCCCCGGCGATGCTGTCGGACAGGGCCGCGTTCTGGCGGATGAAGGTGGTGAGGAATTCGTGCAGGCCCTCGCTGAAGATGTCCGCCGCCGTGCAGTCCGCCAGCCGGGCGATCTGCATGTTGGTTGCGCTCAGGCTTAAAGAACGCTGGCCATAGCGGCGCGACAGCTGGGTCAGGTGCTCGCCGATCTGGCTGTAGCTGTAGAGCAGCGACCGGGGGAAATGGCGGTTGAGGATAAGGAAATCCGCAATCGACCACGGCGTGTATTCCGAGCGGTAGATGTGGTGGAAGGCGCGCAGGGATGACAGGGCCCGCAGAAGCGTCGTCCACTGATAATTGTCCACGCCCCCGCCCACGGTCTCGGAGGCGGGCAGCAGCACATAGTATTTCACATCGAGCAGGCGGGCGGTGTTGTCGGCCCGCTCGATGAAGGAGCCGAGGCGCAGGAAGTCATAACCTTCATTGCGCAGCAGGGAGGATTCGGTGGCGCCGCGGAACTGGGCACTCGCCCCCTTCATCCAGTCGAGGAAAGTAGGCAGGCCGCCGCCGGCCAGCTGGGCGGCGTTCATGTCCTGCAGGTCGATCCAGGTTTCGTTGAGCGCCATCCACATTTCGCTGGTGATGGCGGCCCTGACCGCGCGGCCGTTTTCGCGCGCATTGCGGAGGCAGCTATGGATGCTCGATGGGTTGTCCGGATCGAAGATCAGATATTCGCAGACGATGCGCTGGTTGATACTGTCATGCTTTTCGCTGAAGGCGGCCTCGCCACCGGCGCCCGCCACGATGGAGCGCCATTCGTTGCGATGGCCTGCCCCCGTCGCCGGCATCAGCGCCATGCGGTAGCCCATCTCCAGCATGCGGGCCATGCTCTCGGCCCGCTCGGTGAAGCGGCCAATCCAGAACAGGTTTTCGGCGGTGCGGCTGAGCATGGGATCGTCCGGTCAGTCCGCCAGGACCCAGGTGTCCTTGACGCCGCCGCCCTGGCTCGAATTCACCACCAGCGAGCCTTCGCGCAGCGCCACCCGGGTCAGCCCGCCGGCGGGCAGGTGAATGGCATTGCCCACAAGGCAGAAGGGGCGGAAATCCACGTGGCGGGGCGCGATGCCCTCATCCACGAAAGTAGGACAGGTCGACAGGGCCAGGGTCGGCTGGGCGATGAAATTGTCCGGCTTGGCGCGGATGCGGGCCCGATAGGCCTCGATTTCCGCAGACGATGCCTTGGGGCCGATCAGCATGCCGTAGCCGCCGGAGCCGTGCACTTCCTTCACGACCAGTTCGTGCAGATGCTCCATCACATAGGCGCATTCATCCGCGTCCCCGCATTTCCAGGTGGGCACGTTCTTGAGGATCGGCTCCTCGCCCAGATAGAAGCGGATCATCTCGGGCACGTAGATATAGATGGCCTTGTCGTCGGCGATACCGGCGCCCGGCGCGCTGCAGATGGCAACGCCACCCGAGCGATAGACATTCATCAGCCCCGGCACGCCGAGCAGCGAGTCCGGCCGGAAGCAGAGCGGGTCGAGGAAGTCATCGTCCAGCCGCCGGTAGATCACATCCACCCGGCGCGGGCCGCGGGTCGTCCGCATGAAGACGAACTCCCCATCCACATACAGATCCTTGCCCTCTACGATCTCAACGCCCATCTGGTCGGCCAGGAAGGAGTGTTCGTAATAGGCGCTGTTGAACGAGCCAGGCGACAGCACCACCACCACGGGGTCGTCCTGGCACTTCTTCGGGGCCACCGAGGCCAGGGTCCGGTGCAGGAGATCGGGATAATCATCCACCGGCATGATGCGGCGGCCGGAAAACAGGTCCGGGAACATGCGCATCATGATCTCGCGGTTCTCCAGCATGTAGGAGACGCCGGAGGGCGTGCGGCAATTGTCTTCCAGCACGTAGAATTCATTCGCGCCCACGCGCACGATGTCGGTGCCGACGATGTGGCTGTAGACATTGCGCGGCGGGGTGATGCCCACCATTGCGGGCTCGTAGGACTCGTTGAGATAGACAAGGTCCGCCGGAACGATGCCGGCGCGGATGATGTCGCCGCGCTGATAGACATCGTTGAGGAACATGTTGAGGGCGCGGGCGCGCTGCTTCACGCCCTGGCTCAGCAGCCGCCATTCCGAGGCAGTGAAGATGCGCGGCACGATGTCGAAGGGAATGAGCCGCTCCGGGCTGCCACCCTCGCCATAGACGGCGAAGGTAATCCCGATCTTGCGGAACAGGGTCTCGGCTTCCCGGTGGCGCAGGGACAGGGTCTCGGCACCCTGGTCACCGATCCATGCCAGCAGCTCCCGATAGGGCGGGCGAATGTCGCCGCCCCCGCCGGTCTCGTCGAAAAAAGCGTCCTGCACCTCAGGCGATTGCATGCCTTTTTCGTGCGCTCCCGCCAGCCCGGAGTCAAGCGCACCGCACGCAATTGCGGCAGGTTCCATGCCTTTTTGCGTATGTGCCGGGCATATGCATAAACCCTACGCAGGTGATTGCCCGAGACATAGGCAGACTTGCGGTGGGCTGAGCTCCATTAGACAGCTCGGTTTATAAGCCGCAAACCGATCAGCGACAGGGCCAGCACGAGGATGGAGAGGGTCAGCGCCAGCATGGCATTGCCGGTCCAGCCGGCCCAGTCATAGGCGATGGTGCCGGCCCAGCTGAAGATACCGCCGCCGCCGAACATGATGACAATGTAGATGGTCATCAGCCGGGTGCGGATGTCCGGGGACAGGCGCAGGAAGGTCATTCGGCCGGTGATGTCGATGGACGGGCCCACCAGGTTCATCAGCACGATGGGGATCATCAGCAGCCACAGGCTATGGCCGAAGAAGGGCAGGCAGGCGACGCCCGCAAGCTGGCCAACGGTGAACCACACCCGCGCCCGCTCGGCGCCCACCTTGTCGGCCCAGGCTCCCAGGCGCGGGGTGGTGGCGAGGTTGAGGATCGAGAAGGCCGCGAGATAGCCCACCACGTCGGTGCCGTATCCCATCTGCGGGCTCGTGAGATGCAGGCCGAGACCAAGCCACACGGCCAGGAAGATGCCGAAGCTCATGGCCTGGATCGCACCGGACAGCAGAATGTCCGGGTGCCGCCGGATGATCGGCAGGATGGAGAGGATAAGCCCCGCATAGGTCTCGCTGCGCGCGCGGTCGCGCCGTCCCTGCTCCATGATCAGCGGCAGCAGGATCGACATCAGCAGCATCAGCATTGCCGCCGCCACATAGACCGACCGCCAGCCCATATATTCGCCCAGCACGCCCGCGCCGGCGCGCGCCAGCAGGATGCCGCCGATGATGCCGGTGGTGAGAACCGCCGTCGCATGGCCCAGCTTCTCAGGCGGCACGCGGCGTGACACATAGGCCGGCAGCAGATAGGGCGCGATGGTGAAGAAACCCAGCACCGTGGAGCCCGCGACGAAGAGCCTGAAATCCGTCGCCAGCGCCATGCCCGCAATGGCAATTGTCTGTCCGGCCACGAAGATGGAGGTCAGCCTGCGATTGCTCACCCAGTCGCCCAGGGGCAACAGCAGGAAGATGCCCAGCGCCAGGGCGATCTGGTTGAAGGCGGGCACGGCCCCGATCGCCGCAGCGCTGACACCGAAATCCTCCGCCACCAGCGCGATGATGGGGTGGATGTAATAGGCATTGGCGGTGATCACCGCGCTAGCCAGGGCCAACAGGTATAGCTGGCCGGTACTCAGATGCTGCGGCGCCGCCGCACTGGCGGTGACACTGGGGCCGCCGGTGCTGCTCTCAGGGGTACTGTCACTCATGGGCGGACTTGTAGCCCCTTGCGAGGGCCTGTGCCCAGCGGCTTGCACCGCCCCGCCCTGATCCGTCAGCGTGGCGGCATGCGGATGGCGCCGTCGAGGCGGATGGCCTGGCCGTTGAAATAGGTGTTGCGCACAAGCTCAAGCATGAAGCTGGCAAATTCCGGCGGGTTGCCCAGCCGCTTGGGGAACGGCACCGAAGCGGACAGGCCCTGCAGCACTTTCGGCGGCGCGCCCAGCATGGGCGGCGTTGCGAAGATGCCCGGCATGATGGAATTGACGCGGATGCCGAGATCCATCATGTCGCGCGCCATGGGCAGCACCAGCCCGTTGACCCCGGCCTTGCCGGAGCCATAGCCCACCTGCCCCATCTGCGCGTCCTGCGCCGCTACCGACGAGGTCAGTGTGATGACGCCGCGCTCGCCATCCTCCATCGGCTCGAGCGAGGCCATGCCGAGTGCCGAGATGGATGCGACCCGGTAGCTCGCCACCAGGATACCGTTGATCGAATAGGCATAGTCCTCGGTGGGGTAGCGCATCATCTTCCCCGTCTCGCGGTTGCGGCCCACGGTCTTCCTGCCGCCGCGGGAGGTCTGCGCGCAATGGACCAGCACCCGTTCCTGCCCGTGCGCCGCGCGGGCCTTGTCAAAGCCCGCCAGCACGCTGTCCTCGTCGGTCACATCCACCTTGCAGAAGACGCCACCGAGGCCCTTGGCGACCTCTTCGCCCTTTTCCTCGTTGAGGTCGAAGATGGCGACCTTTGCCCCGGCCCCCGCCAACGCTTCGGCGCTTGCACGGCCGAGCCCAGACGCTCCGCCCGTGACGACCGCCGCTGTTGATCCATTGATCTGCATGCTGTGTTTCCCCTGGCTGCTGCGGGCGAACGCGCCCTGCGCCGCCCGCTATTTTTCACAAACCTTGCAGCTTGTCGGGCCGCTGCCAAATGCGAGAATTCGGACGCAGGGGAAGCCTGGGGTTGAAACCTGCGCCCGCGCTTATGCCTTGACGGCGTAGGACATCGGGCCGCGTGTCACCGCCGGGTAGCGCTTGTTGGCAGGCCGTTTGCGGGCTTCCACGTCGCGCGGGTTGACCGGCTCGCCGCATTCGCTGCAATGGAGCACGCCGTGGAAGTCATGGCCGCAGCTCTTGTGCCGGCGCAGGACCGGGGGCCCGGCCGCATCTGAATAATGCTCGTCGCCCCAATCCAAAAGCGCGACGATCGCCGGGTAGAGGCCAAGCCCCTTTTCAGTCAGCCGGTACTCGAAGCGCGGCGGCCGGTCCTCATACTGGCGCTGATATAGCACGCCATGGTCCTCGAGATTCTTCAGCCGGCTCGCCAGCGTCGTGCGCGAGATGCCGAGGCGCTTCTGGAAGTCTTCAAAGCGCCTGACACCGAGGAACACGTCGCTCAGGATCACCAGAGTCCAGCGGTCGCCCAGCACCGCCGAGGTGCGTGCCATCGAGCATTGCTGGCTTTCAAGGTCATCCCATTTCATCTGCGGCTCCTTTGCGCCGGTCCGGCGGCGCACCTCACTATCAGTCCCTGAGACAATAGCCCACTCCCTCGACTCCGTCCAGTTTTTGGACTATAGAGTTTATTTATTGGACTTACATATCAGGGAGGCCGTGCGTCATGCCCGCACCTGTGCCATTCGATCCGCAAGACATTGCCAACGCCAAATACGAAGAACGCCCCGTCCGCGAGGGCGTCACCACAAAGCGCACGATCTGCGCGTCATGCGACATTGCCTGCAGCGTCGTCACGGAATCCATGAAGGGCCGCGTGGTCAAGGTCCGCTCCTCGGACAACCCCATCTTCCGTGACAATATCTGCATGAAAGGCATCGTCGCGCCCAAGGGCTTCGCTCATCCCTCCCGCATCCTGCACCCGCTGAAGCGCGTCGGCGAACGCGGCTCGGGCAAGTGGGAGCAGGTGACCTGGGAAGAGGCGATGACCGACATCGGCACACGCCTCAAGAAAATCATCGCCGAGCACGGGCCGGAAGCCTGGGCCGTGTCCACCAGCCAGTGGAACACCGGCACCGATCACGGGCTCGGCCGCCGCATCATGAACCATGTGGGCTCACCCAACTGGATCAGCGGCGTGGCGCTGTGCGCCGGCAATACGGCCGCCGTCAGCAAGTTCACCTATGGCTGGTTTCCCATGGGCGACTTCAACAACACCAAGTGCATCGTGCTGATGGGCCATAACCCCCGCCGCCACAGCTGGACGCCGATGTACACCTATATCCGCGCCGCCCAGGCGCGCGGGGCCAAGCTCATCGTCATGGATCCGCGCCGCAGCTCCAGCGCCGAGCGCGCCGACATCTGGCTGCCGCTCAAGGTGGGCAGCGATGCGGCCATGATGTTCGGCTGGCTGAAGGTCATCATCGACGAAGAGCTTTACGACAAGGACTTCGTCGCCAACTGGACCATCGGATTCGAGGACCTGAAGAAGCGCGTCGACGAGTTTCCGCTGGAGCGTGTTGCGAAACTGACGGGCTGTGAGCCGGAAATGATTGCCAAGGCGGCGCGCATGTATGCCACCGAAGGCCCGTCGGTCATTCCTTGGACGCCGATCACCGACATGCAGCGCAACAGCACGTCGGGAATCCGCCTGCAGGGCATCCTGCGCTCCATCTGCGGCTATATCGACGTGCCGGGCGGCGAGACGCTTCAGGGCTTCAACCCGGACATCATTCCGGAATCCGACATCGAGATGCATCACGTCCTGTCGGATGAGCAGAAAGCCAAGCAGCTCGGCTCGAAGAACCACCCCGCCTTCACCTATCGCGGCCAGGCCGCCTTCAGCGAACCGATGAAGCGCGTTTATGGCCGGGAATATTCCAACATCGCCACCGGCAGCTACATGGCCACCCCGTCGGAAACCTTCCGCGCCATGGCAGGCGAAGGCGAGTATCCGGTGAAGGCGTTCTTCTTCCTCGGTAACAATCCGCTGATGAGCTACGCCAACATGCCGCTCATCCTCAAGGCGATGATGAACCAGGATCTCATTGTCGCCCATGAGCAGTTCATGACGCCGTCCGCCCAGCTTGCCGACTACATTATGCCCGCCGACAGCTGGCTCGAACGGCCCCTGATCCACGACATGTTCGCGTGGCTGTCGACGGTGCGGTTCTCGGAGAAATCCATGGAGCCGCCCGGTGAGTGCAAGAGCACGTTCGAGTTCTGGAAACACATTGCCGGCGCGCTCGACCGGCCGGAGCTTGTGCCCTGGGACACGCTCGAGGACTTTTACGATTACCGCGTTGCCGCTACGGGCATGTCCTTTGCCGAGCTGGTGAAATCCACCGACGTTCACTTCAAGATGCCGGAGTTCCGCCAGTACGAAAAGCGTGGTTTCGCCACGCCGAGCGGCAAGGTGGAACTCAAGTCATCCGTGCTTGAGAGCCTCGGCTTTGATCCCCTGCCCTATTTCCGCGAGGACCCGCCTGAGGACAAGGACTACCCACTGAAGATGTTCACCGGCGTGCGTGAGGACGGCTTCTTCCAGACAGCCCATCGGCACATCCCGGAGATGCGGAAGCGTCATCCGGAGCCCGAGGCCTTTCTGAGCCCCGGTACCGCTGGCCGGCTTGGCCTGGCGGAAGGCGACTGGGTCTATGTTGAAAACAAGCTTGGCCGCATCAAAGCCAAGCTGGCCATCAAGGACGCCATGCCGGACGAGCTGGTCCGTGTGCCGCATGGCTGGTGGAAGCCGGAAATGCAGCAGGGGGCTGGCCAGTTGAGCGGCGCGCACGATTATGCGGACGCACAGCTCTGCCGTGATGATGATGACTATCTCGACCTTGAGCAGGGCATCCCGCACATCAAGGGCATTCCGTGCCGCGTGGTGCCGGTAACGGCTGACGCTCAGGTCACGACATCTTCTAAAGCCCGGCCTGTCATGGAGCCTGCCGAATGACCCGCAAGAAGACCGACCACCGCAAGCAGGAGCGCATGGCGCGGCTGATGATCCGCATCGCCGCCCGCAGTTCCCGCAACCAGACCCTGCTCGACAGGCTGTGCCGCATGGTGCTGAACCGCGCCACCGCCCTGCCGCCGGAAAAGGATTTCCTGCGCGATCCCCTGATCGATAACGACGAGGGCTTCGATCCGGACGAACTCGACCGCTACCAGCGCGGCGAGACCGCCTGACGCCTTACCGAAGAGGCGGCGGGTATCCGGGGTCCCGAATGGGCCGCCCCGGGCCCGCCGCCTTTTCTTTTGCTCTGCCTACAGAATATACCCAGCCCCGATTGCGCGGACGGTGACGTCGCTGAGCGATACGCCACGGGGGGGGACACGCAGGGGCTGCGTTAGATCTTCCAGGCGGGACTGCCTCGGAAAATGGACCTTGTGCGCATTCTCCAGAAGTGCAGCCTAGTCACCTTGTATGTCCACAGCCTCCGGAGCGAGGCTCGTCAGCAGGTGCATGTAGAAGCCGGTGCCGAGCATGAGATTGTCTACAGACAGTTTTTCGTTGGTGCCGTGCACGGTGCTGATGTCGGCGGGACCGACGATAAAGGGGTGGAAGCGGTAGGCGTTGTCGGCCACCTTGCCGTAGTGCTTGCTGTCGGTCCCGGCGACCGTAAGGCCAGGGGTGATGACGACATCGCCCAGCATCTGCCGGGTGGCGGTGGCCATGGCGTTGAAACCCTGGGTGTCGGTGCGGGCAACGGGTGACGCCGGGGTGCCGCGGCGCGCCACCACTTCCACGCGCTCGTCATTGATGGCGCGGGTGACGTGTTCCACGAGTCCTTCCACGGTGTCGCGCGGGTGCAGCCGGAAATTGACCGTCGCGGTCGCCGTGATCGGCAGGACGTTCTCCTTGATGCTGGCCGACAACATGGTGGGCGCCGTGGTGGTGCGCAGCATGGCGTTGCCCGCGGGCAGGCGCGTCAGCATGCTTTCCACCAGACCGCCAAACAGCCATTGATTAGCGAACGCCATGCGCTGGGTGAAAGGCATGTGCCGGGCGATGCTCTCATAGGCTTCGCCCGTTACCCCGTCGAGGCCACCGGGCACCGGCGACCGGGAAAGCTGCACCAGCGCCCGGGCCAGCCGAGTCACCGCCGTGTCCTGCGGCGGCAGGGAGGAATGCCCGCCTTCCGCATGGGCGATGATGTCGAGGGTCACATAGCCCTTCTCCGCCACATTGATCATGGCCACCGGCTTCGTCACGCCGGGGATCAGGCCGTCGAGGATGAAAGAGCCTTCGTCCAGCGACCAGTCCAGCTGGATCCCGCGCTCGGCCAGCAGCGCCGCAACACCGGCTGCGCCCTTCTCACCACCGATTTCTTCGTCATGGCCAAAGGAGAAGTAAACCGTCTGGCGCGGGGTGAAGCCCTGCTCCACCAGCAGTGAGACGGCCTCCATGATCGCCACCAGCGCGCCCTTGTCATCAAGGGCACCGCGGCCCCACACAACACCATCGACGATGTCTCCCGCAAATGGCGGGTGCTGCCAATCCTCCTCCGTACCGGGAATGACCGGCACCACGTCATAATGGGCGGTCAGCAGCACGGGCTGGGCCGCGGCGTCCGTACCCGGCCAGGTCAGCAGCAGTGTGTGGCCGGCCACCTCCTCCTTGCGCATCACCGCAAGCGCATCGGCGTAGGTGTCGCCGAACCACGCCTTGAAGGCCTCGAAGGCCGCGATGTCGCCTGCGTCCGGCGCCTGACGTGAAATAGTCCGGAAGCGGATCGCTTCGGCCAGGCGTTGCGCCACCCGCTCCCGGTCAATCTCGAGCGCCACCGGCGTGCGCGCCTCATGGGCAGGCGGCGTGAACATGAGGGTGCGGACGAGCACCACGGTCACGAGCACGAGAATGAGGGCGAGGCCCGCGAGAAGAATACGTTTCATTGTTTTTCATTTTCCGTGTTGCATCGGCGGCAGGCCCGCGACCCTATCAATGCCGATCGGTCTGTACAAAGGCCGGATGCGGCGCTGCGCCCCCGTCGCACCCCGCCGTGCCCCCGCCTTTCCGCCGCCAAACGCAAATCATCTTGCGCGCCACATAGCTCCTGCGCGCCTAGGCACCCTTCCGCCCATGTACTAGAACCCGAAGCTGCAGCTCATTATCGAAAGGCCCGGCCTCATGATCCAGCTCGACCGTCAGGACTCAGTCTTCACCCTCACCATGGATGCGGGCGAGAACCGCTGGAACACCACCTTCGTGCGCGAGTTCGGCAAGGCGCTGGACGAGGTGGAGGCCTCGACCGGCCCCGCGGCGCTGGTGACGCGGTCGACCGACGCCAAGTTCTTCTCAAACGGCCTTGATCTCGACTGGGTGCAGGACCCGGACGCGCATCCCGAGGGCGGTGACCGGGAAGTGTTCGGCGGCGAGTTCATGGCGCTGATGGGACGCATCATCACCCTGCCCGTGCCCACCATCTGCGCCATCAACGGGCATGCCTTCGGGGCAGGCTTCATGTCGGCGCTGTGCCACGACATCCGTATCATGCGCGAGGATCGCGGGTTCATCTGCGCCAACGAAATGCAGATCGGCCTCAAGATCCCATCCCCGGAGCTGGCGCTGTTCCGCCACAAGCTGCCGGCCAATGCCTTTTTTGAAACCGTGCAGTTCGCCCGCCGCTGGACGGGACCGGACGCGCAGGCCGCGGGCGTTGTGCAGCATGTGGCAGCGCTCGAAACCCTGCCCGAACTCGCCCACCAGCTTGCCGAGCAGATGGCTCCGCTCGGCGCCAACCGCGAGCTGTTCGGCGACCAGAAGGAGCGGCTCTTCGGTGAGAACGCCATTCTCAACAGCCCGCATGGCGCGGCGCACCTTCTGAAACATTCCGCCGATTACAGCTAACAGTCCGCTCAGCGCCTACGCGTTGCGGATCGTCAGCCCGCCATCCACGGGGATCGCCACCCCGGTCAGGTAGCTTGCCGCCGGCAGCACGACCGACAGGGTGATGTTGGCAACTTCCTCCGGCAGGCCATAGCGGCGCAGCGCCGTGCGGCGGTTGGCATAGACCTGCTTGTGTTCGTCGGGGATCGCTTCCGTGATGCCGGTGAGGATCGGGCCGGGGCAGATGCAATTGGCCGTGATGCCTTCCTTGCCGAACTCAACCGCCATCGCCCGCGTCAGCCCGATGACGCCGTGCTTGGCAGCCACATAGGCAGAGTTGCGCGGCGTCGCGCCCAGCCCTTCGGTCGAGGCCACATTGACGATGCGAGCGGCGTCGGATCTGCGCAGCCAGGGCAGCGCCGCACTCACCAGGCGCTGGTGCGAGGTCAGCATCACACTGAGGCTCTTGTCCCAGCTGTCTTCATAGCCATCCTCACCCAGCGGTACCGGCAGGGCGAAGCCCGCATTGTTGACGACGATGTCGATGCCGCCGAATTCCTCCGCCGTCCGGGCAACCACCGCCTTGATGGCGTCCGCATCGCCCACATCCAGCGCATGGGCGCGCGCGGTCGTGATGCCGGCCTCTTCGATCTCCGCCACCACGGCGTCGCAGGCGTCCTGACGCAGATCGGTCACCGCCACATTGGCACCCTCGCGGGCAAACAGATGCGCCGTCGCGCGGCCCATGCCGCTGGCGGCACCGGTGATGATGGCCGTGCGGCCCTTGATCGAGCGGTCGAGAGGTTTGTAGGCGTCCATGAAAGCTTCCTTCAAATGCTTGCGCGACGCGGCGTCACCCGGAAAAGTTTTGGCAGAGCGCGCGTCAGTTGTTGCGTTCGCCCCCAGTCTAGCTGCTAAAACAGCGGTTCAAAAAACAAACTGACATCCGTCTTCGGGGGACCGCCACCATGCTCAAGCTCCATTTCGCACCCAATTCGCGCGCCGGACGCATTGTCTGGCTGCTGGAAGAGCTCGGCCTGCCCTATGAGCTCAACAAGATGGCGTTTCACCCCAAGGACCTGAAGTCCGACGCGCACCGCGCCCGTCACCCGCTTGGCCGCGTGCCGGTACTGGATGACGGGGATGTGTCGATCTACGAGTCCGGCGCCATCGTCGAATACATTATTGAGCGTCACAAGAATGGCGGCCTCAAGCCCGCCGTCGAGGATGCGCGGTACCCAGACTATCTTCAGTGGTTCCATTATTGCGAAGGCATGGTGATGCCGCCGATCAATACCATCGTCGTGCAGACCATCCTGCTGCCGCCGGAGCGCCGTGACGAGACCGCGCTGGCCCAGGCACAGCGCCTGCTCACCAAGTCGCTCGCCCCCGTGGAAGAAGCGCTTCAAGGCCGCGACTATCTGATCGGTGATTTTTCCGCCGCCGACGTGATGCTCGGGCATTCGATCTTCATGGCCAATCGCATGGGCTGCGTTACCGACGACATGCCAAACCTCAAGGCCTATGTGGCGCGCATTGCAGCGCGCCCGGCCTTCGACAAAGCCATCAACATGCAATAGCGCCTGAAGGGCGCGCGCGGGAGGTTCCATGTCCGGCTCAGAGACGGCGATCGAGGCGCAGGCCTATATCCACCATCAATATCTGCTCGGCCTTGAGCTGATGGTGGCCACCACCAAGGGGCCGGAGGTGGTGGGCGAGTGGATGTTCCGCCTGTTCCGCCGCCAGCATGAGGAGAAATTCCTCTCGAGCTTCGAGAAGCTCGGCCTTGCGGGCCTGCCGGACGCTGTCGCGTGCGCGCGCTACCATGTGCTGTCCAACAGCATGGGCGGCGTCGCCGTCGAATACATGGAGGAAAGCGACCGCAAGGCCTGGGTGCGGTTCCGTTATCCGCGCTGGATGTATGACGGGGCCGCCATTTGCGGCATTCCGGTAGAAGCCAGCCGGGGCTTTCTGCGCGGCTGGTACGGGCAGAACGGCGTGTCGCTCAAAAACCCGCGGCTTGGGTTCGTCTGTGTGTCCGAGGACATGACCGGCGAGTTCGGCCTGTGCGGCTATTTCCGCGAATATGATCATGACCTTGGCGAGGACGAGCGGCTGCAATTCGCCCGTGATGAAGTGCCGCCGCCGTTTGATCCCGCGCAGCAGCCAGCCCCGCCTGCCGGTGACTGGTCGGCGGAGCGTCTGGCCAAGGCCAACCGCAACTACGCCATGGAATATATCCGCAACGGCATGGCCGCCCTTGAGGCTGTAATCGGGCGCGACGAAACGCTTGCCATCGCTCGCCGCGCCGCACGGCTGACCGGGCTTCAGACCTATCAGCATATCCGCGGGCTTGTCGGCGGCGTTGATGGCGATGTCACCGATGGAGTACGTTTCCTTTCCGACGTGCTGACAGGCATGGGCGATGACTGCACAATCAGCGCCAATGACGATGGCAGCGTCACCCTCCGCCAGCAGGGCCTACGCATTTTGCGGGGGCTCGAACCTGCCGAAGCGGAAACCTTGCTCGACGCCTGGACGGAGCTTTGGGCCGGGGCGCTTCAATCCCACCGCATCCGCAAGACGGCCAACGCTGTCCGCGACGGGGACACGCTGATTTGGACCTTGCGCGATATCGCCTAGACTGCACAAAACGACACACGCCTTTCAGGGGGGCTGCCGCATGGCACAGGATTTCATCGTCAACCGCGCGGATTTGCGCGAGGCCAAAATGGTGGACGTGCCCAACGCCGACCTTCAGGACGGCCAGGTGCTGCTTGAGGTCGAACGCTTCGCGCTGACCGCCAACAACATTTCCTATGGCATGGCGGGCGACATGCTGGGGTACTGGAATTTCTTCCCCGCCGCCGATGGCTGGGGCCGTATCCCCGCCTGGGGCATCGCCCGCGTCACCAGGAGCGCGCATCCGGACATCACCGAGGGTGCCAGGTTCTTCGGTTACATGCCCATGTCGCACCAGGTGGTAATGACGCCTGTGGATGTCTCGGCCCGCGGCTTCTCGGATGGCGCTGACCACCGTGCGCAGCTGCCGCCGATCTATCAGGAATATCTCGCCGTGACGCCGGAGAACGGGTTTGATCCGTCAACGGATGATCTGCAGTGCATCCTGCGCATCCTGTTCGTCACGTCGATGCATTTGGATGACCATCTGGCCGCGCATGACTATTTCAACGCCAACACGCTGATCATCGGCAGTGCCTCCAGCAAGACGGCGATCGGCCTCGCCTGGCTTGCCGCCAAACGGCCTGGCCTGCGCGTCGTCGGCCTTACCTCGGCGGGCAACAAGGAATTTGTTGAGGGGCTTGGCTGCTATGACACGGTGCTCGGCTATGACGAGATCAGTTCGCTCGATGCATCAGCCCCCAGCGTCTATGTGGACATGTCCGGCAACAAGGCGGTCCTGACAGACGTCCACACTCATCTGGGCGATACCCTCAAGAACAGCACCGGCGTCGGCCTCACCCATTGGGAGTCCGCCGCAGCGCCTGATGCCGCCGAAGAGCTGCCCGGCCCGACGCCTGATTTCTTCTTCGTGCCCACCCACATGGTAGAGCACCGGGAGCGGCAGGGGCTCGCCGCCCATGACGCCCGCATCAGCGCGGGGGCTGCGGCCTTTTATGATTTCATCAGGCCGCATCTCGCGATTACGCCGCACAGCTTTGCCGACATGGAAAAGACCTATGCGTCCCTCCTTGGCGGGCTGTCGCCGACAGCCGGCCACATGGTGACGGTCACCGCCTGACCGGCCTAGACTGGCCCTTTCCGTCCACCAGGCTGCGCAAGGAGACATGTGTGCCGGACAGCCGATCCTTCAGCCGTGACCTGCCTGTGGAGACCGCCACGGACCACCGCAATGACCAGCGCGGCGATCATCGTGGTGAACTGCGCTCGTCCAAGGACACCAAGAAGCGCATCGCCATTCTCGATGCCGTGGTGCGGCTGATCGCCGAAGGGGGCGCCAAGTTCACCGAGCTGAGCGTGTCGGACATCGTGCAGGCGGCGGGCGTATCGCGCTCCACCTTCTATCTGCATTTCAGCGACAAGACCGGGCTGATCGAACTCCTGATCGACAAGCTGGAGGAAGACCTGGTGGAGGCGGCTGGCCTCACCAATGAGGTCTTCTACGCGGAAAGCGAAAGCTCGACGCGGGAATCGCTGATCAATTTGGCGCTCTATGTGCGCCACAATCTGCGGCTGTTCTCAGCCGTCTATGAGGTGGTGGCGACCGACCCGGCGATCGAGCGCCGCTACCACAACATGATCCGTGCCACGGTCTATCAGCGACGCCGCACGCTGGCCGATGAAAAGGCGTCAGGCCGCGTTGATCCGGACACCGCCAATTTCGTTCCCATGGCGCTCACCTGGATGGTGGAACGCACCATCACCCAGCATGTGACCGCGGCGACGAAGGAAGACATCGTCTCCGACCCCGCCGCCATGGCGATGATCGACGGCCTCGCCCAGATCATCCTGCGCAGCATGCGCCCGCAGGGCTGAGCCGTACGTCCCCCGCCTTTCCGGCCCCGCCACTTGATCTGTAGTAATCTGCCCCCCATTTATTAAGGGTCCGGTGCCCATACTGGGGCCGGGCGGATCGGTTTGGCAGGTTTCTGCCGTTTTTGGCCGGTCTGGTGACAAAGCCGCTTCACTGATGAGGGCTTTTGAATGGCACGGGTTACCCCCTTTACCCACCCGTTGCTGCTTGGCTTCGATGGCCTTGAGCAGCTTCTGGACAGGGTCGGCAGGCTGTCCAATGACGGCTATCCGCCCTTCAATATCGAACAGACGTCCCTCGGCACCGACGCGGGTCCAGATGCCCATGCGGGCGGCGCCCAGCGCTTCCGCATCACGCTGGCGGTTGCCGGCTTCACGGAGAATGCCCTCTCGGTCACCGTGGAAGGCAATGAGCTGGTGATCCGCGGCAAGCAGCAGGATGACGGCGACCGCGCCTTCCTGCATCGCGGCATTGCGGCCCGGCAGTTCGTGCGGGTGTTCGTTCTCGCCGACGGGCTGGAAGTGGAAGGGGCCGACCTCGAAAACGGTCTTCTGAGTATCGACCTCGTGAAGCCTGAACCCGCCCATCATGTCCGCCGGATCGAGATAGGCTCGCAGGCGCAGCCGCGCCAGCGCATCGAAAGCCGCCGCATCAACGGCTCCGACGGAGCATCCGCCGAACCCGAAGACACCGCCGTCTGATTCAGAGGCACAGGTAAGGAGTACGCGACCCATGAATGACAGCACGTTTGACACCCGCGCCCCTGCTCCCATGATGAGCAGCAAGGACTTCGCCGAGTTCGGCGCACCGAAAACCGTCTATGTGCGCGAGATCGGCCAGGATGATGTCCGCGAAGTGGTCGGCGAGGATACTAAGATCCCGCACGATGCCCGCTTCTTCGCGGTGCACTCGGCCAATGGCACGCGCATGGCCATCGTCGATGACCGCGACGCAGCCTTTGCCGGCGCGCGCCAGTATGACCTCGACCCCGTGAGCGTTCACTGACGAAAGACCGGGGTCACCCAACACGGCAAAAGGCCGCTGCCCCTTTAGGGGGCGCGGCCTTTTTCATGGGCAGTGACCTTAATGCCTTGCCGGACACTCAGGCTGCGTGGCTTGCCGCGGGCTGGGTCAGCACTTCGTGGATTTCCTGGGCGGTCGCCGCCGCGCGCAGGGCATTGGTGACGCCCTCATTACGCAGCAGGCGCGAGATACGGGCCAGCGCTTTCAGATGGTCAGCGCCGGATTCCTCCGGCACCAGCAGCAGGAAGACGAGGTCCACCGGCTCGTCATCCACCGCGTCGAACTCGATGGGCGCATCCAGCCGGGCGAAGAAGCCCTCGAGATGCTCCATGTCTTCCAGGCGCGCATGCGGGATGGCGATGCCATGGCCGACGCCGGTGGAGCCCAGCCGCTCACGCTCAATCAGCGCATCGAAGATGATGCGGGCGTCAATGCCGGAGGCTTCCGCGGCGCGGGTGGCGAGATCCTGAAGCACCTGCTTCTTGCTGCCCGCATGAAAGCTCGCGAAAACGCGTTCGGCCGTAACCAGATCCGAGAGATCCATATCTGCAATGTGGCGGCCCGCGCGGCCCTTCAAGCCTCGCGGTGACGCCCCTTCTACAAAACTGTTGCTACGTGTCTATGTGGCGCGCGCGCAGGCTTTGTCAGCCCTGGCCGCCAAGTTCCACCCAACCGATGTTTCCATCCTCGCGGCGATACACCATGCTCACCGCGTCATTGGACCCGGACTTGAAGAGCAGGAACGGCGCATCCGCCAGATCCATGCGCATCACGGCCTCGCCTACGGAGAGGCGGTGCAGGGTCTTCGTCGTCTCGGCGATGATGACCGGCTGGTCGTCATTGCCCGTATTGTCGCTGGCGGTATCCGTCTCCGCCTCGTCCTCACCGCCGGACAGCACGCGCGCCGGCAGCTCGATTTCCTCCGGCGCCGGGCGCCCTTCGGCGTGATGATCCTTCAGCCGGCGCTTGTGGCGGCGCAGGCGCTTTTCCATGCGGTCGGCGGCACCGTCAAAGGCGGAATAGATCTCGCCCGCGCGCGCCTGGCTCTGCATGACGACACCATGGCCCAGGCGCAGCGTGCAATCGGCCTGGAACTCATGGCCTTCCTTCGAGAACACCACATGGGCGTCGATGGCACGGCCGAGATATTTCTCGGCGGCGGCTTCCAGACGGTCGGTGACATGGACGCGCAGGGCATCCCCCACATCAATATGCTTGCCGGTGACCTGAACCTGCATGGGGCCTCTGATTTTCGTGTTTAGGCGATGTATCGCAAATGGATCAATCGCAGTTGTTGCAGCTCGGGCGGGGCCGATGTGGCCCTGTGCGGACCCCGGTCCGCCGCCTGTCTGATTGTGGCGCTTTCCGAGCTGCCTGCCAATCACAAGCGCCGGACCCTAGTGAGGTCCGGCGGGGGTGTCAACACGGCCGGGGCTGCTGCAAGGCAGGCATGACGCCACCCCATTAACCCTTTAATTTCAGGCGCTTAGCTTCTTCTGTCGGCGACGCTCGACCGACGAGGGGATGTTCATCGCCTCCCGGTATTTGGCCACCGTGCGCCGGGCGATATCAATGCCCGACAGCTTGAGCATTTCCACGATCTTGTCGTCCGACAGGATCTTCTTCGGGCTTTCCGAATCAATCAGCTCGCGGATGCGGTGCCGCACGGCCTCGGCGGAATGGGCATCGCCCCCATCGGTGGAGGATATCGCTGAGGTGAAGAAATATTTGAGCTCGAAGACACCGCGCGAGGTCGCCATGAACTTGTTGGACGTCACGCGGCTCACCGTCGATTCATGCATGTCGATGGCGTCCGCGATGGTCTTGAGGTTCAGGGGCCGCAGATGCGAGACGCCATGGGCGAAGAAGCCGTCCTGCTGGCGCACGATCTCACGGCTCACCTTCAGGATCGTCCGGGCGCGCTGGTCGAGGCTCTTCACCAGCCAGTTGGCGCTCTGCAGGCAATCCGACAGGTAGAGCTTGTCGTCCTTGTTCTGGGTCGCCCCGGAAACGGTTGCATAATATTGCTGGTTCACCAGCACACGCGGCAGGGTCTCGGTGTTGAGTTCCACCGTCCAGCCGCCGCCCTGAGCCGCGCGCACGAATACATCCGGCACCACGGGGGCCGCTGTCTCGCCGCCGAAGGTCAGGCCCGGGCGCGGATCCAGAGCACGGATCTCGGCGATCATGTCGCGGATATCTTCCTCGTCCACGCCGCACAGTTTGCAGAGCTGGGCAAGGTCGCGCCGCGCCACCAGTTCGAGATTGTCGAGGAAACATTGCATCGCCGGGTCGAGCCGGTCCTGCTCGGCAAGTTGCAGCGCCATGCATTCCTTCAGCGAGCGGGCCATGACGCCGGTGGGCTCGAAGCCCTGCATCACGGTCAGCATGCCTTCCACATCCTCCAGCGCCACGCCGAGGCGGTCGGCGATGTCGGCAAGGCCATCAATCCCGTCCTCGAAGCGCAGATAGCCCGCGTCATCCACGCAGTCGATGAGGAAGCGGCCGATCAGCCGCTTGGCCGGGTCGAACACCGACACATCAAGCTGCTCGGTGAGGAATTCGTGCAGGGTCTGGTCGCGGGTCAGGCGGCTTTCAAGATCAAGGTCGCCATCGGGTGCCGCGCCGCCCGCACCGCTGCCGCCGGAAGCCGACCAGTCCGATCCGCCCAGCGCTGCCGGTGTGGCGTCGCCTTCTGCCCCTGCTGCGCCTGTGCGGTCAGACCCGGTATCGTCCGGGTACATATCTTCAAAGCCAGAATCCATCTCGGATGCCGGCGAGGCATCATTGAGGGAAAGCTGGCCCGCATCCGCGTCGCTGAAACCATCATCGCCGCCCGCGTCGCCACCAGCGTCTCCGCTAGGATCACCGCCGCTATCAGCGCCCGTATCACCGGAAGCGTCCGCCCGTTCGCGATCGGCGCTCTCTGCGGCCATGTCGGGAATGTCAGCGCGTTCATCGCGGTCAAGCAGCGGGTTTTTCTCCAGCTCCTGCTCGACGAAATTGGAAAGTTCGATATTGGAGAGCTGCAGAAGTTTGATCGCCTGCTGCAGCTGGGGCGTCATGACCAGGGATTGTCCCTGGCGTATCTCCAGCCGTGGTGCCAGTGCCATCGCGCGCCCCGTTCCCGCCTCGCCCTAGAGCGAAAAGCGTTCGCCGAGATAGAGCCGGCGCACATCCTCGTTGCCGACAATCTCGGAGGGCAGGCCTTCCAGCAAAAGCCGCCCGTCGTGAATGATATAGGCGCGGTCGATGAGCTCGAGGGTCTCGCGCACATTGTGGTCGGTGATCAGCACACCGATGCCGCGATCCGTCAGATGGCTCACAAGCTCATGAATGTCGCCGGTGGCGATGGGGTCGATGCCCGCGAAGGGTTCGTCGAGCAGCATGTAGTTGGGCTGGGCCGCCATGGCGCGGGCAATCTCCACGCGCCGGCGCTCACCGCCCGACAATGCCACTGACGGCGTGCGCCGCAGATGGGTGATCGAGAACTCGGCCAGCAACTCGTCCAGCATGGCTTCGCGGCGGGAATGGTCCTTCTCGACCAGTTCGATGACGGCGCGGATGTTTTCCTCAACCGTCAGCCCACGGAAGATCGATGCTTCCTGCGGCAGATAGCCGATACCCATGCGGGCGCGGCGATACATGGGCAGGCGCGAAATATCAACGCCGTCGAGCTCGACGGAGCCGTAATCCGCCTCAACCAGGCCCGCGATCATGTAGAAGCAGGTGGTCTTGCCTGCCCCGTTGGGACCCAGCAGCCCCACCGCTTCGCCGCGTGCCACGTTCATGGAAACGCCGCGCACCACAGGGCGCTTATTGTAGGTCTTGCCGATGCCTTCCACCACGAGACCGGAGGACGCCGCAACAAGGCGCGGGCCGCCTGTGGCCGCCCGGTTTTCCTGCGTCATGCTCGTGGTATCCCCATCCATGCGTGTCATTAGTCGCCCTGCGCGCTTAAAAATTTGTGAACCATGACGGGTTGCCGCTACCAAAAGGCATGAAACTTGCCTAAGCGGCTTTTCCGCCACATGGCGGCCCCCATGCCGCCTGCTAAATCCCCTGGAAAGGGCGCCCCGCTCCTATTGGGCGCCGCCTTCCGATCCGTTGTTGTCGGCCGGCACGAAGAGCGACCGCACACGGCCGCCCTGGGTGCCTGACGCCCCGCTGGCGCCCGCATCCACCACCGTCTGGCCGGTGTCGAGATTCATCTCCAGCTTCTGGCCGCGGATCACGTTCTCACCCTGGGTCAGCACCACCGTGTCGCCCATGTAGATCTTGCGCACCTTCACGTCGTACAGCGCCCAGTCTCCATTGGCGGTCTGGTCTTCATCGTCGGTGATGATGACATTCCCCTTGGCATCGATCTTGGTGATGCTCTGGCCGGGACCGGGGCCGGGCTCCTCTTCGCCTTCGAAGCCCTCCGGCACGTCCTCGGCCTTCTTGGTCTCGTCCTTGGTGCGTTCCACATAGTAGACCCACACCTTGTCGGCGCGCAGGCGCATGGTGCCCTGGATCGCGTCCACCTTGCCGGTGAAGATCGCCACATTTTCAGAGCGCACCCATTCGGCCTTATCGGAAATCACCTCGATGGGCTCACCGGGATCGTTGGTGAACCCGTCGCCGGAGCCGTCCTGGGCCAGCGCTGCCGGTCCCGCAAGGCCGAGCATCAGAAGGGCTGCGCCAAGGGTGCGGCCGGTCGTGGTGGTCAGAAGGGTCATCTTGTCCTGTGCCTTTTCGTCGGGAGGGAAGCGCACCCACGCCTCACTTGCCGGTGGGGCCGAACAGCCCCTCACCGCTGGACCCGCCAGCATTAAAGATCACGATCTTGGCGCCGTTGATGAGGGTCACCCGGTCGCCGGATTCGGTTACCCGCAGCCCGCCGCCCTCGGCGGTGCCTTCCGGACCCTGCGCATAGACCTGCTGATCGCTTGAAATATCGCCTGTATCGAGGTTCACCCGGACCAGCTTGCCCTGGAAGCGGAAGCCGTCATCTGTGAACAGCTGCACATTGTCCTCGAGGTCGATCCATTCCTCGTCGGTATTGAGCAGGCCCTTGTTGGAGGTCACAGCCGTCCAGGAGGTCTGGCTTTCGCTGACCAGATCCCCTTCCACATTCTCCAGGTGGATGAGCGCCGGATTGTCCGCATCCTGAACAGCGCTTGTGGCATTCATCGTGTAGGGCTGGCCCTTCTCGTCGACGTCGGAGATGCGCGGCGACACCATGCGCAGATCGTCCGTACGCGACGACACCTCGGAGAAGGTGATGTCGAGCTCATCCGGCCCGTCGAAGGTGCCGGACATGAACAGCAGCGCGCCGATCAAGCCGAGCGCCGTCACCGCGAGGCCCACCTTCATGGCGGAGACGAAGCGGCTATAGGCCTGGGCGCGCGCCGCATTGGCCTGGCGCAGGTTGCGCGGCTGGGCCCGGCGGCGGGCAGCGTCTGTTCGGCTCATGCTCATGGATGCGTCGTGCTCACCGGGTCGGTCCTCAGGCAAAGCCCGCGCGCAGCAGGTCATGCATGTGCAGCACGCCCAGCGGGGCCTGCGGGCCGGCGCCGCCTGCGGGCATCACGAAAAGCACGGTCACAGGCGGGCTTACCTCGTTCATCTGCGCCATGGCTTCGGCTGCCAGCGCATCCACCGCAATGGTGCGCGGCGTGGTGGTCATGACATCGCGCGCGGCCTTGGACACAAGGTCGGGGCCCAGATGACGGCGCAGATCCCCATCGGTGATGATGCCGACGAGCCGTCCGTCCGCATCCGCCACGCCGGTGCAGCCGAGACCGCCTTCGGTCATCTTGGAGACGGCATCCGGCAGGGGGGTGTCCGGGGTTACCATGGGCACCAGGTCAGGCCCGCGCATCACGTCGCTCACCCGCACCAGCGCCTGGCCGAGGCGGCCACCGGGGTGCAGCTCGCGATACTTGTCCTTGGTGAAGCCGCGCCGCTCCATCAGCGCCACCGCTAGTGCGTCGCCCAGGGCGATCATCATGGTGGAGGATGTGGTGGGCGCCATGCCCATGGGGCAGGCTTCCTCCGCCGGGGCCAGGGTCAGCAGAATGGTGGCCGCCTTGGCCAGTGTCGACTCGGCGCGGGAGGTGATGGCGATCAGCGGCGTGTTGATGCGGCGGCCATGGGCGATGATGTCGCCGAGTTCCTGGTTTTCGCCGGAATTGGACAGCACAAGCAGGCAGTCGCCTCGCGTCACCATGCCGAGGTCGCCGTGGCTGGCTTCGCCCGGATGGACATAGTGCGCCGGCGTGCCGGTGGAGGCGAGGGTCGCCGCGATCTTGCGGGCCACATGCCCGCTCTTGCCCATGCCGCTGACAATGACGCGGCCCTTGGTGGCCAGCATGGCATCCACCGCTTCGCTGAACCGTCCGTCCAGCCCGTCGCGCAGCCGCGCTAGGGCGTCAGACGCCAGGGTCAGCACGCGTGCGGCAGCCGATGCGTCCCCCTCGGCGGGGGCGGTTTCAGGCGATGCGTCGGGCGCCGGAGAAGCTGTGTGAACCATGTAAGCAGGCCGCGGGCTGTGGCAGGCAACCTGACCCGCCCCGCCCAAGCCGGACGCGCGGGCAAGCAAGAAACTTGCCAGAAATCATCAATTGCGCCGGAGTATGGGTGTGCGACCCGTCCGGCGTCAACCAGATTGCCCAAAAATCGGGCGGATTCGCGGCATTGCCTGTCATCACCCGACACCGCTCCGGAGCCGCTCCGGAGCGGCTCGGTTTGGCTCTGGAAAGCTGGGAGAGAGAGGCGGCTCAACTGTGAGCAAAGATGTCCTCGTCCGGCCAGCCTGCCAGGTCGAGGGCGGCCCGGGTCGGCAGGAAATCGAAACAGGCCTGGGCCAGGTCGGCACGGCCTTCCCGCGCCAGCATTATGTCCAGCTTGTCCTTCATCTGGTGCAGGTAGAGAACGTCCGACGCCGCGTATTCGAGCTGGGCCGGGCTCAAATCGTCCGCCCCCCAGTCGGAGCTCTGCTGCTGCTTGGACATATCAACGCCCAGCAGTTCCCGCGCCAGATCCTTGAGGCCGTGCCGGTCCGTATAGGTCCGCACCAGGCGGGAGGCGATCTTGGTGCAATAGACCGGTGCGCAGGTGACACCAAGATATTTCGAGATCATGCCCACGTCGAAGCGGGCAAAGTGAAACAGCTTCACCGTGCCTGCATCGGCCAGCAGGGCCTTGAGATTGGGGCAGTCGAAAGTGGTGCGGTTGAGCTGCACCACATGGGCGTCTCCGTCGCCGGCCGATAGCTGCACCACGCACAGATCATCCCGGTTCGGATCAAGGCCCATGGCCTCGGTATCCACGGCCACGACGGGGCCGAGATCAAGCCCGTCGGGGAGATCGCCTTTGTGCAGGGTGATGGTCATCGATGAAGCTCCGGCTTGGATGCATTTGCCCCGTTACATATCGCGGCGCCCCCCAGCCGTCGAGGGCAGCATCATTCAGCCCACCTGCCGGCGCTCGCCCCCGGACCGCCGGTCCTCTGCCACGGGCTTGCTCTCCTTGCGTCGCTGGTCCTTGCGGTTGTCTACCTCAGGCGTCGACGTGCGGACGATGCGGCGGATGGTGCTTTCCAGCCCGTCAATGTCGTTCTTGAGCACGGAAGATGCCTCGGCGACATTGACCGCCACCTCATCCACCCGCGACAGGCTTTCCGAGATGCCGCCCACGCGGTCTGTCACCCGGCGGGCACCATCGGTGGACTGTTCGGCGTTGCTGGCGATCTCGGCCGCGGACGCGCGCTGCGTCTGCACGGCTTCGTCGATCTGTGCTGCGGCGGCATTGATCTGCTCGATCACTTCATGGATCTGGCTCATCGCGCCCACGGCTTCCTCGGTGGTGCCCTGCATCAGCGCCACCTGGGACGTGATCTCGGATACCGACCGCTGGGTCTGGGTGGCCAGCGACTTCACCTCATTGGCCACGACGGCAAACCCCTTGCCAGCGTCGCCCGCGCGCGCCGCCTCAATGGTGGCGTTGAGGGCCAGCAAATTGGTCTGCTCGGCAATCTCGCTGATGAGATTGACGACGGCTCCCACCTCGGTGGCTGCTTCCTGCAGCTTGCCCACCACCTGGCCGGTGCCGGTGGCCGTTGTGGCCGCGCGGTCTGCGGCACTGCGGGTTTCAGATACCTGGGCGACGACCGATTCAAGGGAGCTGTTGACCTCTTCCAGCAGGCGCGACACGGCTTCCGCATTGGCGGAGGCCTGCTCGGCGGCGTCCACCGCTTCCTTCTGGTTCTCACTCACCTCCTCACCGATGCGCTTCAGATCCTGGGCGCGGGCGGCGAGCGACTCGCCGTTTTCAGAGATGGTGACGACGGTGGTCTGCAACTCGCCTTCCACAGCGTCGGCAAGCGCCTTCAGGGCCTTCACCTTTTCTTCGGCGGCGATGGCCTCCTGGCGCGTGCGTTCTTCCTGTTCCTTTTCCCCGGCGATGATGCTGTCGCGGAACTGCACCAGCGCGCGGTTCATGGCGCCGATATCGTCCTGGCTCTGATCATCCACGAGGTCGATGTCCCGGTTGCCGCCGGCGATGGCGCGCAGATTGTCCACGAAGACACCCACACGGCGTGACAGGGGCAAGGCACCCGCAAGGCCGATGGAGGCGAAGACGATGATCACCATCACATTGGTGGCCACCAGCCAGAAGATGGCGGCATCAGCCGCACCCATCAATTCCTCGGTGCGGGTATGGATAGCCTCCGCCGTCCGGTCCTCGATACTGCGCATGGTGGCGAGCCACTGGGTGGCTGCCTCATACCAGTTGGCCGCCGTCAGGCCGTGCGTGTCGCGGGTGTCCTCCAGGGAGGCGAGGATTTCGCGCAGTTCCTCAACGCGGGCCACTTCCGGCTGGGCAAGCGCGTCAACGAGGATCTTCTGCTCCTGCTTGGAGGCAAAGCGGTGATATTCCTCCAGGAACACTTCCTCGCCGCGCAGCTGATCGCGATAGGCGCGGTAGCGGGCGGCATCGTACACGCCAGCCTCGGCATCATTCAGCAGGGACGCACCGTGAGCGCGTTCCAGGCTCGCGCTCTCCATGGTCTGCACCAGATAGAGATAAGGCAGCAGCAGCACCGTTACTTCCTGGGCCGGGCTGTACTCGGACGCCACTGCAATCACGTCGATCAGATGGCTGTTGATCGTGGAGTAGTATTCAAGGCTTTCCTCAACGGACACCTTGCGCCCGTCAACCAGGGCGCGATGGGCATCAAGCTGCTTCAGGTCCTGTTCCACATAGGCCAGTTTTTCGACCACGCGCTTGGGCAGGGCCGCCATGTCGGCCTTTGCCACATGGGCGCGGAAGTTCCGCATCTCGGCATTGGTCTTTTCGCGCTGGGTCGTGAGTTCGCCGCGGCGATCGGCGGCAAAGCCGCTTGAAATCACACCGACGGTGCGGCCGCGCTCGGACTGGAGTTCGTGGATAATCCCGCTCGCCGTCGTCGCGATATCCTGCAGCGGCACCAGGGCGCGCAGTTTTTCCTTGGAATCCAGCTGCTGATAAATCGCCTCACCGGCAAGGCCAATAATGGCCAGGTGAGGAAAAAGAACCAGCACGATCAGTTTGGTCTTGAGGCTCATCTGCATAGCACAATCCCCCGGCTGCACTTTTGATGAGACCACCTCAAACCAATTTAGTTAAATATTTCAGCTACCCAGCACACTTTCTGCGGGAATTCATTCCGCCTGCAGAAATCAAGGCCTAACCGGTCGCCCAACTATACTTTCAGTTGAACAAAGTATGCTTTGCTCGCATGGGTTGCGCAGTGCGTGCGGCCTTGCGGCGTGATGGAGATGGAGTATCGGGGATGAGATGGTGCCCAGGAGAAGACTCGAACTTCCACGCCCTTTCGGGCACTAGCACCTGAAGCTAGCGCGTCTACCAATTCCGCCACCTGGGCATCGCTGCCGGGCCCCTGCCCAGAGGCGGGGCGGCTGCGAAGGGGGCGAGTGATAGCGCCGCGCTGCGTGCGGATCAAGCCCAGAATGCATGCAAAGCCCGATAATCCGCATAGAATGCATTGCGGCCTGCCTTGGGGCCGGCAGTCACAGGATTTCGCGCGATGCCGCGCCTTCTCGTTCTCTCCGGCCTGCCGGGCACCGGCAAGACCACCCTCGCCCGCCCGCTGGCCCGGCGGCTTGGTGCCGTCTATGTGCGCATCGACACGATCGAGCAGGCCATGCGCTCCTCCGAGGTTGCTCCGGTTGAGGTCGAAGATCACGGCTATCGCGCAGGCTACGGCGTGACCGCCGACAATCTGGCCCTTGGCCGTGACGTTGTGGCGGAATGCGTGAACCCGCTGGCGATCACCCGCGCTGCGTGGCGCGAGGTTGCCCGCAAGGCGGGGGCCGACTGCCACGAGATCGAGCTTGTGTGCTCAGACCTGCACAAGCACCGCGCCCGGGTGGAAGGCCGCGTTACCGACATTCCCGGCCTCATCCTGCCGCGCTGGGATGACGTGCTGGCGCGGGATTATGAGCCCTGGCACGGCCCGCATCTGATGATCGATACCGCCGCCATGACACCGGACGAGGCCGTGCGCCACATCCTGCACCGCATCGGCCTGCACTCCTGAAACCGCCGACTAGAGAGGCGCGCGGAGCCGAAACGGGACGATCTGCATTTGGCCCATCACCGCAATGCCGGTAGGGCGAAACGCAAATTGTGATCCTCGCCAGGGCGCGCACATTGGTGGGGAAATCAATCATCACCAAAGGCCGCATCATGTCTCAGACCATTCCCGAAGGCTTCAGCCCTCACTTCCGCAAAAGCCCGCTCACCGACCCATGGGAGCCGCTTTATTCCCGCCTTCTTGAAGACCGCATCGTCCTCGGTCTGCGGGCTGATGAGCGGCACTGCAATTCGCGCGGCATCGTGCACGGCGGGCTGATCACGGCGCTGGCCGACAATGCCATGGGCCTGTCCTGCGTCGCTGCCTACAAGGCCAAGGGTTTCGACACCCCACCGCTTGTGACCATCACCCTGCATGTGGATTTCCTGCGCGCCGGCAGTGCCGGGCAGTGGATCGAGTTCTCCACCACCGCCATCAAGACCGGTGCCAAGATCGCCGCCGCCCAGGGCGTGGTGACGGCAGACGGGCGGGACAGCGCCTATTGCAGCGCCACCTTCTCCGCCGCGTAGGCTTTTCCCGTATCGTCCCCATTGCCGGACCCTTCTCTTGGGACAAACTGCCCTGCCCCCTAGGCGGGTGGGTGCGGCTGCGCTATTTACTGCTCTAAATGACTATGCGACGCGCGGCCTGAGAGGCTGCCTGCCGCCCCCCGGGGCGCGCAGGTGCCCGGCGAGAAGAGGGACATTCCATCGTGAGCGACAAGATCGTTACGGTATTTGGCGGATCGGGCTTTCTGGGCCGCCACGTGGTGCGGGAACTGGCGAAGCGCGGCTACCGCGTGCGCGCCGCCATGCGGCATCCGTCGCGGGCCGGCTTCCTGCGCACCATGGGTCTGCCGGGCCAGGTGGAAGCGGTTTACGCAGACATCCGCGATGACGAATCAGTCGCCCGCGCGCTCAACGGCGCGTCCATGGCGGTGAACCTCGTCGGCATCCTGTTTGAAAGCGGCAAGCAGACTTTCTCCGCCCTGCAGGCGGAAGGCGCCGGCCGCATAGCCTGGACCGCCAAGGCCAAGGGCGTTGAGCGGCTCGTGCATGTGTCGGCAATCGGTGCGGATACGGGCAGCGATGCGCAATACGCGGCCAGCAAGGCCAATGGCGAAGCCGCCGTGCTGGAGGCCTTCCCCGAAGCCGTGATCCTTCGCCCCTCCATCGTGTTCGGCAAGGGCGACGGTTTCTTCAACCGGTTTGCAGGTCTTGCCCGGTTCCTGCCGGCGCTGCCGCTGCTCGGCGGCGGGCACACGAAAATGCAGCCGGTCTATGTGGATGACGTGGCTGATGCGGTATGCGCGGCGCTGGACGACACGGGCACCTCGGGCAAGATCTATGAATTGGGCGGCCCGCGCGTCTACAGCTTCAAGGAGCTGATGCAGATCGTCCTTGATGAGACCCAGCGCAAGCGTCTGCTGGCGCCGGTGCCCTGGCCCATCGCCCGCCTCCAGGGCCGCATCCTCGGGCTGCTGCCCAATCCGCTGCTCACCCATGACCAGGTGAAGATGCTGGAAACCGACAATGTGGTGAGCGAGGCAGCCATCGCTGAGAAGCGCACCCTCGGCGACCTCGGCATCGAGGCGACCAGCGTCGAGGCCATTGTGCCCAGCTATCTGTGGATGTACCGCCGCCAGGGCCAGTATGCGGAAGATATCCGCCGCGAAACCGCGTCCTGATCAGCCCAGATACAGCCAGCCCAGCAATGCCGCCCCCAGCACCACCCGGTAGATGACGAAGGGGGTGAGGGAGATGTTTTCCAGAAGCCGCATGAAAACGGCGATGGAAAGCCAGGCGGCGAGGAAGGACAGGAAGGCGGCGATCACAGCGTCTGTCTGAAGGGTGGTGTTGCCGCTGTCGATCAGTTCCATGGCCGTCGCCGCGCCTGCGCCCAAGATGGTAGGAATTGCCAGCAGCATGGAGAAGCGGGCGGCTTCCTTGCGGTCGAAGCCCAGAAAGCGCGCCGCCGTCATGGTGACGCCGGAGCGGCTCGCCCCCGGCATGATGGCGGCGATCTGCGACAGGCCAATGATCAGCGCCTGCCCCCAGCTCATCTCACGCAAGGTGCGGGAGGTGCCGCCTGCCCGGTCGCCCCAATACAGCAACAGCGCGAAAACCATGTTGGCCCAGGCAATAGTTGCCGCGCCGCGCAGGCCGTCTACCAGCCCGCTCGACACCACCGCAAAGCCGACCACGAAGATCGGCACGCTGGCGCCGACAAGATAAAGCACAAGGCGGCCCGCCTCTGTCATTTCGCCGCGCAGCAGCATCCATGCGCCGCCGATAAGCTCCAGCACATCCTTGCGGAAGTAGATCAGCACCGCGAACAACGACCCCACATGGATCGCCATGTCGATCAGCACCCCCTGATCCGCCCAACCGGTCAGTTCATCCACCAGCGCCAGGTGGCCGGAAGATGAAATGGGCAGGAATTCAGTCAGCCCCTGGATGATGGCCAGGACGATGAGCTGGGAGAGGGGCATGGGCATGGTCCGGTGTGAGCGGCGGAAGGGCCTTGAGGCATCAGAGCGCGGGCGCGGTTTCATCAATACCCAAGAACGGCCACAAAACAATGATGGGAAGGGGATGATTGGGGGATGGCTTAACGCCGCAATTGGGCTATCTCCCTTGCCCCGCGAATAAGCTAGACTTGCTCACATTATGCGCCGCCTGCTTCACCAGCCCCTCGATCCCGTCTGCCGCAAGATCCGTCTGGCGCTTGCGGAGAAGAAACTCGCTTTCGAGACCAACACCGTGCGCCCCTGGGAACGGCGGGAGGAATTCCTCGCGCTCAACCCGGCCAGCGAGGCCCCGGTGATGATCGAGCCGGACGGGACCATTGTCAGCAATCACCGGGTGATTATCGATTATCTCGACGAGGTCTATCGCGACCCGGATGGCGGCCTCGTGCTGCTGCCCGGCGGGCCGGTGGAGCGCGCCGAGGCCCGGCGCATCGCCGAGTGGTTCGATGTGAAGTTCGCCGAGGAAGTGACACTCAACCTTGTCGACGAGAAGATCACCCGCCGCTTTCTGCCGCGCGACCTGGGCGGCGGCCCGCCGGACACGGAAGCCGTGCGCATCGGCATGCACAATGTGGGCTACCACCTCGACTACATCTCGTTCCTGGTGGAGCGGCGCAACTGGCTGGCCGGCGACATGCTGACCGTGGCGGACCTTGCCGCCGCGGCCCATCTGTCATCGGTTGATTATCTGGGAAATGTTCCGTGGGCGGATTTTCCAGAAGCCAAGGAATGGTATGCGCGCATCAAGTCGCGTCCGAGTTTCAGGGCTCTGTTGGCAGACCATGTGGCCGGTATGCCCGCAGCCTCGCACTACGCCAATCTCGATTTCTGATAGCCGGTCGGCGGCTGAGTCCTATTTCTCCACGTCCAGCGCCTCGAGCCCCTTGCGGGCATCCTTGAGGGCTGCAGCGTAGGGATTGTCCGGGTCCACATCGCCAACAAGGCGGGCCACGGCCACCCAGTCCGCGCGGGCGCCCGCATCATCGCCGCGGGCGAGGCGCAGCGCCCCCCGCTCGACCAGCGCGAACGGGTCTTCCGGGGCAAGAGACAGGGCACGGCTGATGTCATCTGCCGCCGCGTCATGGTCGCCGGTATGGCGGCGGGCGGCGGCGCGCAGCACCAGCACGTCGGCGGAGGCCGGCACAAGCGCCAGCACCTGGCTCAGATCGGCATCGGCTGCACCATAATTCCCTGCTGCGGCGTGCGCCCGGGCGCGGTCCGCCAGCAGCACCGGGTCTCCCGGTGTCAGCGTCAGGGCCGCATCAAGCGCCACCACGGCGTTCTCGCCGCTGCCCGCCAGCAGCCAGGCATTGCCCGCCTGCGCCAGTAGGTCAGCCCGGTCTTCCGGCCCGCCCGCATCAGGCGCATCGGCAAGGTCACCAAGGCGGATCGCGGCATCACCGAAGAGGCCAAGCTCCACCAGCGCCAGTGCCTCGCAATGGCGCGCGGCGGCACCGCCGCCATTGCCGCGCCAGGCGATGGCTTCGTCAAAGGCCTGGTCCGGGTCGCGGGCGACAAGCTTCAGGCAGTCGCGATAGCGGGCAGCACTGTCTAGGTTGTAGGCCGCCGGCTGTGGCGTGCCTCTGGCTTCCGCCTGCGCCGGTTCCTGAGCCAATCCCTGGGCATGGCTGTGGGCGGGCTGGAACACCACGAGCAGCAACACGAGCCCGGCGATCAGGGCGCCGACCCAGGCAAAAAACAATCGTGCGGCTTGCAACATCTCTTTCATGGGCGGTAGCGTCGCCCGCGCCCATGGCCTTTTCATGGCGGCGGTTTGGCAACTTCTTGCCTGCCCTCACAACCGCTTGATCCCGCTCACTCAATGCCGCTCACTCAAGGAGACATCGTGCCGCGTCTTTTCTGCTTCGGCCTCGGCTTTTCCGCCCTCGCTTTCGCCCGTGCCGTGCAGGCGCGCGGCTGGCAGGTGGCCGGGACCTGCCGCAGCCGGGACAAGGCGCAGGCCCTACGTGCCGAGGGTATCGACGCGCATGTGTTCGGGGATGATCCGCTTCAGGATTTTGCGTCCGCCCTCACCGGCACGACCCATCTTCTGGCCTCCGTACCGCCGGGCGACAATGGCGACCCGGTGCTCGCTGCCCATGGCGAAGACATCGCCGGCCTCAAGGACCTTGAGTGGATCGGCTATCTCTCGACGACGGGCGTCTATGGCGACCGTGACGGCGGCTGGGTCAACGAGACAAGCATGCTGCTGCCCACCACCGCCCGCGGCAAGAAGCGGGTGACGGCGGAACTCAATTGGGGCGACCTTGCCACGCGCATGGATGTGCCGCTGCACATCTTCCGGCTGGCGGGCATTTACGGCCCGGGCCGCAACCAACTCGTCTCCCTGCGGAAGGGCACCGCGCGGCGGGTGGACAAACCCGGCCAGGTCTTTTCCCGCATCCATGTCGAAGACATCGCCCAGATCCTCGAAGCGGCTGCCCTGTCGGGCCTGCCCGGCGGTGCCTTCAATGTCTGCGACGACGAAGCAGCACCGCCGCAGGATGTGGTCGCCTTCGCAGCGGAGCTTCTCGGCATTGAGGCCCCGCCGCTGATCCCCTTCGAGGAAGCAGAGATGTCGCCCATGGGCCGCAGCTTCTATGCCGAATCAAAGCGGGTGAAAAACGACCGCCTGAAAACCGATCTCGGCATCACCCTGCGCTATCCCACCTATCGCGAGGGCCTGAGGGCGTTGGCCGATGCAGGCGATGGCAAAGCCTGAAGCGACCCATCCCGTCGCGGGCGCGGATCAGGCGCCGGTTATGTCATCCAACGCCCGTGTAAGGCGGGCAATGTCGGCGGGTTCCGACAGTCTGTGGTCGCCGGACTTCACCAGCGTGTAAGTCACATCGTTCCCTTCCAGGGCCTCCACGATGTTGAGGGCGTGCTGCCAGGGCACATCGTCATCCCGCATGCCCTGCAGGATGCGCACCGGACAGGTAACGGGGATCACCTCCTGCATGATCAGGTGCTTGCGCCCGTCCTCGATCAGCTCGCGGGTGATCTCGTAGGGCTCGTCATAGTCCGACGGCTGTAGATAGCGCCCGGTCTCCATGATCTGGGTGCGAATGTCATCCGAGAAACCGGCCCACATCAGCCGCTCAGTGAAGTCCGGGGCCGGAGCGATCAGCACCAGCCCCTTGAGCCGGGCCGACTGTTCCCGAGCCGCAAGGGTGCGGGCTGCCAGCAGGGACAGCCAGCCGCCCATGCTGGAGCCGACGAGAATCACGTCGCCCTGCGCCAGCTCGTCCAGTACAGCCATGCCGTCATCGAGCCAGCGGGAGATCGTGCCCTCTGCGAAAGCACCCGACGAGGCGCCATGGCCGAAATAATCGAAGCGCACATAGGCCTGGCCGCGCGCCCTCGCCCATTCCTCGATGGCGGTTGCTTTTGAGCCCGTCATGTCGGACTTAAACCCACCGAACCAGACCACTGTCGGCCCTTTGCCGGGCGTTGCATGATATGCAAGCGTCTGCCCGCCGGGCCGGGCCAGTGTGCTGGGCTGGCCGGAGGTCGTATGCTGGTCTTGGTCGTCGGTCATTACACTGCCTTGCTGCTACTTGGGGTCGGAAGAACTAGACATGTCGCAGGAGCTTACAGCGCCAGGCGTGCTTCAGGTAATCCCGCAGCTGGACGCGGGCGGGGCGGAACGCTCCTGCGTCGAGGTGGCCAGTGCCGTCGCCGCGCGCGGCTGGCGCTCCTTCGTCGCCACCAATGGCGGGCGGCTTGAAAGCGAGCTGCTGCGGGCGGGCGTGACGATCTTCCACATGGATGCGGCCTCCAAGAACCCAATGGTGATGCTTGAGAATATCGGCAAGATCCGCCGCATCATCCGGGCCCGCGACATCTCCATCGTCCATGCACGCAGCCGCGCACCGGCCTGGAGCGCGCTTGCCGCCGCCCGCGGCGAGAAGGTGCATTTCGTCACCACCTATCACAGCAAGGTGCATCTCAAGCCGCGCTGGAAGGTGTTCTACAATTCGGTCATGGCGCGCGGCGACGCGGTGATCGCCAATTCCCGCTACACCGCTGACCGCATCATGATGGCGCATGGCACACCGGTCGAGCAGGTTCACCCCATTCCGCGCGGCTTCGACCTTGAAGCATTTGATCCGGATGGTGTGGACGAGACGCGCGTGGCAGCGCTGCGGGCGGAGTGGGGCGTGGAGGGTGATAACCGGCCCATCGTGCTGCTGCCCGCCCGCCTCACCCGCTGGAAGGGCCCGCTGCTGCTGGTCGATGCCGCCGCCCGTGCCAAGCTGCCCGCGCGCTATGTACTGGCAGGCGACGCCCAGGGCCGCACGGAATTCGAGGCAGAGGTGCGCAAGCGCATCGCAGAGCATGGCCTTGAGGGCGATGTCACCCTGGCAGGCCACGTAGATGACATGCCCGCCGCCTACAAGGCCGCCGACATCGTCGTCTCCGCCTCCCTTGATCCTGAACCCTTCGGCCGCATCGCCGTCGAGGCCCAGGCCATGGGTGCCCTGGTGATCGCGCCGGATCACGGCGGCGCGCAGGAGCAGCTGGTCACCGACCCGGCCCATGCCCGTACCGGTTGGCTGTTCGCGCCGGGAGACGCCGACGCGCTGGCAGGCACCATCGACGACGCGCTGGCGCTTGGTGCAGACGACAAGGCCCGCATGGGCGCCCGGGCCCGGCGGCACGCCATCGAAAGCTTCACGTCGGACGCCATGTGCGCGGCGACACTCAAGGTCTATGAGGACGTGCTCGCGTCATGAGCCGGGCGGACGTCACACGGGCCAGGCAGCGCATTCTGGTCATCAAGCTCGGCGCGCTTGGTGATTTTGCGCAGGCGCTCGGCCCCTTCGAGGCCATCCGTACTCATCATGATGAGCTGGATGCAGCTACCGGCGGCTCCGGCCATGCCCATATCACGCTGCTGACCACACCGCCCTTCCGCAAGCTGGGCGAGGATACCGGGTTCTTCGACGCGGTCTGGGATGACGGCCGGGCAAAGGGCTTCAGTGCCATGCTGTCGCTGGTCCGCCGCATGAGCTGGGCACGGTTCACCCGCGTCTATGACCTTCAGACCTCGTCTCGGTCATCGCTGTACTTCCACCTGCTGTGGCCGCGCACGGAATGGTCGGGCATCGCACGGGGCTGCTCGCACCCCCATGCCAATCCGCAGCGTGACCTTATGCACACCATTGACCGGCAGGCCGAGCAGCTGCGCGACGCCGGCATTGCCCACACACCGATGCCGGATGTAGCGCGCCTGCGTGGCACACGCCCTGCAGCGGAGCTTCTGGGCACAGACGCGCCCTATGGTCTGCTGGTTCCGGGTGCCGCGCCGCACCGGCCGGCCAAGCGCTGGCCCGCAGAGTATTTTGGCGAGGTGGCGCGAGCCTGGGCTGACCGGGGGCTGCTGCCTGTCATTGTCGGTACCGCGGGCGAGAAGCCCCTGGCGGACGCAATCCGCGCCATCGCGCCTTCCGCGCTGGACATGACCGGGGCGACCAGCCTCAACGACATCGTGACACTGGCCTTGGGGGCGCGTGCTGCTGCGGGGAATGACACGGGGCCCATGCATCTGGTGTCGCTTGCGGGCACGCCGAGCGTTGCGTTGTTCGGCAGCGACAGCGACCCTGCGCTTTGCGCGCCGCGCGGTGCATCCGTTTCGGTACTGCAAGCGCCTGAGATTTCAGCCATCACGCCGGAGGCCGTTAACGCGGCATTGGGGGCTTGCGTGGGAATCTCGGAGGCTGAGGCTTGAAAACCGCTGCGATTCGCGAAATATAAGCGGTTCAACACCTTTGTTTTCATTGGACGGGGCTTGCGGGACCATTTTGATCGACGTTTTCTCCCGCGCCGTCCTTACGGGAGAATAGCACGATCGCACGCCGCCCCAACATGGCGCCCCCTCCGAAGCAGGAGGGCCCGCGCGCCAATAACCAGATCAACGTTCCTGATGTCCGGCTGATTGACGCCGAGGGTGAGAATGTCGGTGTCGTTGCCACCGACCGCGCCATGGAAATGGCCCAGGAAGCCGGTCTTGACCTGGTTGAGGTGTCCCCCACCGCCAAGCCGCCTGTTGCCAAGATCATGGATTACGGCAAGTACAAATATCAGGCGCAGAAGAAAGCCGCTGAGGCCCGCAAGAAGCAGAAGACGGTCGACGTCAAGGAAGTGAAGATGCGGCCGAACATCGACACGCATGACTATGACGTGAAGATGCGCAACATGCTCCGCTTCTTTGAAGAAGGCGACAAAGTGAAGGTCACCTTGCGCTTCCGCGGCCGCGAAATGGCCCATCAGGATCTCGGGATGAAACTGATGCACCGGGTGCGCGACCAGGTGGACGAGATTGCCAAGGTGGAACTGCACCCCAAGCTTGAAGGCCGTCAGATGATCATGGTGCTGGCACCGCGCTAAGGGCGCGCCCACCATCAGGAAGCTGGAAAGGCCAGTGCTCCGACAGGCGGGGCGCTGGCCTTTTTGCGTTCATCCCCCTTTTCAGGTAGCCAATTACCACTATTGCGAGTCATTTGCATTATAAGTTATAGACCCCTCACCGGTGGCTGGCTGCCGGAAGCTGGGGGAAATTGACGCTAACCGCAGACAAACGTGGGAGCGCGACTCTGCCCTCAACTTGATTTTGAGTCTTAGTATCATTTTGGGGGACCAATCTCGATGTCGATCGTCCATTGCCGTCCGGCCGCAAGGCACCTGGCCGGCGCGCTCCTTCTCAGCGTGGCGCCAGCCGCCCTGATGCCTGCCCTGGCGCAGGAAACCGCGCCTCAGAACCCACCGGAGACCGCGCAGGAGGCCGCACCCGCTGCTTCGCCGGACGCTGTCCGCGAACTTGCGCCAATCACCGTTGAAGCTACCGGCGAATCCGCCGACGGCCCCGTTGAGGGCGTGTTCGCAACCCGCAGCGCCACGGCCACCAAGACTGACGCCCCGATCGCGGAAACCCCGCAGTCGATCACCGTCGTGCCGGCAGCCGCCATCGAGGCGCGCAATGCCAACTCCGTGGCGGAGGCCCTGCGCTATGCCACCGGCGTCACCACCGAAAACCGCGGCGGGTCCGTCTCCCGCTACGACATGTTCACGGTGCGCGGCTTCCAGGTGAACCGCGAATATCTCGACGGCCTGCAGCTCCAGTACAATGGCTGGTACGCGATCCCGCAGATCGACACCTCGATGATCGAGCGCGTGGAAGTGCTCAAGGGCCCGGCCTCGGTGCTGTTCGGCAACTCGCCCCCCGGCGGCCTCGTCAACCTCGTATCAAAGCGCCCGCAGGACACGGCCTCTGGCAAGGTTTCGGTCGGTATCGGCACCAACAAACTGCGCGAGGCAACTGTAGATACGACCGGTCCGCTGGATGATGAGGGCGAGTTCTCCTACCGTCTGATTGCCAAGGCCCACAGCAAGGACGGCCAGGCCAAGACGACGGAAGCCGAGCGCGTGCTGGTGGCCCCGTCCCTCACATGGAAGCCCAGCGACCGGACCTCGCTGACAGTGCTTACCCATTATCAGCGCGATCCGAAGTCCGGCTCCTACGGCGCTGTTCCCTCCCTCGGGTCCGCCTTCGACAATCCGCTCGGCCAGCTCGACCCGGACTTCTATGACGGTGACGTCAACTGGGAAGAATTCGACCGGACGCAGATCGCCGCCGGCTATGAGTTCGAGCACAGCTTCGACGACACCTGGACCGTTCGGCAGAATTTCCGCTACCTCGAAACCGATATCGATTACCGCAGCGTCTATCCGACAGCCCTGGCGGGCGACAACCGGACCCTGGGCCGCGCGTCGATCTATTCGGACGAGCGCACCAAGAGCTTCGCCGTTGACAACCAGATCCAGGCGAAGTTCACCACGGGTCCCATTGAGCACACGCTGCTTGCGGGCCTGGACTACTGGAAGCTCAATTCGGACGCCGAGATCGGCTATGGGGCCGCGCCCACGCTTGATCTTTTCGCCCCGAACAACAACCAGCCGATCGCCTCGATCGCGCCGTCGCGGCGGTGGGATTTCGATCACCACCAGACGGGCATCTATGTCCAGGAGCAGCTCAAATGGGGCGGCCTGACCGTCCTCGCCGGCGGCCGGAAGGACTGGTATGAGCGCGACGACACGGAGCTTCTGTCAGGCACGCCTGCGGACCTTGAGCAGGACAATTTCTCAGGCCGTGTGGGGGCTCTCTACCGCTTTGAAAACGGCATCGCGCCCTATGTCAGCTACGCGGAATCTTTCGAGCCGCAGAGCGGCACGGATTTCGCCGGCACGCCTTTCAAGCCCACCACCGGCCAGCAGACCGAAGTGGGCGTGAAGTATCTGTCGCTTGATGAAAGCGTCATGGTCACGGTCGCAGCGTTTGACCTCTACAAGCAGAATGTCACCACCCGCGACCCGGCCAATCCGGCCTTCAACATTCAGACCGGTGAAATCCGCTCCCGCGGTGTCGAAGTCGAGGGCCATCTCGATCTCACGAACGGGCTTGGCCTTTCCGCCTTCTATACGTTCCTTGATACGGAATACACGAAGGACAATACCGGCCTTGTCGGCAAGACGCCCGTCTGGGTTGCCAAGCATAACGCGTCCCTCTGGGCGGATTACACGTTCGACCAGGACACGATCCCCGGGCTCAAGGTCGGTGCTGGTGCGCGGTACACGGACGGTTCCTGGGTGGATGCCGCCAATTCGCGGCAGCTTGATCCGTTCACCCTGTTCGATGCTTCCATCGAATACGACCTGGGCGCGATCACCGCTGACCTTGAAGGCACATCCGTGCGTCTCAATGGCAGCAACATCACAGACAAGCGGCATGTGGCCGGCTGTTTCTCCTCCGGCTGGTGCTGGTTCGGCGAGGAACGGGCGGTGACGCTGACTGTTGCCCATGAGTGGTAGGTGACACCATGAAACCCCGCATGATCGCCGTTCTGGCGCATCGCTATGTGGGTCTGGCGACGGCGATCTTTCTCGCCGTCGCCGGTCTCACCGGCTCCATTATCGCGTTCAATCATGAGCTTGACGAACTGCTGAACCCCTCCCTGCTGGAGCGCCGCGGCGACGCGCCGGTGCTGCCGGCACTTGATATCGTCGAACGGGTAGAGGCAGCGTACCCGGAGCTATACGTGTCGTTTGTCGACCTCGAAATCGACCCGGCGCACAATCTCGTGGCCAGCGTGTCCGAACGCCGCATTCCCGGTGAAGGCGAACCGGCGGAGCTGCCCTTCAACCAGGTGTTCATCGACCCGGCGACGGGCGAGGTGCTGGGCACGCGCGAATGGGGCGCCTTCCGGCTCGATGCGCCGCATCTCATCCCCTTCATCTACAAGCTGCACTACAGCCTGCATCTCCCCGGCGTGATCGGGCTTCTGCTGATGGGCATCGTCGCAATCCTGTGGACCATCGACTGCATGGTGGGCTTCTACCTCACCCTGCCGCGCGGGGCGCCGTTCTGGAAGAAATGGGGGCCTGCCTGGCGCATCAAGAAGGGCGCGACGGGCCACCGCTTCAACATCGATTTTCACCGGGCAGCGGGGCTGTGGCTGTGGCCGCTTCTGTTCATGCTGGCGATGAGCGGCGTGGCCCTCAATCTGCCGGATCAGGTCTTCCGGCCGATCGTGTCGCTGGTGGCGGATCTGTCCCCCTCCATCAACGATCTTGCTGCGGAGCGCCAGGGCATGGGGGCAGAGGGTGAGCCAAAGCTCGGTTTCTCCGATGCCCTCGCCCTGGCTGAGCAGCAAGCGCCTGAGCACGGCATCACCCAGCAGCCGGGCATGGTCTGGCATCCGCGCACTTATGCCGCCATCGGCGTTGCCTATGGCGAGCATCACGGCACGGGGCTGGGCAATTCATGGATGTTCTTCGATGACCGAACCGGCGACCTCCTGCATGTGGAGATTCCCGGTGCCGGCACAGGCGGCGATACATTCGTGCAGCTTCAGTTCCCGCTGCATTCAGGCCAGATCATCGGCCTGCCGGGCCGGATCATCATCTCCGTCACGGGACTCATCACAGCCGCCTTGTCGATCACCGGCATCCTGATCTGGTGGCGCAAACGCAAGCCCGCCCGGGCCCGTGCGCGGGCCGCAAGGCCGGCTGCGGCCTGAGAGGTCCAGCGCCGATGACAAAGAAGGCCGGCAGTCGCAGGACTGCCGGCCTTCTTGCTTTTCCGGAACCCGCATGGGGGGCCATCTGTTTACACGGCAAGAGCAGATGAAAGGACGACACCATGACCGACCTTATGAAGACGCTTGCCATTGTTGGCCTGATGGCCGTTCCCGCCGGCGGTTGCGCGCTGGGTGTTGCGGCCGGCGCCGGCTACACCGTGGCCGACGAAGTGGATGAAGGCGACGGCGAATTCGACGTGCTGGAAGATGCACGCGGTGAAGGCAACGGCGCCAACTAAGTCCCGGCCACACGGCCATTTCCATCAGAGACCTGCCAGGCCGGGTAACCGGTCCGGCAGTGAGCAAGGTCCGGATGCTGCGCCCCTGTGGCAGCCGGGCCTTGCGACCTCTTGCGCGGTCGTCTGGTGGCACAGGCCCTCGTCAGACCTTGAGGCGGTCGGCGAAGAAATCGAGGATTTCGTCGCGCGCCCGGCGCGTCGGCTCACCCTCTTCATCAACCAGATGCACCGTCACGACGCTGTGGGGCGTGGTGACGAATTTCTGGTGGAAGGGGCTCAGATCCCTGGTATTCGCCGCTTCGTCCGGAAGCACCCGGCCATCGAAGCGATCTCCAAGCGCTTCCGCATAGCGCGCGAAGCGTTCCGCCTGACAGAAATTGTCGCCCTCAAAGCGGTAGGCCAGCACCGTCAGGTCATCTTTCTCAAGCCGCTCGCGCACCGCTGCCAGTTCCTCCGGCGGGCTTTCCACCTGGCCCGGCTCATCCAGCGGCAGGGAGGGCTGCGACAGGACCGGGGCCAGCACCGATTCCTCAAGCGTCATCGACAGGGCGAAATTGCCGGTGAAGCACATGCCGATGGCACCGACACCCGGCCCACCGCATTCCTCATGGGCGAAGCGCGCCAGCGCCCTCAGCCACTGGGTCACCGGGCTCGCCTTGCCGTCCGGGTTGCCCTTGGCAAAGGCGCGGAACTCAGCGCTGACGCAGGCGTGCTGGAACACTTCCGCGCTGCGCGCCTCATCCGGCACCGCGCCGTCATCACCGAACAGCGACGGCATATAGACCGTGAATCCTGCGTCCCGCACCCAGCGGGCAAACCGCGCCACGTGGGGGCTGATGCCGGGCATTTCCGCCATCACGATCACAGCCGGGCCGCTGCCGGTTACATGGACGGTCTTGCTGACCCCGGGCGTCGCACCGTCGAGGGTGATGGTGCGCCGGGTGAAATCTTCCAGCGCATCCGGCTGGTTCAGATCGCGTGATGATGTGGACATGGTGCCCTCCCCTGTTTCGACCGTATCGGCAATAAGCCCGCCACATGGGCGACAAAGCCGCAGGAGGGAAGACCAAGCGCCATCACATTTGCGCTCCCGCCAATGCCAGCCATGCCTGCCGCGACCCGCCACAAAAGCGTCATCACATCTTCACGAAATGCACCCGGGCGGCAGAAGAACGAATTCTTCCACTATTTCAACTGGTTATGAGATTCACGCACCTGGTGCGTTGAAGTGGGTCAATGAGGGGAACCCCGGGCGCAGCGGAGACTTGTTTCCGCAAGAGCGGCCATCACAAACCGCTTACCGTGCGTCAACAGGGACAGAAAATGGCCATCGGACAGAAATCCGACCGCAGTGCCGCCTATCAGAACGCCCATACTCGCCGTTCAGGCCGCCGCTTCCACAAACACGGCACCACCGGCGGCTGGAAAGGCCGCAAGACCCAGCTGCGCCCCTGCGGCGCCCCCGGCGACGAAACATGGGATCCGCAAGTGGCCGGTGAGTAGCGTGCTTCGCCTCATGACCGGCCGGGAAAACCAGCCGGACCAACGGCTTATCCTGTAATTTGCCCCGCAGGGCCCTTGCATCGCGCAGGCGCCCCCTCTATAACCCCGCGTCTTGAGTGCCGCCTGGCCTGAAAGGGCATGCCATGGCGGTGTGGTTGCTGACTTCGGCGCCGGACTCATCGGTCCGGCGCTCTTACGTTCAAGGAAAGACGCGAAATGCCCAAGATGAAGACCAAGAGCGGCGCCAAAAAGCGTTTCCGCCTCACGGCTAAAGGCAAGGTGCGGTCCGGCCAGACCGGCAAGCGCCACGGCATGATCAAGCGGTCCAACCGTCAGCTGCGCAACCAGCGCGGCACGACGATCCTGTCCGATCAGGATGCCCGCATCGTCAAGAAGTACATGCCCTACGGCTAGGGCCTGCCCCTACCCGACAACGCTTGAGGAGAAACTCATATGGCACGTGTCAAACGGGGCGTTACCACTCACGCCCGTCACCGCAAAGTTATCAAGAAGGCCAAGGGCTATTACGGCGCCCGGAAGAACACCTTCCGCACCGCCACCCAGGCCGTGGACAAGGCTGGTCAGTACCAGTACCGCGACCGCAAGGCCCGCAAGCGGACCTTCCGCAGCCTTTGGATCCAGCGCATCAACGCCGCCGTGCGCGAGCACGGCCTGACCTATGGCCGATTTATCAACGGTCTCAGTGTCGCCGGCGTTGAGGTGGACCGCAAAGTCCTGTCCGACCTCGCGATCCGCGAACCTGAGGCCTTCAAGGCTCTGGTCGATCAGGCGGCCGCCGCGCTGAAGCAAGCCTCTTAACGGCTTTCCCGTCCTTCCGGACGGGGCACATGAAGAACAATCGCTGTTTGCCCGCGCGGGCGTCTGCCGGTTCAGCCAGAACCGGGCCTGACGCCCGCACGTGCACCAGCGATTTTTTTATGCGAAAAGGCGCCTCACCTCCTGCGCCGGAACGAGACCTCTTACATGTCTGACCTGAAGAGCGAAGCTGCTGCCCTCGAAGAGCAGTTCACCCAAGCCATCACCGATGCCGAGAGCCTCGACGCCCTCGAACAGGTGCGCGTGGCAGCCCTCGGCAAGAAGGGGCGGGTGTCCGAACTGATGAAGGGCCTGGGCAAGATGAGCCCGGATGAGCGCAAGGAAGCAGGACCGCTGCTGAACGGCCTCAAGGCGCGCATCACAGAAGCCATCACCACCCGTCAGGACGTGCTGCATGACGCCGCCCTGACGGTGAAGCTCGAGCAGGAGCGCGTCGACGTGACCCTGCCGGTGGCGACCCCGGATGCCGAACAGGGCCGCATTCACCCCAACAGCCAGGTCATCGACGAGATCGTCGCGATCTTCGCCGACATGGGGTTCGACGTGAAGGAAGGTCCGGACATTGAGACGGACGAATACAACTTCAACGCCCTCAACATCCCGCCGGAGCACCCTGCCCGGCAGATGCACGACACGTTTTACTTCCACGAACAGGAAGACGGCTCACGCCTGCTCTTGCGCACGCATACAAGCCCCGTGCAGGTGCGGACCATGCGCTCCGAGGAGCCGCCGCTGCGCTTCATCGCGCCGGGCCGCACCTTCCGCTGCGACAGCGACCAGACGCACACGCCCATGTTCCACCAGGTCGAAGGCATGGTGATCGACAAGGAGACCCATATGGGTCACCTGCGCTGGACGCTTGAGGAATTCTGCAAGGCGTTCTTCGAGGTCGACAGCGTCGAAATGCGCTTCCGGCCCAGCTACTTCCCCTTCACTGAACCGTCCATGGAAGTGGATGTGCGGTGCGATCGGTCCGGCAAGGATATCAAGATCGGCCAGGGGGATGACTGGATGGAGATCCTGGGCTGCGGGATGGTCAATCCCAATGTGCTCAAGGCGTCCAATCTCGACCCCGAAATCTATCAGGGCTTTGCCTTCGGCATCGGGATCGACCGTCTCGCCATGCTGAAATATGGCGCACCGGACCTGCGGGCCTTCTTCGATGGCGATGCGCGCTGGATCAAGCATTACGGGTTCTCGCCCTTGGATGTGCCCTCTTTGTACGGAGGGCTGAGCCGATGAAGTTTTCCCTTTCCTGGCTCAAGGACCACCTTGAGACTACAGCCTCCCTCGACGAGATCTCCGACGCCCTCACCATGCTGGGCCTTGAGGTTGAAGAGATTCACGATCCCGCCAAGGCGCTGGCGGCATTCTCGGTCGCCAGGATCGTGGCCGCCGAGCAGCATCCGAATGCGAACAAGTTGAAGCTCTGCAAGGTCGCGACCGCCTCAGGCGAGATGCAGGTGGTGTGCGGGGCGCCGAATGCGCGCGAGGGGCTCGTGGGCATTTTCGCGCCTGAGGGCGCCTATGTGCCGGGCATCGACATGACGCTGAAGCCGACGGAGATCCGCGGCGTGCAGTCCAACGGCATGATGTGTTCCGAGCGCGAGCTTGAGCTGTCCGACGAACACAACGGCATCATCGACCTTGAGGGCGACTTCGAGGTGGGTACGCCTGCCGCTGACGCGCTGGGCGTCAACGACCCGGTGATCGAGATTGCCATCACCCCCAACCGTCCAGATTGCACCGGCGTGCGCGGCATCGCCCGTGACCTGGCCGCCATGGGCATCGGCACGCTCAAGCCCGAGACCATCGCGCCTGTTGCCGGGACGTTCGACAGCCCCATCGGCGTTGACCTCAAATTCGACGGCGCGCCCGCGTGCCAGCTGTTCCTGGGGCGGATGATTAAGGGTGTGAAAAACGGCCCGTCGCCGGACTGGCTGCAGAAGAAGCTGCGCGCCATCGGCCTGCGGCCGATCAATGCGCTGGTGGACATCACCAATTACATGTCCTTCGACCGGGCCCGGCCGCTGCACGTGTTTGACGCGGACAAGCTTACCGGCACCGTGCACGCCCGCATGGGCAAGCCGGGCGAGAAATTCCTCGCGCTTGACGGCAAGGAGTATGAAGCCGACGACAGCATGTGTGTGATTGCTGACGACAGCGGCATGCTGGGCCTTGGCGGCGTCATGGGTGGGGAGGCGACCGGCTGCACCGAAGAGACGACCAATGTGTTCGTCGAGTGCGCGCTGTTCGACCCCATCACCATTGCCACCGCCGGCCGCAAGACGGGCATCACTTCGGACGCGCGCTTCCGCTTCGAGCGCGGCGTGGACCCGGAATTCGCCCATGACGGCATGGAGATGGCAACGCGTCTGATCCTCGATATGTGCGGCGGTGAGCCAAGCAACGTGGGCAGTGCCGGTGACGTGCCTGACTGGAAGCGCGAGATCGCCTTCGACACCGCCCGCGTGCGCAAGCTGACGGGCCTTGAGCTTGAGGATGACCGCATCTTCGCGATCCTTGACGCGCTGGGTTTCGACAGCGACCGCGCCACGTCACCGGCGACGGTGACGCCGCCGAGCTGGCGGCCGGACGTGCATGGCTCTGCCGACCTCGTGGAAGAAGCCGTGCGCGTGCACGGCATCAACGAGGTGGCGCCGACACCGCTGCCGCGCCTCAATGCGGTGGCGCAGCCGATCCTGACGCCGATGCAGGGCCGCGTGCGCCAGGCGCGCAGGGCACTGGCTTCGCGTGGGCTCCTGGAAGCCGTCACCTGGGCGTTCTGTTCCAAGCAGCAGGCGGAACTGTTCGGCGGCGGTGCCAAGGCACTTGAGCTTGCCAATCCCATCTCGTCGGAACTCTCCGACATGCGACCCAGCATCCTGGCGACGCTGGCGGCTGCGGCGCAACGCAATATCGACCGCGGCCAGCGCGACGTGGCGCTGTTCGAAGTGGGCGCTCAGTATGCGAATGAAACGCCCGAAGGTCAGGCCACATGCGCATCAGGCCTCAGGGCCGGCGCCGTCAGCCGTCACTGGCAGGGCGCGGGCCAGCCGGATGTGTTCACCGCCAAGGCCGATGCGCTGGCCGCGCTTGCGGCTGCGGGCGCTGCTGCGGATAACGCGCAGGTGCAGGCTGGTGCTGCCAACTGGTATCATCCGGGCCGTTCGGGCCTGCTGACGCTGGGGCCGAAGGTCATCCTCGCCCAGTTCGGCGAATTGCATCCGCGCGTCGTCGAGGCAATGGGCCTGTCCGGCCGGGTTGCTGCCTTCGAAGTCTATCTCGACGCCATTCCCGCCCCGCGCAAGAAGGCCACCCGTTCCAAGCCGCCGCTGGACGCGATCGACCTGATGCCGGTGCGCCGTGACTTCGCCTTTGTCGTCACCTCCGGCATCGCCGCTGACAAGCTGCTGCGCGCGGCCCGGAGCGCCGACAAGAAGCTCATTACCGACGCGCGGGTGTTTGATATCTATGAGGGCACCGGCATTGAGCCGGGCAGCAAGTCTGTCGGCATCGAGGTGACGCTGCAGCCGCGCAGCCAGACGCTGACCGACAAGGAGATCGATGCGGTCTCCGAGAAGGTCGTGGCGGCCGTCGTGAAGGCGACAGGCGGCGAATTGCGCGGCTGACGCACACAGCGCCTGCCCCGCCCGGTTACCTGACTGACCGCCTGCATGCCGCATCAGGGAGGGGAGCCCATGCGCGCCTGGATGGACCGCCAGCTCTTGCTGGATTCATGGGACCGGCACGGATTGTCGCCGGTTAACTGGGTGATCCTCACGCTCATCCTTCTGAGCGTCGTGCTGTTCACCATCGAGACCATGCCGGGGCTCTCGCCGGGTACGGCCCGTGCGCTTGATCTTGCCAATGACGCGGTCCTGTTCATCTTCGCGATCGAGTTTGCGCTGCGCCTGTGGTGCGCCGGAGAGACGCGGGGCATCTCCGGCCTGCGCAACCGCGCGCGTTATGCCGGCCCTTTCTGGCTGTTTATTGATGTGCTGGCCTTCGGGCCGGAGCTGATCGTGCTCTTGTTCCTCGGTATGACGGGGGCTGACCTTGCCTGGCTGCGCGCCTTCCGCCTCGCCCGCCTGTTCAAGCTCGCCAAATATTTCGAGCCCGCCCGCGTCGTCATCCGGGTCCTGCGCTCGGTCTGGCGGCAGCTCGTGGTGGCGGCGGTCATCGCGCTGCTGGTGATCTATGGCGCTGCGGTCATCATGTATCTATTTGAGCGAGAAACCACGCCGGAAGCCTTCGGGTCCATCCCGTCGGCCATGTGGTGGAGCGTGGTGACACTCTCCACCGTCGGCTATGGCGACGTGGTGCCCGCCACCATCGGCGGGCGGGTGGCCGCCGGTTTCCTGATCCTCGGGGCCATCGGCCTGGTCAGCCTGCCGTCAGGCATCATTGCCGGCGCCTTCCAGGATGAGCTGCGTCAGCGTCGGGAACAGGAGCGCGCTGAACAGGAGGCCCACCATGTGCGCCATTCCGGACCACGCCCGGGGCTCTAGGTCTTTGGTCCACCTGCAAAAAATGCGGGTCTGACCGCTCGCAAATCCCCTAGGCGGGGCGGTGGGCCAGTGCTATATGCCGCGTCAAATGACAGAGCTTTCCAAAATCCGCAACTTCTCCATCGTTGCCCATATCGACCACGGTAAATCCACTCTCGCCGACCGCCTGATCCAGAAGACGGGCGGCCTCAGCGAGCGTGAGATGAAGGAGCAGGTGCTCGACTCGATGGATATCGAGCGCGAGCGCGGCATTACCGTCAAGGCACAGACCGTGCGGCTGGATTACACGGCGCAGGACGGCGAGACCTATGTGCTGAACCTGATCGACACGCCGGGCCATGTGGACTTCGCCTATGAGGTCAACCGCTCACTGGCCGCCTGCGAAGGCTCGCTGCTGGTGGTGGATGCCAGCCAGGGCGTGGAAGCGCAGACGCTCGCCAATGTCTACCAGGCCATCGAAGTCGACCACGAGATTGTGCCGGTCCTCAACAAGATTGACCTGCCCGCCGCCGAGCCCGAGCGCGTGAAGCAGCAGATCGAGGACGTGATCGGGCTTGATGCGTCGGATGCCATCGAGATTTCTGCCAAGACCGGCCTTGGGATTGAGGACGTGCTGGAAGGCATCGTCACCCGTCTGCCCGCGCCGGAAGGGGATCGCGCCGCGCCGCTCAAGGCTATGCTGGTGGACAGCTGGTACGACGCCTATCTCGGCGTGATCGTTCTGGTGCGGATCATCGACGGCGAACTCAAGAAGGGCCAGCGCATCCGCATGATGGCCTCCAAGGCCGTCTACGGCGTGGACGAGGTCGGCGTCTTCCGCCCGAAGAAGGAAAAGGTCGAGAGCCTCGGCCCTGGCGAGATCGGTTATCTCACCGCCTCCATCAAGCAGGTGGCGGACACAGCGGTCGGTGACACCATCACCGAGGAACGGCGCCCTGCGGAAAAACCCCTGCCGGGCTTCAAGCCGGCACAGCCTGTAGTGTTCTGCGGCCTGTTCCCGGTCGATGCCGCGCAGTTCGAGGATCTGCGCGAGGCGCTCGGCAAGCTTCGCCTCAATGATGCGAGCTTCGAGTATGAGATGGAAACATCAGCGGCGCTGGGCTTCGGCTTCCGCTGCGGCTTCCTCGGCTTGCTGCATCTGGAGATCATCCGCGAGCGGCTGGAGCGTGAGTTCAACATCGATCTCATCACCACCGCGCCAAGCGTGATCTATCACATGTACATGACCGACGGCACGATGGTGGAGCTGCACAATCCCGCCGACATGCCGGACCCGGTGAAGATCGACTACATCGAAGAGCCGTGGATCAAGGCCACCATCCTGGTCCCCGATGAGTATCTCGGCGCTGTCCTGAAGCTGTGTGAAGACCGCCGCGGCATCCAGCAGGACCTGACCTATGTGGGCGGCCGCGCCATGGCGGTCTATCGCCTGCCGCTCAACGAAGTGGTGTTTGATTTCTATGACCGGCTGAAGTCGGTCACCAAGGGATATGCCAGCTTCGATTACAATATCGAGGACTATCAGCAGGGCGACCTTGTGAAGATGTCGATCCTGGTCAATGCGGAGCCCGTGGATGCGCTGGCAATCATCGTCCACAAGGGCCGGGCAGAAGCGCGCGGCCGTGGCATGTGCGAGAAGCTCAAGGACCTGATCCCGCGGCATCTGTTCAAGATCCCGGTGCAGGCGGCCATTGGCGGCCGCGTGATCGCCCGCGAAACCATCGCCGCCATGCGCAAGGACGTGACCGCCAAATGTTACGGTGGCGATGCGACCCGCAAGCGCAAGCTGCTCGACAAGCAGAAAGAGGGCAAGAAGCGGATGCGCCAGTTCGGCAAGGTGGACATCCCGCAGGAAGCCTTCATTTCCGCGCTGAAGATGGACGACAACTAGTCGTTTTTCGCTCCCTCAGAGCGCTCCGCCGGTCCGCTTGTTATTTTTGTTTTACGCGCCTTAGATGTGCTGACGTGTATAGTTCACCCTCTAACCATGAGGGAGGGACTTACCATGGCAAGGAATACACCTCAGCTCCGGTGGAAAATTGCCCAGGCCATCATCATGTCGGGCGCAGGCGCGCTTGATCCGTTGCCGGTCGAGGAAGTGATCCAGGCGTCGCTTATCGCCTCGATTGCCGCTGAAACGGCGTGTGATCCGATCCAGTGCCAGATCGATCTGGAATTCGGTCAGCTTTACGAACCTTACCTGCCTGCCTGCATTGGCGGTATTACCGCCGAAGGCTGCGCCCATCTCATTGAGGGCACGCCGGACGACGCGGTGCTGGCAGCCCTGCGCACGGCCATCAATGCCCAATGGATGGTTGCGATGACCGAACTGGCTATCCTGAAGACCGTCCATCGCCGCCACACGGCGCATGAGTTCGGCGATGAGGAAACGTTCAGGCACCAGGATGCCCACCGGGAAGCGTTGATCGCGCGCGTCAAGGAGGCTCAACGGGATGCAATTGCTGCCTGGGACGGGCTGCTCGCCGCCTTCGAAGCCTGCAGCAGCTGCAAGCCCGGCGTGATCTCCGCAGACCGGCAGCAGGCCTATCTGAAGGGGTTGGATGAGCGGGGCTTCGGGCCGCTTGAGAAGAAGCTCTTGCGGGCTGCCGGCGTGCACCCCATTGACATTCACTGGTCTGCGCGGGCCCTGATGCTCGCCGATGTGGAGGTCAAGGATGTTCCGTTTACGGATCTCATCGACGGTATATCGCGGACGAATACCTTCGAGGACATCTACAAATGCAGCTGTGAAGAGGCGGTCGCAGCCTAGCGGCGGCGGGTAAAGGCCCAGGCCGCAAGGAAGAACACCAGCGCGATCAGGCCGAAGACAACAGTGGCCGGCTGGCCCAGCAGCCAGATGATGCCAGGGTCCCACAGCTCGGGCGAGACGTAGCGCTGGATTACCGCCTGGCTGAGGTTCAGCGTTTCCGGCGATAGGGAAAACCACAGCTGGCCAAGTGACGCCATGCCCCCTTGCGAGAGCACGTCATTGGCAGCAGCCGCAATGGTGGCGGCAAGAAAAAGAACCGTCAGAACACGCAGGATCATGGTTCTGACGGTCCCTCTTGTGCGGTTAATAAAGAGTTAGCGGCTCAGCCGTTGCGCGGGCGGAAAATCAGCGCGACGACGATGCCGATTACGCCCAGCACGGCCCAGGCCGGATAGCTGAGGACAGACACAACGCCCGGGTCCCATGCGGCAGCCGGAAGCGTGCTTTCGGCCCAGGCCTTGAAGCCCTCAAGCGAGGTGGTACCCAGGCGCTGGTCGAGCAGCGCCCAGACCTGTGCAAAGGAATTGATGCCCACTTCGCCGGATTCCAGCGACCGCAGCACATCGGCGCCGAACACCATCAGTGCGCCGGCGATGAACACCAAACCGATAAGACGGAAAACGATCATTTTTCTCAGGCCCCCCATGGCCCCAACGCAAGTAAACAGCCGCTTGTTCTTGGCCGGACAGGGGATCCCCGAACCCGGTACCGGCCAGCGGCTGCGCGGCCCACACCGCGACTTTATGTCTGCGCCAAGTCAAACCGCAGTCGCGCTGCTGACGCAAGTGTAAATAGCTGACCGCGTTTTGGCGCATTTCCCCGAAAATCGAGGTTGATGCACGGTGTGCGATACGCTATCTCCGCCCCTCCCGGTGTCTTCTTGAAACGCCGGACCTCGCGGAGAGGTGGCCGAGTGGTCGAAGGCGCACGCCTGGAACGCGTGTAGGCGGGCAACCGTCTCCAGGGTTCGAATCCCTGTCTCTCCGCCATTTTCCCTGGTTAACCGATCTGTCTCGCACCGGCACCGAGCACGCCCGGCCGAGTGCCCCATGGCCGCAGGAAACATGTCAGCTTCCTGCCGCTGCCCGGTGCGCCATTGCCCGGTTTCAGGCCTTCTTGAGCCTCCACTGACCGCATCAAACGGGTGCGGCAGGGATGCGACACATCAGTGACAAAGATGGTTAACGGTGCCGGGCGACAGGGCGAGGAACAAGGGCGGGAAGGACAGCCTCATCACGTGACGGCGGCGCGCCTGCTCTGGCAAGCCTCCATACTCTGGGCGGGCGGCTTGGTCTAACGCGTGCGCCCGACCACGAGGGTGCGGCGGGGGCGCGCGTAGAACTTGTCCTCCATCGCGATGTCGCCATAGGCGTAGTAGGTGAACGCTGACTGGTAGGTGTAGCGCACCTCGGCGATGATCACGCTGCCATTAGTGAAAACGATATCGGGCGGCACGTTGACGGACTGGCCGCGCGAATAGGGGGCCATATTGTAGCCGTCGCTCCAGTCCACACGCACATTGCCGCCGCCATTGTCGGAGGCACTGGTGAGGCGGATCTGGATGTTGTTTGACCCATGCGGCTCCATGATCGCCCGCGCGGCACCAAAGATATCGGTCACATTTGTATCGCTGAGGGTGATTGCCTGCGCCGCTAGGTCGGCCACGGTGCTGGCCACTGCCGTCGTCTTGCGGTTGGCGGTGAGCGCGGTTGCCGTTTCCACAACGCCGATGAAGAAGATCAGCATCAGCGGCAGGATGATGGCGAACTCCACCGCGGCCACACCCTTGTGGTCGCGCCTGAAAGCCAGCATCGCGTCATGAAGCCGTATCAGCATCAGCCGCCCCCGCCCTGCTGTGCCGCCGGATTGTTGTAGGGCTCATTGCGGAACGCGACGCTTGCCACCACCAGATGCTTGTCGCCTGACATATTGGACAGGGCAGCGCCAATGAGCGGTGTGGAAATGTCCCAGGCATAGAAGAGCCGCACCAGCACGATGTCGCCGGGATTACCGGGCTGGAAAAGCAGATCCGTGCGCAGGTCACCATCGCCGTTGAGCGGATTGTTGAAGCTTACATTCTGGAAGTTGTTGAACTGCCGCACGTCGATCTGCAGCCGGTCATCGCACCCCATGAAGATGATGCCGCAGACGCGGTTGCGGATCTGCTCGCGCGTCAGGCCTTGCGTCTGCGCCTGGCCGGTGCGTACCAACCGCCCGACATCCGCCGCTGCTGTCTCGAGGCTGACGGAGGCATAGAAAACGGCAAGTGTCTCGATGGTGGCGAACAGAATCGAGAAGAAAGGCAATGCCAGCATGGCGAACTCGATCGCGGTCACGCCGCGCGCGTCGCGGCGGAAGCGGCGCAGCAGTAACCCTACCGGCGATGTGACATGGTCGGCTCTCTTCATGGCGCATCTTGTAGGCCCATTGCGGTTACCAGCCCCGCAAGGCGTTGACCGGGGTTTTAGCCATCACCGCAACTTCCCGCTAACCACCTTTCTTAGGACCTCGTTCACCGCGCGCTTTTACATTTCGGCATGCCGCCGCACTCCATGTCGAGGCGGTGTCAGACGGCGACCGGTCCTGCCGGGCGCTGCATCCGAACGAGCCGCACATGCACAAGTTCCACGCCTTCAGTTCCCGATTGGCAGATGCCTCCCGCAGCTTCGGTGCACGGGCCGGCTCTTTGATGCGCGCGCTCGGCCGAGATGACCGCGGCAATTTCGCAATCATCCTGGCAATCTCGATCCTGCCCATCGCCGCAGCGGTGGGCGGCGCGGTTGATCTCAACCGCGCCTTCATCGTGCAGCAGCGGCTTGAGCGGGCACTCGACGCTGCCGGGCTTGCGGTTGGCGCCTCCCCCGGCGGCACCACCGCCGAGATGACGGCGATGGCGCAGAGCTTCTTTGACGCCAATTACGACGCCAACGAGCTTGGCGTCCCGGGCTCAGTGTCCGTGGTGCCCGGCGATGGCAGCTTCGTGCTGACAGCCAATGCCGAGCTGCCGACAACCATCCTCAAGGTGATCGGCCTCGACACACTGTCGGTTGGCAGCGAAATCGAAGTGGTGCGCGAATCCAAGGCACTGGAAGTTGCCATGGTGCTCGACAATACGGGCTCGATGGCATGGAACGGCAAGATCGGGGCCCTGCGCACGGCCGCGGAAGATCTCGTCAGTATCCTGTTCGGCGATCAGGATCGCCCGTCCTTGCTACGAATGTCGCTCGTGCCGTTCGTCACCGCTGTCAACATCAAGGCCGATGGCTTTGACATGCAGTGGATGGATGTGAATGGACAATCCCGGTACCACGGGGAGAATTTTGATTCACGCCGCGGGCCCACCAACCACTTCACCCTGTTCGACAATATCCGTAATGCGGAGTGGAAGGGCTGCGTGGAAATGCGGCCTGCACCGCATGACACGCTTGATACGGCGCCGACGCCGGGCAATGCGGACACGTTGTTCGTGCCGTACTTCTGGCCGGATGAATCCGACCGGGAGCGTGACTCGAGCAATGATTATCTGGACGATGACATCGGCGGCAATGACCGCAAGCGTCAGGAGAACAGCGGCAAATACGACAACGCGCGTATCCACAATGATGAAACACCGTCCACGACCTATGGCCCTAACAAGTCGTGCCCGCGCCCGCTGGTGCCGCTGACAAATTCGCGCACCCTGCTGGTGAACGAGGTCCGCGCCATGGAGCCCTGGTACAATTCAGGCACCAACATCGCCGAGGGTCTGGCGTGGGGCTGGCGCGTCCTGTCGCCGGCCGCCCCGTTCACGGAGGGGGCAAGTTACACGGACCCCGACGTGCAGAAGGCATTGATCCTTCTTACAGACGGTAACAACGAGATCGTCAGTCAGCGGAGCTTCAACGGCTCGGATTACACGAGCTTCGGCTATATCGACAACGAACGTCTGGGTACGGACAGCATTGGCGGCGCGCGGAACATCATCGACGACAAAGTTGGGGAGATGTGCGAGCGGGTGAAGGCGGAAGGCGTGCGCGTCTATACCATCACCTTCCAGCTCAACTCGCCGAGCCTTCAGGAAGTGTTCCGTGACTGCGCCACGTCGCCCGAGCTTTATTTCGATTCGCCGTCGAACTCGAAGCTGCGGGAAGTGTTCCAGTCCATCGCCTACGACCTTAGCAATCTACGGCTGGCGCGCTGACGGCCTTCGCCGTTCGAGAAATCCATTAAGAGAACCCCGGAGCATTGCTGCTCCGGGGTTTCTTGAATCATCAGTCCGGTTGAAGCTCAGGCCGTTGCCTCTTCGCTTGCGCCCTACTCACCGGCGCCCTGGCCGCTGCCTTCAGCACTACCGGTGGCAATTCCCTGCTTGGCGATAGTCTGTTCGGAGATTTCCTTGGCGTGGGCGTGTTCGTCACCGATGCGCAGCACGGGGCGGCATTCAGGTGCGCAGTTATAGCTCCGCTGTGTGGCGCCGCGATTGACCGTCACCATGCGGGGCGACTTGTCCACCACGTTGACCAGGAGCGAGGCGAGCTGTGAGCCGTCCGCATCGAAGACGAGAACATTGGTGGCACCGTAGCTGCGGCCCACCAGCAGGATCATGTCGCCGTCCTGGATAATAGCATCAGCGATGGATGGGTTACCGACAGCGACAAGGCTTGCTGCGCCCTCGATGCGCAGCACTTGCGCCTGATCGATCCCCACCGTGTAGTCGCTGGAATGGATCTCGTACATGCCGCCGGCTTCTGCCACGTCGGGCGCTGCGGCCAGACCGATCGCCGCACCGGCGGCAAGGGCGCCAAGCATGGCGAAGGCAAGCGGGCGGGCGGGGCTTTTCTGGGTCGGCATCATGCGGTCCTGTCTGCTCCGGAGGGCCCGGCGGGATGCCCATGTGAGGCTGTCACCCACAGGCCGGGACTGGCTCTCAGCCTCGCTTGAATTGGTGAATTTTTTGCCAAGACGTGTCCCGGCGTTTGCCTAAGGCTTTCAGCGGCACCTTAAAGCGGCCTACAGGCTTTGCCGCCACCATTGCACGCCTTCGCACCCGCCACCCCAAGCCACGGTGTCCTGCGCCTCATGCCGGTCCAGCCCTCCCTAAATGCACCAACGCCGCTTCATGCTCTGCCGCAGGCAGTATCTGGCGCTGCTCCCCATCCGCTGGCGGCGATCCCCTGCCTGGGGAGCCGCGATGCTGCCTGGCTCGACGCTCTGGCGGCACAGGGTCGGTTTGCGCGCTATGGCGCGGGCGACATTGCACGCGGGCCGGGTGCAGGCGAAACGGCGGTCGGCTTCGTGCTGGCGGGCGTCATGCGCATCTCCCTGCCGGCTGACCGGCATGGGGATGTGACCTTCTTCGACACTGCCGCAGGCGGTTTATTTGGTCATCTGGATGCACTGGCGGGGCTTGCGCCCACCTTGTCGGCCGTCGCGCAAACAGGCACGGACGTCTTCATCCTGCCGGCGGACCGTTTCACCGCTCTCCTGCAGTCAGAGCCGGCGATTGCACTCGCCCTGCTTCAGGATCTCGCGACAGATCTCGTGACCCGCACGCCAAGACCATTGGCTGCGGACACGGGCCAGGCCGGTACGGCACTTTATGCCGATCTACTGCGCATGGCGGAGCCGGACACTGCAAGTGAGGGCGGGCTCATTATTTCCCGCCTGCCGCGGCATCGGGAACTCGCCGCCATGTGCGGGCTCGATGAGCAGACCGTGGCCGCGGGGCTGGCTGCGCTTGTGAAATCGGGCTGTGCTGAACGGCAATATCCCGGCCTGCGCATCCTTGATCCCGCCTACCTGCGGGCCCTGGCCAGTGGCACACCCGCCACAGACTAGCTCAGGGTCAGCACAGGTCTTACCTTCAATAACTGATTAACCACGCTGGACACAGCGCGCCAGCAAGCATGCCCGTGCCGACACCTTTATTATTTGACTCTCTTTTTTCTTACTTCCTTTTTACTTCACTGTTTTTCTTTTCTTCCGGTCTTCGCCAATTTTAACTGGCCCATTAAGCGGTACGTAAGGGTCTGGACTTAACGTTGCGCGCAGGTGAACTGGTGGCCTGTCCCGACTGCCAGCGCCCAGGGGAACGGCCACACCGGGGTTCCCTCTGTTGGATTGATCCAGAGGAGGCTTACATGAGCCATTTTTTCAAGCGTTTCGCCGATTGTGAATCCGGCGCCACTGCCATTGAGTATGGTCTGATTGCTGCCGGCATCGCTGCCGTGATCATCACTGCCGTCAACACGCTCGGCGGTACCGTGACCGGCGCGTTCGAGAATGTGAACGACCGCATGGGCGGCGGCCAGTAAGGTCAGTTGACTGACACGGATCAGGGCCGCCGGGTTTTCCCGGCGGCCCTTTTCTTTGCGCCGGTTCCAGTGCGTCGGCAGCGCGCGCAATTTGGAACGAATTTTAAGGTTTACCGGGACTTTACGGGTTCGCCCGCCTAATGGCGGCACGTTCCAATCCGGAGTTGCGTCCCCGATGCCCGTGCTCGCCGAGCTGCCTGACTATTCCCCGCTGCAATGGGCCGTTATCAGCCTGTTTCCGGCTGCCATGCTGGCTTCAGCGCTGTGGGATGCCGCTGCCATGCGCATTCCCAACTGGCTCACCGGCGGTCTTGCCCTTGCCTTTCCCATTGCGGCCGCCGGCACTGCGCTGCCGCTGGAAACCGTTGGCTGGCATCTGCTAACCGGTCTCGGGGCCCTGGCTGTCGTGATGGCGCTTTTCGCGACTGGCTGGATCGGCGGCGGCGACGCCAAGCTGTTTGCCGCCACGGCCCTTTGGCTCGGTCACGAGGGCATCCTCGCCTACACGCTGGTGACCACCATGCTGGGGGGTGGCCTCACCTTGCTGCTGATTTCCTTCCGCGGGATGCCGCTGCCACAGGCACTGATCGGCCAGGAGTGGATCCTGCGGCTGCACGACCCCCGCGAAGGCGTGCCCTACGGCCTCGCTCTTGCGGCAGGCGGCCTGCTCGTCTTCGCCCAGAGCCTGTGGCTGGGGTGAGCGCAAAGACCAAGCTTCGCAGCGGACCAATACGGTTAACTGCGAATTGACGAATTGCCGGTTTGATACCGGCCAGAGTGCCGATCCGGACCCTTCTTTCCCCGGGCGGCCAACCGAGTTTCTTGCAGAGGCCAAGGCATATGTCCGTCGCCCGCATCGCTGTTCTGATCGTCGCCGTGCTGGCCGCTGCCGCTGCGGCCTGGCTCGCGTCGAGTTTCGTAAGCCAGCCCGTGCAACAGGCCGCACCAGCCGAACCGCAGATCGTCACTGACGAAGTGCTGGTCGCGTCTCGCGACCTGGAGATCGGCGCCAAGATCACCCCGGGGGACCTGCGCTGGCAGGTGTGGCCGACCGAAGCACTGGCCTCCGGCTATGTGGTGCGCAAGCAGATGCCTGACGCCATGACCGGCATGCAGGGCGCGCTCGTGCGCGCCACCGTGCGCCGCGGCGAGCCGGTGACCAATACCAAGATTATCAACGCGGAAGCTGCCGGCTTCATGGCGGCGCGCCTTGCCGCCGGCATGCGCGCGGTCTCCGTCGCAATATCACCTGAAACGGGCGCTGGCGGCTTTATCCTGCCAGGCGACAGGGTGGACGTGATCGTGACGCGCGAAGAGCGCAGCGATACCGGTGGCAACTCAAAGGTCTTCAGCGACACCGTGCTTGCCAATGTGCGCGTGCTCGCCATCGATCAGACTTTCGGCCAGTCCGAAGATGGGTCAGGCGAGAAGATCGCCATCGGCAAGACTGCCACCCTTGAGCTTACTCCTGCCCAGGCGGAAACGCTGGCGCGCTCGCAGGCGCTCGGCGACATCTGGCTTTCCCTTCGCAGCATCGCGGATTCCTCCGCAGGCGGACCGGTGGATACGGGTGCGCTTGCCGCCGCCGGCAACCGCCGCAATTCCGGTGGCGCGGTCACGGTCGTGCGCTATGGCGTGACGTCCGTCGAGCAGCCGAGGAGCGGCCGATGAGCAGGCTGGGCAACCATATGAACCGCGCCACGACGACGCCGCAGTTCCTGTGCCAGGCCGTGCTTGCCGCTGGCCTCGCCTTTGTTCTTAGCGCCGCTCCGGCTGCGGCACCTACCAGCGCCGCGCAATTGCTAGGCGGCGAGGAAGGCACTCCCGTCGTGCGGGTCGATCCGGGTGGCGAAGGGGCCAACAGCCAGGTCATGACCCTCGGCCTTAACAAGGCCGCTGTGGTGGAACTGCCGGTCGATGCATCGGACGTGCTGATCTCCAACCCGGAGATTGCCGACGCGATCGTGCGCAGTGCCCGCCGCACCTATCTGCTGGGTATGGAGGTCGGCGAAACCAATGCGTTCTTCTTCGACCAGGCGGGCCGCCAGGTTCTGAACCTCGAGATCCGCGTTGAGCGCGACATCGACTCGCTGCTGGGCGTGCTGGGCCGTCATCTGCCCTCCTCCCGCATTGACGTGGAAGCGATAAACGAGAACATCATGCTGACCGGCATCGTTCCCAACGCAGCAGCCTCCAGCAAGGCACGCGACATAGCCGCCCGCTTTGTGGGCGACCCGGAAAAGGTGCTGAACATGCTGGCGATCGAGGGCAAGGAGCAGGTGCTGCTCAAGGTCACCATCGCCGAGATGCAGCGGTCGCTTATCAAGCAGCTCGGCATCGACCTGTCGGCCATCACCTCCATTGGTGACCTGGCGCTGCGCCTCAACACCGCCAACAATTTCTCGCTGCAGGGCCAGTCCCTCGGCGGTCTCAACACCACGCCGCGCAATTTCGGCGTCGGCGGGTCGGACCTGATCGACGGTGCCGTGGCAGCGCTTGAGCGCAACGGACTGCTGCGTACCCTTGCCGAGCCCACGCTGACCGCCATCTCCGGTGAGAGCGCCAACTTCCTTGTGGGTGGCGAGTTCCCGGTGCCGTCCGACCGCGACCGCAACGGCAATGTGCGCATCGAGTTCAAGCCCTTCGGTGTGGGCCTCGCCTTCACGCCGGTGGTGCTGTCCGATGGTCGCATCAGCATGAAGATCTCCACCGAAGTCAGCGAGCTGTCCTCTGAAGGTGCTTTCGTGTCGCAGGGTGGCACTGCGACGGATACTGAAGGCAACGTGGTGCAGATCAACGGCATCACCATTCCGGCCCTGCGCGTCCGGCGTGCGGAAACTGCCGTCGAGCTGCCGTCCGGCGGATCGCTGGCCCTGGCCGGTCTGCTCCAGGAAAGCACGCGTCAGAACATCGACGGCGTGCCCGGCGCGAAGGACATCCCCATTCTCGGCTCCCTGTTCCGGTCGCGTGACTACCTCAACGCGGAAACGGAACTGGTGGTCATCGTCACGCCTTACCTGGTGGACCCCAAGAACGAGAGCGATTTCGTTCTGCCTACGGATGACCAGGTGCCGGCCAGCGATATCGACACCATTCTCATGGGCCGCCTCAATGGCACCTATGGGGCCAACGCCTCGGACGTGAAGAAACAGCTTCAGGGTCCGGTCGGCTTTGTTCTGGAGTAGCGCCATGGGACTGAAGACGCTTTTTCCGCTTTCCCTGGCCGTGGCAGCGGCGCTGTCCGTTTCGGCCTGCGCAAATCTCGGGCAGAACGGCCCGACGGAATCCTACAAGGCCCAGCGCGAACACCCCATCACGGTGGATGAGCAGGCGGCGACGCTGATGATCCATGTGGCGCCGGATTCCGTGTCGCTGATGGATGAGGATATCGCCCGCATCGATCACTTCGCGGCGCGCTACAAGGCGCGCGGCAATGGGCCGATGGTGCTGTCCATTCCGGATGGCGCGCCCAATCGCGGCGCTGTGTCCCGTGCGGTTGCCGAGGTCGAGACCCGGCTTGATTCCCATGCGGTCGGCCCCAACAGGCTGCGCCTGAGCCATTACCGCGCCTCCGGGTCCGCCCACACAGCGCCTCTCATCCTGTCCTTCACCCAGTATGTCGCCACGCCGTCGCCCTGCGGCAACTGGTCCGAGGATTACGCCTTCAACCCGCGCAACACGGCCTCGCCCAATTTCGGCTGCGCCAGCCGCAACAACCTTGCGGTGATGGTCGCTGATCCGGGCGATCTCGTGGCCCCGCGCGGCGAGGACCCTGCTGATGTACAGCGCCGCGAGACCATTCTCGAGCGCTACCGCCAGGGCGAAACCACACAGACCGAGCGCGCGGAGGAAGAATCCAGCGCGATCAGTCAGGTCAACCAGAACTGAGCCTAAAGCCGATGAGCGAAGCCCATCATATCGATCCGCAGATGCCGCCTTTTCCGGATGCCGCCTCGCCCTTCGAGGCTGCGCCGCAAATGGCCGCAGCGCCTGCCGCACAGCCGGCACCGGGAGACAACCCGGTGATCCGTCCGGTGCCGCGCATCACCATTCAGGCCTTCTGCGAAACCCCGGAAGTCGGCGTGGCGCTGCAGCGTTCCGCGCAGGACCGCCGCCTCGCCAAGGCTCACCTCACCGTGCATATGGGCGGCATCGGTGCTGCCGTGTCCCATTACTCGGATACGCCGACGCCCGGCCTTATCATCGTTGAGAGCCGCCTTGCGGGCGTGCAGATGCTGGCGTCCCTAGACAGCCTTGCCGAGGTCTGCGACGCGGGCACGCGCATCGTCGTCATCGGCCATTCCAACGACATCACGCTGTACCGGGAGCTGATCCGCAAGGGCGTGAACGATTATCTCGTGGCACCGTTCAACCCGGTCCAGGTGGTGGAGAGCATCTCTAACCTCTATGCGGACCCGGAGGCTCCGCCCCTTGGCCGCTCCATCGCCTTTGTCGGTGCGCGTGGCGGCGCAGGCTCCAGCACCATCGCCCACAATGCGGGCTGGTGCATTTCGGAATATATGAACGAGGACGTGACTGTCGTTGACCTTGACCTGCCCTTCGGCACCGGCGGTCTCGACTTTAACCAGGACCCGGCCCAGGGCGTGGCTGACGCGCTATATGCGCCCGAGCGCCTGGATGATGTGCTGCTCGAACGCCTGCTCGTGCGGTGTACGGAGCATCTCAGCCTGTTCGCGGCTCCGGCAACGCTCGACCGCGACTACATGATCGATGAGGAAACCTTCGAGCTGGTGCTCGACGTGGTCCGTCATTCGGTGCCCTGTGTGGTGCTGGACCTGCCGCATATGTGGACGCCGTGGACCCGCAAGCTGCTGCTTGAGTCCGACGAGATTGTCGTCACCGCGACACCGGACCTTGCGAGCCTGCGCAACACCAAGAACCTGCTGGATACGCTGAAAGCCGCACGCCCCAATGATGCCGAGCCGCATCTGGTGCTCAATCAGGTGGGTGTGTCCAAGCGGCCGGAAATTCCCGTGCACGACTTCGCCGAAGCACTGGGTTGCGACCCGGCCCTCGTGCTGCCCTTTGATGCGGCGCTCTACGGTGAGGCCGCCAACAACGGACAGATGATTGAGGAAGTGGATGCCCGCAGCAAGACAGCGCAGGGCATGCGCCACCTTGCTTCTGTCGTGTCCGGCCGCCAGATGGCCGCAAGCGCCAAAGGTGCGCCGTCGATCCTGTCCCGGCTGCTTGGACGGAAGGGCTAGCGCATGTTCGGGCGGCGCGATAATGACGGGCCGCAGACACCGGGAACCCCACCACGGGCCCCGGCGCAGCCTGCTGCGCCCCCTCCGGCCCAGGCCCGTCCGGCACCACCGCCGGCCCCGGCTGCAAAGCCTGCCGCCCCCAAGCCCGCGGCACCCAAGCCCACAGCACCGGCTGATGCCGCACAAAAGCCCGCCGCCCAGCCGCGGCGACCGCAGGAACGCTCGGCGGACTACTACCGGGTCAAGACGACGATCTTCAACGCGCTGATCGACACGATCGATCTCACCCAGCTGGCGCAGCTTGATGCGGCAAGCGCGCGTGAGGAAATCCGCGACATCGTCAACGAGATCATCTCGATCAAGAGCGTTGTCATGTCGATCTCGGAGCAGGAAGAGCTGCTCCAGGACATCTGTAACGACGTGCTGGGCTACGGCCCCCTTGAGCCGCTTCTGGCGCGCGACGACATTGCCGACATCATGGTCAATGGCGCGGAGAACGTGTTTATCGAAGTGAGCGGCAAGACTCAGGCGACGGGCATCAAGTTCCGCGACAATTCGCAGCTGATGAACATCTGCCAGCGCATCGTCAGCCAGGTTGGCCGCCGTGTTGATGAAGCCAGCCCCATTTGTGACGCGCGCCTGCCCGACGGCAGCCGTGTCAACGTCATCGCTCCACCACTGGCCATTGACGGGCCCAGCCTCACCATCCGCAAGTTCAAGAAAGACAAGCTGCGGATGGACGACCTGGTGAAGTTCGGCTCCATCTCGCCGGAAGGCGCCAAGGTGCTAGGTATCATCGGCAAGTGCCGGTGCAATGTCCTCATCTCCGGCGGTACCGGTTCGGGCAAGACGACGCTGCTCAACACGATGACGGCATTCATCGAGGAAGACGAGCGCGTCATCACCTGTGAGGACGCCGCCGAACTGCAGCTGCAGCAGCCCCATGTGGTGCGTCTTGAAACGCGGCCAGCCAATCTTGAAGGTTCCGGCGAGATCACCATGCGCGATCTCGTGCGCAACTGTCTGCGCATGCGGCCCGAGCGCATCATCGTGGGTGAGGTGCGAGGCCCGGAGGCATTCGATCTCCTGCAGGCGATGAATACGGGCCATGACGGTTCGATGGGCACGCTGCACGCCAACAGCCCGCGCGAGGCCATGTCGCGCCTTGAGAGCATGATCACCATGGGCGGCTTCAAGCTGCCGTCGAAGACCATCCGCGAGATGATTTCTGGCTCGATTGACATCATCATCCAGGCTGCGCGCCTGCGCGACGGTTCCCGCCGCATCACCCACATCACCGAGGTGACCGGCATGGAAGGCGACGTCATCATCACACAGGATCTCTTCGTCTACGACATGGATGGCGAAGACGCCCAGGGCAACATTTCCGGCCAACACAAATCCACCGGCATCGCACGTCCCGCCTTCTGGGACCGGGCCCGCTATTACGGCCTAGAAGGCGAGCTGGCGCGCGCGCTGGAAGCGGCCGAGGCGTAAGGGGCGCAGCTCATGTTCGATGCCCAGATGGTTTTCATCGCCACCGTCTTTCTCGCCGTCCTCGGCGTGGGCGGCGCGGCCTATGCGCTGATCGTCCCCATGCTGTCGAAGCGCGAGCAATCCTCCAAGCGTATGACCGTTGCGACGGGTGGTACCAATGCACGCCGCCGCAGCGGGCGCGACAGCAGCGGCGGCGACGCCAATGCCCAGCGCCGCAAGCAGGTTCAGGACACGCTGAAGGAGCTCGACAAGGCCCAGGAGGCGCGCAAGCAGAGTGTCACCCTGCGCGTGAGGCTCGAACAGGCGGGGCTGGACGTCACGCCGCGCAATTTCCACATCGCATCCGCCATCGGCGGGCTTGCCGTTTTCAGCCTCATGTCACTGACCGGCCAGGCCATGCTGGTCGCCCTTTTGTCAGGCTTTGCGGCCGGCTTCGGTTTTCCGCGCTGGCTTCTGGCCTTTCTTCGCCGCCGGCGGCTCAAGCAGTTCATGGATGAATTTGCAAACGCTGTTGACGTGATCGTTCGTGGCCTGAAGGCCGGTCTGCCACTGCATGACTGCATCAATATCATCGCCAGCGAAGCCCAGGGGCCCGTGCGGGATGAATTCCGCCAGCTGGTGGAAGGCCAGAAGGTCGGCATTCCTATCGATCAAGGCCTGGAGAAGATGACCCACCGGGTGCCGCTGTCGGACCTGCGCTTCTTCCACATCGTGATTTCGATCCAGCAGAAGACCGGCGGCAACCTGTCCGAAGCCCTGTCGAACCTCTCCAAGGTGCTGCGCGACCGCAAGACCCTGAAGGGCAAGATCGCCGCCATGAGCCAGGAAGCGAAATCGTCGGCCGCCATCATTGGTGTGCTGCCGCCGGGCGTGATGGGCCTCATCTATCTGACGACCCCGGACTATATCGGCCTGCTGTTCAGCGAACGCATGGGCCAGGCGCTGCTCGTGGGCGGCGCGTTGTGGATGCTGTGTGGCGTCCTCGTGATGAAGAAGATGGTGAGCTTCGACTACTAGGCCACCAGCCAGCCAAGGAATTCAGCCGCCATGTTCATGGCATTCGTCGATACGGTGACAGATCCGCAGGTGATGACCATGCTGCTTGCAGCAGGCGCCGCCTTTGCGACCATCATCACCCTCGGCCTGCCCTACATGCAGCAGGATTCCCTTTCCACCCGCATGAAGCATGTGGCGACAGAGCGCGAAGCCCTGCGCGCCAAGATGCGCGCCGAGCTCGACAGCCGCGAGGCTACCAAGCGCGGCAGCCTGCGCGCCCAACCCAAGGGCTATGCCAAGAAGCTGGTGGACCGGCTTAACCTGCGCACCATGCTGGAAGACGAAGATCTTCAGCTGAAGATGAAGATGGCGGGCTTCCGCGGCCCCGGGCCCATCTACACCTTCCTCTTTTTCCGCATCGCCATGCCGCCGATCGTGTTCGTGGTGGCGCTGATCTATATCTTCTTCGTGCTCAACCTGTCCTACGGGCCGCTGGGCAAGCTGGCGCTGGCGGGCGGTGCGGGTGTGATCGGCTTCTACCTGCCCAACATCTTCGTGCAAAACCTCATTGCTCGGCGTCAGCAGGCCATTCAGCTTGCTTTCCCGGACGCGCTGGACCTGTTGCTGATCTGTGTTGAATCCGGCATGTCGGTTGAGGCTGCCTTCAACAAGGTGGCCGCGGAGATCGGGTCCCAGTCAGTGGAACTCGCTGAAGAACTGGCGCTGACAACGGCTGAATTGTCCTATCTCCAGGACCGGCGCCTTGCCTATGAAAATCTCGGCAAGCGTACGGGGCTGCCCGGTGTGAAGGCCGTCACGACCAGCCTCATCCAGGCTGAGCGTTACGGTACGCCGCTCGGCAATGCCTTGCGCGTGATGGCGAATGAGAACCGCGAGATCCGCATGCAGGCCGCCGAAAAGAAAGCCGCAGCGCTGCCGCCCAAGCTCACCGTGCCGATGATCGTGTTCTTCCTGCCAGTGCTGTTCGTGGTGATCCTGGGTCCTGCCGCGATCCGCTTCATGCAGAACTAGCCGACAAGGTATGCGCCCCAAACACCGCACATGAAAAACCCGCCGGGCCGGATGGCTGGCGGGTCTTTCATTTCGTGATGGCGGCCGCAGGGCGCTACTCGATCATCACCGGGTTGTTGTCGGCGTTTGCCTCGCGCGCCCACAGGGCCGGCTGGGTGACGATCGCGCGCAGCTCCTCGAGGTTGCCGTCCACGGCGGCGGGCACCTTGTTGGCACGGGCCAGGCGCTCCGCATCTGTCGTGTCACCACGCAGGCCAAGCACGAGAGCCAAGTTCTGGCGCATCTTGGCGCTGGCCTTGTTGGTTTCCATGGCCTCGCGCAGCGCCAGCTCCGCGTCTTCCAGATGACCGGTCAACGCATAGGAGAGACCAAGATTGTTCCACGGGGCCGGTTCGCCCGGGCCTGCCGCGATCGCGCGGCGATAGGCTGCGCGGGCTTCCTCGTGGCGGGCCAGCTGGTCCAGTGCCACGCCGAGAGCTGTGAGGGTGCGCCAATTGCCGCCGTCCTGTGCGATGGCGGCCTCAAGCAACGGCAGGGCTTCTTCCGCGCGGCCGGCGGCTGTCAACGTCTTGCCATGCTCGGCCATGAGGCGGGGATCGTCGGGGCTCAGGGACTGGGCCCGGCGCAGCACGCCGAGGGCTGCGTCCACTGAACCGATGGAGCGGAGCGCTGCGGCATATTCAGCGGCAGCTTCCGCGTTGCGCGGATCCTGCTCATAGAGCCCGCCCCAATAGGCGGCCTTGGCGACCACATTGCCGTTGATTTCAGATAGGACGTCAGCCTCGCTCAGGCGCTCTCCTAGTGCCTGGCCTTGCGGACCCTGGGCACTCGACCCTGTGGTCTGGCACCCGGCCACAAAACCAGCAGCAAGGCAGAACAGGACCGCCTGCGCCGGGCGGCGCAGCGGCAGCATCTGGGAACGGGAACGCAGTTTCACGTCAGGGTCTCTTCACGGCCGGCACCGGGCAGCGCAAGGCGCAGCGGTGCTGATTGTCCTGACGTGATGGTGTCAGGGAGCCCTCAAGAAACCATTAATCATGCGCCGCCATTTGCGCGCGCGCCTCAAGCACCCATTGACGCATTTCCGGCATCGAGGTCACCGTTTCCATATAGGCGCGGGCGACGCCGTCCCGGTCACCCAGGGCCACAAGGTCCGGCGCATAGGTGGCAAAGCGCGACACCACGGGCGCATACATGGCATCCGCTATGGAGAAGGCGCCGAGCAGGAAAGGCCCACCCTGCCCCTCTCCCGCCTGTTCGCCAAACCGGCCGCGGGCTTCGGCCCACAGGGCGATGATACGGCTGATGTCCGCTGCCACCGCATCATTCATGCCCTCGCCGGGCCGGTGATGGATGCAGTCCATCGGCATGTCGCGGCGCAGGGCCTGGAAGCCCGCATGCATTTCAGCGGCGATGGCCCGGCCATGGGCGCGGGCCTGAGCGTCCTCCGGCCACAGCCGCGCCGCGGGCAGGCGGTCCGCCAGGGTTTCGAGGATGGCGAGTGAATCCCAGATCGTTTCCTCACCCCATTTGAGCACCGGCACCTTGCCCGACGGCGAATGGGCCAGACACTGGGCACGGGTCTCGGCATCCTGGCGCAGGGTCACATGCGCTTCCTCGAAGGCCAGTCCCGCCCTTTTCATGGCAAGCCACGGCCTGAGGCTCCAGGACGACCAGTTCTTGTTGCCGATGACAAGGGTGAGCGGCGGCGTCTGCATGACAGGCTCCCGGGTGCACGTTGCAGCAATGGACCATGTTCCATTTGCCCCTGAGACCGTGCCATATAGCAGGTCACTCCGCCACAAGCTCCGGTCCCGACCATGCTCGATGTTTTTGCCGAATCCGGCCCGTCCATTCCCGTTACCTGCCTCGACGACGAAGCCCTCGATAGCTGGCTCGCCGGTGCGCCCGCGCAGCAAGCGGGCTTTGTCAGTGCGCAGGGCTTCAAGGCGAAAGCCGGTCAGGCGGTGACGCTCGTTTCCGCCGATGGCGAGATCGAGCGCGTGCTCTTCGGTCTCGGCGACGGCAGGGATGCGTTCGTGCACGGCGCGCTCGCCGCGCGGTTGCAGCCGGGCCTCTATCACTTTGAGCCGGCACCTGCGGATCATGCGCAGGCACTGCTCGGCTTTGCCCTGGGGACCTACAGTTTTGACCGCTACAAGGCGTCCGCCGGCACTGCGGAAGATGCGCCCAAGGTACGCATGGTCGTGCCTGACGGCATTGACTGCGCTGAAGTCTCCCGCATCGCGCGCGGCATTTTCCTGGCCCGCGATCTCATCAATACCCCGGCTTCCGACATGGGTCCGGCGGAGCTCGAGGCCGAGGCCGAGAAGCTCCATCACCGCTTCGATGCGAAACTCAGCGTCATCCGCGGCGATGATCTACTGCGCGACAATTACCCCATGGTGCATGCAGTCGGCCGCGCAAGCGACCGCGCGCCGCGGCTGATCGACCTCACCTGGGGCCGGGCGGATGCGCCCAAGATCACCCTGGTGGGCAAGGGCGTCTGCTTCGATACGGGCGGCCTCAACCTCAAGCCCGGCAATTTCATGGGGCTGATGAAAAAGGATATGGGCGGTGCTGCCACCGCCATAGCGCTGGCGCAGATGATCATGGACCGGGGGCTTGATGTGCGCCTGCGCCTGCTCGTCGCTGCCGTCGAGAACTCCGTGTCCGGCAATGCCTTCCGTCCGGGTGACGTGCTGGCCAGCCGCAAGGGTCTGTCGGTCGAAATCTCAAACACCGATGCTGAGGGCCGCCTGGTGCTGGGGGATGCCCTTGCTGAAGCTGACACGGAGAGCCCGGACCTTCTGGTGGACTTCGCCACGCTGACGGGTGCCGCCCGCGTGGCGCTGGGCCCTGACCTTCCGCCCTTCTTCACCCGCAACGACGCGCTTGCCCAAGAGATCAGCGCAGCGGCCGAAACCACCCATGACCCGCTGTGGCAGCTGCCCCTGTGGGACGGCTATGAGAGCATGCTCGACAGCAAGGTGGCGGACATCAACCATGCACCGGAGAGTTCCTTCGCCGGCTCCATCACCGCAGCCCTGTTCCTCAACCGCTTCGTGACGCAGACCGACGCCTATGTGCATTTCGACGTCTATGGCTGGACGCCCAAGCCCAAGCCGGGACGGCCTGTCGGCGGTGAGTTGCAGGCGGCGCGCGCGATTTATCACCTGCTGTGCGCCCGCTACGGCTGAGCTGGACGCGCGGTCAGATACCATGCGTGAGCTGACAAAATTGTCGGCACTTATCAGCCTCGTGAATGTTTTTCATTTCGCAGGCGGTTGCAGCACGCGCCCCTCCACCGCTACCATTAACCATAGAGGGACGTCCCGTGAGAGCCTGTGGGGGGCCTTGTGACGGACGGCTTTGGGGGGTGGCGCAATGGAACTCAAATCCGTTGAGGCATTGAAGCTCTGGCACAATGTTGTCGCGGATACGGTGCGGGATGACGGGCCGGACCTGTCGTCCCGGCAGATGGCCATCCTGCTCACCGTTTATCTGTCGCCTCCGCCCCACACCGTGCGTGGCCTTGCTGAAAAGCTGAACATCTCAAAGCCCGCCATCACCCGCGCGTTGGACGCCATGGGCCGCATGGATCTGCTAAAGCGCAAGCGCGATGAGACGGATCGACGTAACGTGCTCGTTCAGCGAACGGTAAAGGGCTCGGTCTATCTTTCCGAGTTCGCGGAACTGATTGCCAAGCATGCCAGGGACATCTGATGCCCACCCCATCATTTCTCGATACGCGCCTCAATGCGGTGCGGCCGGATCTTGCCGACCGCGCTCTTGAAGGCCGCGTTGAGGCACCCCGCTTCGTGGAAGGTACACCGGCGCATGTGACAGTGCCCGTCACGGCCCTGCGCCGCCGGCCCGCTGCCGATGCCCCCCGGGACACCGAACTGCTGCTGGGGGAAACGGTGACAGTTTTTGACCGGGCCGAAGGTTTTGCCTGGGTGCAAGCCCGGCGTGACGGCTATGTCGGTTATGTCGCGGCGCGTGACATCGCCGAGGGTGCACCTGCGCCTACCCATGCGGTTTCTGCCGTCCGCAGCTTCATCTACCGGGCCGCGGACATCAAATCACCGGTGACAGGCTGGGTTTCCCTCAACAGCCCGGTGGTGATTTCCGGGACGGAAGACCGGTTCAGCCGTCTTGCCGGGGGCGGCTACATGGTGAGCCAGCATTTGCGCGGGGTAGCCGACAGGGAAGATGACTTCGTGGCCGTGGCGGAAGGGTTTCTGGAGACACCCTATCTGTGGGGCGGCCGGTCGAGCCTCGGCCTTGATTGCTCAGGCCTTGTCCAGAATGCGCTTCATGCGGCGGGCTTTGCCTGCCCGCGTGACACCGACATGCAGGAAGCAGCCTTGGGCGAAACCCTGCCGGACGGCGCGCCCTTTGCGCGCGGGGATCTTGTGTTCTGGAAAGGTCATGTGGGGATCATGCTGGATGGCGACACGCTGCTTCACGCAAACGCCACCTACATGAAGATTGTTGCAGAACCCGTGGCACCCGCCATTGCCCGCATCGCGGAGACGGACGGGCCGGTCACATCCGTGCGCCGGATGCCGGGCCTGCGGGCACCCTAGCTCGCCACCACGCCTTCAGGTGCAGCTTCAAGATCGAAGGCTGCGGCCATCAGGGCCTTTGTATACTCCGTCTGCGGATGATCAAAGATCTGGTCCGCCGCACCTTGTTCCACAACCTTGCCATTGCGCATGACGATGACTTCGTCAGCGAGGGCGCGCACGACTTTCAGGTCGTGGCTGATAAACAGATAGGCCAGGTCGTGGCGCTGCTGCAGGTCGCGCAGTAGATCAACGATCTGCGCCTGCACGGACATGTCCAGCGCGCTTGTCGGCTCGTCCAGCACCACGAAATCCGGCTTCAGCGCCATGGCGCGAGCAATGGCGATGCGCTGGCGCTGGCCACCGGAGAATTCATGCGGATACCGGTCCATGGTGGCGGGATCGAGCCCCACTTCCGTCAGTGCTTCAGCCACGCGCTGGCGGCGGGCGTCATAGCCGAGGCCCGAGCCATGCACCAGCAGCCCTTCTTCCACGATTTGCGCCACCGACAGGCGCGGGCTGAGGGAACCGAACGGGTCCTGGAAGACGATCTGCATGTCCGCGCGGCGGGCCCGCAGCTTCGACCAGCTTTCATCCTCGATGTGCTGACCCATGAAGACGATGGGTCCGTCGCTTTCGATCAGCCGCAGCAGGCCAAGCCCCAGAGTCGTCTTGCCGGACCCGGATTCACCCACCACGCCGACCGTGTGCCCGCGCCTCACTGACAGCGAGATACCATCCACCGCCTTCACGTGGTCCACGGTGCGTTTCAGCACCCCCTTCTTGATCGGGAACCATACCTTGAGATCGTCGGTCTTCATGATCTCCGGCGCATCCGGCCGGGCTGCCAGCGGCTTGCCCTTGGGTTCGCTGCTCAGGAGGTGGCGGGTGTAGTCATGCTGCGGGTCCGCAAACAGGCGTTGCGTCTCGCCGGTCTCGACGATATGGCCATGCTTCATGACGCAAACCCGGTCGGCCATCTTGCGGACGATACCGAGGTCATGGGTGATGAGCAGCATGGCCATGCCCATCTCCTTCTGGAGCCCCTTGAGCAGTTTCAGGATCTGCGCCTGCACGGTCACGTCCAGGGCCGTGGTCGGTTCATCGGCGATGAGCAGGCGCGGCTCGTTGGCGAGCGCCATGGCGATCATCACGCGCTGGCGCTGGCCGCCGGACAATTCGTGCGGGTAGGCACCAAGGCGCTTCTCGGCGTTCTGGAGGCCGACCTTGTTGAGCAGTTCCAGCACCCGCTTACGGGCGGCTTCGGCGCGGAGGCCCCGATGGACAGCCAGCACTTCGCCCACCTGCCGCTCGATGGTGTGCAGCGGATTGAGCGATGTCATCGGCTCCTGGAAGATCATCGAGATCTCGTTGCCGCGAATGCCCATCAACGTGCGTTCATCCGCGCCCACGACATTCTTGCCGCGATAGCGGATGGTGCCCGACGGATGCGATGCTGCCGGATAGGGCAGGAGCTGCATCAGTGACAGGGCGGAGACGGATTTGCCTGATCCGGATTCCCCCACCAGCGCCAGCGTCTCGCCTTCGCTGATGTGGAACGACACTCTGTCCACGGCGAGCGTCTGGCTGCCGTCCTGGGTGAAGGCGACCGAGAGGTCTTCGACGTCGACCAGCTTGTCGCCCCTGCGGGACGTGTCCTGGCTCATCGCAGCGTCTTTCTCGGGTCGAAGGCATCCCGCACCGCCTCGCCGACGAACACCAGCAGGCTCAGCATGGTGGCAATGACGATGAAGCCGGTGAAGCCCAGCCACGGCGCCTGGAGGTTGTTCTTGCCCTGCGCCAGCAATTCACCGAGGGAGGGTGAGCCGGGCGGCAGGCCGAAGCCCAGGAAGTCCAGCGCCGTCAGGGTGGTGATGGACGAATTGAGGATGAAGGGCAGGAAGGTAAGCGTGGCCACCATGGCATTGGGCAGCACGTGCTTGAACATGATGGTGATGTTGCGCAGGCCCAGCGCCTTGGCAGCGCTTACATATTCGAGATTGCGGCCGCGCAGGAACTCCGCGCGCACGACGCCCACGAGTGCCACCCAGGAGAACAGCAGCAATGTGCCGAGCAGGATCCAGAAGGTGGGCTCGATGACGGCGGCAATGATGATGATCAGGTAGAGCGCCGGGATCGACGTCCATATCTCGATCAGCCGCTGGAAGATGAGATCAGTCCAGCCGCCGAAATAGCCCTGCACCGCACCCGCCGCCACGCCGACGATGGACGAGAACACCGTGAGGATGAGCCCGAACAGGACCGAGATGCGGAAGCCGTAGATCACCCGCGCCACCACGTCACGGCCCTGGTCATCCGTCCCCAGCCAGTTTTCGGCGCTTGGGGGCGCGGGCGCGGGCACCGGCAGGTCCAGGTTGATGGTGTCGTAGCTGTAGCGGATCAGCGGCCAGATGATGATGCCGCCCTTGTCCTTGATCAGCTCCTGCACGAAGGGATCGCGGTAATCCGCTTCGGTCGCGAAGTCGCCGCCGAACTCGGTCTCCGGATAGGCGGTGAAGACGGGCATGTAGATGCCGCCCTCAAAGGTGACGAGCAGCGGCTTGTCGTTGGCGATGAACTCGGCGAACAGGCTTACGACAAACAGGGTGAAAAACACCCACATGGCCCAGTAGCCGCGCTTGTTGGCCTTGAAGTTGCGCCAGCGCCGCTGGTTGATGGGCGAGGTGCGCGCCTTGTTGAAGCGGCCGATCCATGTCGCTTCCCAGTTCACGCGGCCGAGCGCTGTTTTCTGCATCAGGGCGGTGAGCATGGCCTACCTCGCCTCGAAATCGATGCGCGGATCGACCAGCGTGTAGGTGATGTCCGACAGCAGCGTCACGATGAGGCCGATGAGGCCGAAGATGTAGAGCGTCGCGAACACCACCGCGTAATCGCGGTTGACGATGGATTCAAAGCCCAAGAGCCCGAGCCCGTCGAGGGAGAACACCGTCTCGATCAGTAGCGAGCCCGTGAAGAACGCACCAATGAAGGCACCGGGGAAGCCCGCGATGACGATGAGCATGGCGTTGCGGAAGACGTGCCCATACAGCACCTGCCGCTCGCCGAGGCCCTTGGCCCGGGCAGTGACCACGTAATGCTTGCGGATCTCGTCGAGGAAGGAATTCTTTGTCAGCAGTGTCGTGGTGGCGAAAGCTGAAATCACCAGCGACATCACCGGCAGGATGATGTGCCAGAGGTAGTCACCCACCTTGCCGAAGAAGGAAAGCTCGTCCCAATTATCGGAGGTCAGCCCACGCAGGGGGAAGAGGTCGAAATAACTGCCGCCGGCAAACAGCACGATCAGAAGCACCGCAAACAGGAAGCCCGGGATGGCATAGCCGACGATGATGACAGCCGATGTCCACACATCGAACGGCGTGCCGTCACGCACTGCCTTCATCACCCCGAGGGGAATGGAGATCGTGTAGGCGATAAGCATGGTCCACAGGCCGAGCGTGATTGACACCGGGAGTTTCTCGGCGATCAGATCGATCACCTTCACGTCGCGGAAATAGCTCTCGCCGAAATCAAAGCGGATGTAGTTCCACACCATGTCGGCAAAGCGCACATGGACGGGCTTGTCGAAGCCGAACTGGCGTTCGAGTTCGGCGATGAATTCAGGATCAAGCCCCTGCGCGCCGCGATACTTGGCCGTACCGCCGGTGTCGCCGCCGGCTGATTGCGCCCCTGCCCCCAGGTCCCCGCCGGGAGAGCCGCCGATGCGTGACGTGGCGGATACGTCATTGCCCTGCAACTGGGCGATGATGCGCTCGATCGGCCCGCCGGGGGCGAATTGGACGATGGCGAATGCCACCAGCAGGATACCGAGAATGGTCGGTATCATTAGCAGCAGGCGTCTGATGATATAGGCGGCCATCGGGCGGGTATCGGTCCCTGGGTCGAACGCTCAGGCGCTGTTGGGTCGGCAGGCAGGTCGGTCTGCGAATCGCAGTTTGCCCTATTTGTTCGCCGCGACAACCCACAAGGCGCTGTCAGCGAATCTGCGGGGCTGTTTCTAGTCGCTACTGGTTAAGACGGGCTTCCTTTTCCGGGTCCACCCACCACAGGCGAATAACACCGCGGTGATACTTCGGCTTTACCTCCGGCCAGCCGAACTTGTCCCAGACAGCCAGATTGTGCTCGCCCTTGTACCATTGGGGTATCCAGTAGTGGTTCGCGCGCAGCACCCGGTCCAGCGCGCGCGTAGCCGTCACCAGCTCTTGCCGCGTCGTGGCGTGGACCACCCGGTCGATCAGCGCATCCACCGCCGGATTGGCGATACCGGCAAGGTTGCGGCTGCCGGGCTGATCGGCTGTCTCCGAGCCCATGAAGGCCCGCAGCTCCACGCCGGGCGTCTCGCGCATGGAGAAGCGGCGGATGATGATGTCGAAATCGAAATCCTTGAGCCGCTCCTCAAATTGCGCCGCATCCACCTGGCGGATGCTGGCATCGATGCCGAGCAGGCCAAGATTCTTGATGAAGGGCTGCAGCACGCGCTCGAAGGTGGGGGTGTCGGACAGGAACTCGATGGTGAGCACCTCACCCGCCGCGTTGCGCGCCTTGCCGTCGGAGACCACCCAGCCAGCGTCAGCCAAGAGATCCCGGCCGCGCTTCAGCATCCGCCGGTCCTGACCTGAGCCATTGGAGACAGGCGGCACCCAGGCCTCGGTAAAGACCTCGTCAGGCACCTGGCCGCGAAAGGGCTCGAGCAGGGCCAGTTCGGCCTCGCTCGGCGGGCCCTCGGCCTTCATGTCGGAGTTTTCGAAATAGCTCTGCGTGCGCGTATAGAGACCATGGAAATGGAGCCGGTTGGTCCACTCGAAATCGAACGCATAGCCCAGCGCCTGCCGCACGCGGGGGTCGGCGAACTTGGCCTTCCGCGTGTTGATGAACCACCCCTGGGTGCCTGAAGGGCGGTTGTCCGGCGTCGTCAGCTTGATGACACGGCCATCGGTGACGGCGGGGAACTCGTACTTCGTGGCCCAGAAGCGGGAGGTGAATTCCTCCCGGAAGGTGTATTCGCCGGACTTGAAGGCCTCGAAGGCAGCCGTCCGGTCCCGGAAATATTCAAAGCGCACTGTGCCGAAGTTGAAGCGCCCCCGGTTCACCGGCAGGTCACGGCCCCAATAGTCAGGGTCCAGACGGTGGGTTATCGAGCGCCCCTGCTGTACGTCATCCACGCGATAGGGGCCTGAGCCAAGCGGCGGCTCGAGCGACGAGGCTGAAAAGTCGTGGTCGGAATAATAGGCCTTGGACAGGATCGGCAGCTCGGCAACCGTGAAGGGCAGGTCGCGCACGAGGTCGCCCTGGAATCGGTAGACCACGGTGCGGTCGCCCGCCGCCTCGGCGGATACCACGTCACGGATAGCCGTGGTGAGCAGCGGATGTCCCTTCTCCTTCAGGAGATCGAAGGTGAACACCACATCGTCCACCATGACCGGGCTGCCGTCATGAAACCGCGCGCCGTCACGGAGGCGGAACGCAACAGACATGCGGTCCGGCGCGATGGCGGCCGCTTCCGCTGCAAGGCCATACATGGCGTCCGGCTCGTCCCACGCGCGGGTCATCAACGTATCGAAGGTGAGCCGCATGCCATGGGCGCCCGAGCCCTTGAGCACGAAGATGTTGAGGGTGTCGAAAGTGAGGAAACCCTGGTTGAGATACGCCTCGGAGGGAATCAGCCGCAGCTCACCGCCCTTCGGTGCGGCGGGGTCGGCGTAGTCGAAATGCGGGAACCCGGCGTCATATTTCAGGTCGCCGAAGATCGACATACCGTGGCGCCACTCTCCCCCATTGGGAGCCAGGCTTTCCGCCTGCGCAGGACCGGTGAACGCCAGGGCGATCGTGGCGGCAAGGGCCGCGAGCCGCGCCCTCACTGGCTGCTCCCGCTGCTAGCCGCGGACGCTGTGTCGTCATACCACCACACGGTGGGGAAGCCGCCCAGCGGGGCGTAGTCCGGCAAGGTGTCGGGCAGGCCGAAGCGGTTCCAGCGGGCCGAGCGCAGGGGGCTCCACCATTGCGGGATCACGTAGTGGTTCCACAGCAGCACCCGGTCAAGCGCGCGGGAGGCAGCCACCAGCGTCTCACGGTCTGGTGCGAAGATAATCTTCTCGATCAGCGCATCCACCGCCGGGTCCTTGATGCCGATCGTGTTGCGGGCGCCTTCTTTGTCGGCTCCTTCCGAGCCCCAGAAATCCCGCTGCTCGTTGCCCGGCGACAGGGACTGGCTGAAACTGTCGACGATGATGTCAAAGTCGAAGGTCTCCTCGCGCGCCTGGTATTGCGACGTATCCACCGTCCGAACGGATGCCTCGATCCCCAGCCGCTCCAGGCTCTGCTTGAAGGGCAGAACCACCCGCTCGAAAGAGGGCGACTGCAGCAGGAACTCGACGGTCATTGCTTCGCCGCTGGTGCCGTTGACCAGCTTGCCGTCCGTCACAACCCAGCCGGCTTCCCTCAGCAGCCCGGCTGCCTTGCGTAGATTGGCGCGGACGGCGCGGGTGTCCGGGTTGGTGGGGTTCTCGAAATCCTGGGTGAATACTTCCTCGGGCACCTGACCGCGCAGGGGTTCGAGCAACTCGAGCTCCTTCGGACTTGGCAGGCCCGTGGCCTCGAGTTCGGAGCCTTCGAAGAAGGAATCCGTGCGCGTGTACTGATCAAAGAAGATGTTCTTGTTCATCCACTCGAAATCGAAGGCCAGATTGAAGGCCTGGCGCACGCGGCTGTCGGCGAATTTCTCGCGGCGAGTGTTGAACACGAAAGCCTGCATGGGCGACGGTACCTTGCTGGTGAAGGTCTGCAGCACCACGCGGCCATCCTTCACCGCCGGGAAGTCATACTCCGTGGCCCATGACTTGGCACTGTTCTCCACCCGCACGTCGTATCGGTCTCCCTTGAAGGCTTCCAGCATGGCGGTGTTGTCGAGGAAGAACTCGTAGACCATGAGGTCGAAATTGTTCTTGCCGCGATTGACCGGCAGGTCGCGGCCCCAATAATCCGCCACCCGCTCGAACACGACCTTGCGGCCCGGGGTCACATCCGTGATGCGGTAGGGGCCGGAGCCAAGCGGCGGCTCAAGCGTTGTCTGGGTGATGTCGCGCCCGTCAGACCCGTCCCAGTAATGGGCGGGCAGCACGGGGAGTTGGCCCATGATCAGAGGCAGTTCCCGGTTGCCGGTCTGGTCGAAGGTGAAACGCACCTTGTGGTCCGACAGCGCTTCCGCCTTGGTGACGTTGGCATAGTAGCCGGCATAATGCGGATGGTTGGTGGTGAGCGCCTCGAAAGAGAAAATCACGTCCGCTGCGGTCACCGGCTTTCCGTCATGCCAGCGCGCAATGTCGTGGAGTTCAAATTCGACCCAGCCGAAATCCTCCGGATAGGTCACAGACTTCGCCACCAGGCCGTATTCGGCGCTCGGCTCGTCCATCGAATCCGCCATCAGCGTGTCGTAGACGAGAGTGACCGGGCCAGGCTTCCCCTTCACGACGAAGGGGTTGAGGCTGTCAAAGGTGCCATAGAGCGCCTGGCGCAGGCGGCCTCCCTTCGGCGCATCGGGGTTCACATAGTCGAAATGGGTGAAGTCGGGGGCGTATTTGGGCTCACCGATCAACGACAGGCCGTTGGTCGTCACCGTCTCCTGCGCGTGGGCCTGGGGCACGGCGGCCAGCGGCAACGCCACGCCCAATGACGCAACCAAGGACAGGGCTGCCAGAGGTCGGCGCACATCCAATTGCCATGCGGCGGCACACGTGTCGGCAGGAATGCCGCGTGCCGTGCGATGCGTGCGTGAATGCCGTGATGTCAGCCGAAAGCGCATGTCTCCGTACCCGGATCGTTTCTGAATGTGCGAGCGTGCTTCGGGCAAGCATGGCGCAGCCCGATCCACAGTCGATACGCATATTGTGACGAAACTGCGCCACATATGCGAGAGGCGGACCCCGCAAGGGGCCCGCCTCTTCACGAATCAGTGTTGTGCAGTGTGCCAGATCAGTTGTTGCGGCCCGGCATGTCGTCGCCATCAGCGGTGCCTGCATCATCGGCAGCCGGTGCGTCAGCAGCAGCATCCGTGGCATCCGCCGGTGCGGCGGCCTCTTCAGCCGGGGCCTCACCGGCCGGGGCTGCAGCCACTTCGGGCTTCGGGTACGGCGTGCCGCGCAGGGAGGCGAGATAGACCATCACCGCAGCGCGGTCCTCGGCCTTGCCGAGACCGGCGAAGGACATGGCGGTGCCCGGAATGTAGTCAGACGGCTTCAGCAGGAAGGCGTTCATGTTATCCCAGGTCCACTCACCGCCCTTTGCAAGGAGGGCTGCGGAATAAGAGAAGCTGTCGCTGTGCCCCTTGGAAGCACCCATGGTGCCATAGAGGTTCGGGCCGACCTTGTTTTCGCCGCCCTGCTCGAAGGTATGGCAGGCCACGCAGCGGCGGGCCACCTTCTGGCCGCGCTCAATGGTGGCGAGCTGGATCAGCTCCTCGATGGACTGTTCGGCAGGGGCCTCGGCGGCCGCGCCTTCACCCTCGACTTCCACACCCTCGACCACATAGGCCTGCTGTTCAGGCTCCGCTGCGTGATAGAGGGTCGGGGCCAGGAACATGCCGATGCCGAGCAGCACCAGGAGCGATGCCAGAACGGCGCCTGCGATCTTGTTGAATTCAAAGCTGTCCATAATGCTGAAGTCCGGAGTTATCTTTAGCGTTTGTCAGATCAAAGCGCGGAGTGGCACTTCGGGGAGGATACTGGGTCTTTGGCGCACGCCGTGAAGGGGCGCCATGTCGCACGGGCCGCGCCGCAGGCCCTTGGTGGGCGGCCCGGCGCGATTGGCGCGCAGACTACCCGCTTCCGGTTTTGCCGGGCAAGACGTATAAGCGGCTGAATTTTGCCCGTTTTTGCGGGCTTTGAGGGCAATCGGGGCGGCGATGGCGCGGCGAAGCGTCGCATCGCCTGCTCTCCGCGCCCGCGAATCACCCCGCCAGGGCCCTTTCCTCCGGTTTGCGCGCCCCTGCCTGATGGGATTTATAGTCTGCCGATGACCGCTGTTTCCGCCACATTCTCCCGCACCGACGCGCCTGCTGATCTGAAGCCCCTCCTGGTCATTCCAGCCCGCATGGCCGCCACGCGCCTGCCCGGCAAGCCGCTGCTGGATATCGCCGGCAAGCCGATGATCGTACGGGTCTGGGAGATTGCGCGGGACTGGGCGGCAAGCGTCCCCGGCGCCCGGGTGCTTGTCGCCGCCGGTGATAGGGAGATCGTCGACGCGGTAACCGCTGCCAGCGGGGACGCCGTGCTGACGGACCCGGACCTGCCTTCCGGTACGGATCGGTGCTGGGCTGCAGCGCGCACAGCGGACCCCGAGGGCAATCACCAGGTCATCGTAAACCTGCAGGGCGACCAGCCGGTGTTTGATGCGGACATCCTGTCGGCTGTGCTTGCGCCCTTGTCCGAGCCTGCCGTCGACATCGCGACGCTGGCCTCGGTCATCATCGACGCGCAGGAGCGCGATAACCCGAACGTCGTGAAACTGGTGCCGAGCTTTGCCGCGCCGGACGCACAGATCGGCCGGGCGCTCTACTTCACCCGCGCCACCGCGCCGACGGGCGACGGGCCGCTTTATCACCATGTGGGCATCTACGCGTTCCGCCGTAACGCGCTTGAACGCTTCGTCTCGCTGCCGCCATCGGCGCTGGAGATACGCGAGAAGCTGGAACAGCTGCGGGCGCTGGAGGACGGCATGCGTATGGATGCAGCCATCGTGCCACAGGGCACGCGGATCGGCGTGGACAGCCCCGAAGACCTCGAGCGCGCCCGCGCCTATTTTGCCCACCAATCGGCATGATCGCGGACCAGCACCTACTTCCAGAAACGAGCCAAAAATGAGCGCAGACAACATCATCGTCTATCAGGGCGAACCCGGCGCCAACTCCCAGATCGCCTGCCAGCAGGTGTTTCCGGGCATGGAACCCCGTGCCTGCGCCACCTTCGAAGAGGCATTTGCCGCCATCAGTGAGGGCGATGCCCGGCTGGGCATGATCCCGATCGAGAATTCGCTGGCCGGCCGCGTGGCGGATATCCATCACCTGCTGCCCGAATCAGGCCTTTACATCATCGGGGAGCATTTCCTGCGCATCCGC